>CAVHNA010000062.1:0-12266 GCA_963637205.1 Bacteroidaceae bacterium
ACTAATACGACGGAGCAAAAACGAGCGAAAACATATCGTCGTACTAATACGACGGCATTACGTGAGAGGCGGAGAAGGCTTCGTGCATGAGCGAGGGCAAGAATGTACCTCGGAGATGCGTTCCTGCTGCCATCACCGCAAGGGTCGCATTTGTCGCAAACGCGAAAACTAACGGCGGAAACATAGTAGGCCTGGATTTCCGAGACGCGTCATAGGAGGAGCGTTTGCGCCAAACGCGACCCGAGAAAGAAATACGACGAAATGCCTTCGCAATAGAGTCAGTGGCAATGTCGTACCTCGGAGATGCGTTCCTGCTGCCATCACCGCAAGGGTCGCATTTGTCGCAAACGCGAAAACTAACGGCGGAAACATAGTAGGCCTGGATTTCCGAGACGCGTCATAGGAGGAGCGTTTGCGCCAAACGCGACCCGAGAAAGAAATACGACGAAATGCCTTCGCAATAGAGTCAGTGGCAATGTCGTACCTCGGAGATGCGTTCCTGCTGCCATCACCGCAAGGGTCGCATTTGTCGCAAACGCTCCTACTACCGCCCTTGCTTGGGTTGCGTTTGTCGCAAACACGACTACTACGGAGCGGCGGTAAAGGTTGTCGGCTGTTGTGCGTAAAAGGAAAAATCAGTAACTTTGCGCGGACTTAAAGGAAACAGCAAATGGATTTCAAGACTTTGGCAGAGAAAAGGTATTCGGTTCGCTCGTACAGCGGCGAACCCGTCAGTGAGGAACAGATAGACTACATCATGGAGTGCGCGCGACTGGCACCCTCGGCCGTGAACCTGCAGCCGTGGCGGTTCTACGTCATGACGTCGGCGGAGGACAGAGCATCGCTGCAGAGGTGCTACAAGCGCGAGTGGCTGAGCGAGGCTCCGCTATACATACTCTGCACCGTCCGCCACGACGAGGAGTGGGTGCGCCGGGACGGCAAGCGCCACGGCGACATAGACATCGCCATAGCGGCTGAGCATATCTGCCTGGCCGCCGCCGATCTGGGCCTGGGTTCTTGCTGGGTGTGCAACTTCGATGCCGCCCTGTGCAGCGAGCTGTTCGGACTGTCGGCGGACGAGTCACCCCTGGTGATAATCCCCGTCGGCAAGCCTGCCGGGGGGTTTGAGCCTACGGAGAAGAAACGCAAGCCGGCGGACGTGACGGTGATAAGGAGATAGGCGCACGGGGCGAGGGTAGTTCCTCGCCCTTACCATTCCAGCAGGCCCACGCCGCCGTCGCTGCTGGTGTAGAGCACGCGGCGCCGTGCGAGGGGCACCACGGTGTTGACGAGCGAGCTGCCCACGCGGTGGCGCCACAGCAGACGGCCCGTCTGCGCGTCCACGGCGTAGACCAGTCCCCTCACCGTGCCGCCGTACACCACGCCCTCCTTTTCCTGGGGCATGGAAGGCGCATGGTCGTAACCGAAGCCTACGCAGCAGCTCCACAACTCGCGCGGCGTGTCGCCGGCGGTGGAGTAGCAGACCAGGCTGTCGCGCATGGTCTTGCTGTATATCTTTTCCTTGTCTTCGCTGAGGGCCACCGTCTCGCGCACCATTGACTGCTGTGTGCGCCACACCGTGCGCCCGCTCTGCAGGTCTATGGCTGTGAGGGCGCGCTCGGGGTCGGCTATGAACACCTTGCCGTCGGCCGCCACGGGCCATACCGCCGCCGGACTGTAGTGCATGTCCTCCTTGTCCACCTTCCACCGCCACAGCAGCGAGCCGTCACGGCGCGAGAGACAGTAGAACGTGCAGTCCCACGCCCCGAAGAGTACGCGGTCTTCGGTCACCAGCGGCATAGTCTCTATGTATCCGTCCACTCCTTCATACTTCCACACCTCCGCGCCGTCCTTGACGCGCAGTGCTCTCATGCAACTGTCGCTGCCTCCCACGTACGCCACTCCGTCTTCTATGCGCACGGCTCCCAGCACCGGCGCGCCGGTCCGCACCTTCCACTTCAGCTTGCCGCTCTTGGCGGAGACACCGTATATGCAGCCGTCTGCGCTGCCCGCCACCACCGTGCCGCCGTACACGGCAGGCGTGCCCACTATGCGTCCGCCAGTGGCGAACGTCCACCGAGGCTTGCCGTCCTTCAGCGAGCAGGCGGTTATCTTGCCGGCGTCGTCGGCCACGTAAATCTTCTTGGAGTCTACGGCAGGCGAGGAGTACACGCTCGCCTCGGACTCCCTGACCCACACGCGGCGTACGCCGGGGTAGGTGGCGTTGTCTGCGGTGTCGGGATACTCGAACGCCCGTCCGTCGGGGGCGAGCACGCGTCCGTCCTTGTCCTTTATCTCTCCGCGCATGGAGTATGCGGCTATGCGCTGCGGTTCCTTGCCGTCCTCGCACATCCACGCCGTGATTGAGTCCGCGTCAGCCTCGTAGAGCCCGTACGCCGTGGCGTGCGCGTCGTCGTGGCAGCAGCTGGACATGAGCACTCCGGGTATGCCGTCGTAAGAGTAGTTGCAGGAGATGTGGTAGTGTCCGCCTATGCACAGCCGCACGTTGAAGTGGCGCAGCAGATCGGTGGCCTCGTGCCAGTTGTCCATCTCCTCGGAGAGCAGCGGGTAGTGCGTCACCACCACCACCGGCACGTCGGGCGACAACGCGCCGAGCCTCTCGCGCAGCCACAGCAGGTCCTGCTTCACCACGTGCCCGAACGCCATCCTCATGAGAGGCCCCGTGTTGAAGCCTATGAAGTGTACGCCCTTGCAGTCCGTCTCGAACCGCTCGCTTCCGAACACCTCGCTCCACGCCGTGCAGCCCGATGCGCTCCACTTGGTCTCGTGGTTGCCCATCACGGCGTAGTAGGGCACCTTCAGGCCGTCAAGTGTCTTCTTGGCCTCGAGCAGCGAGGCACGGTCGCCGTTTTCCGAGACGTCGCCGGTGACGAGCACGAAGTCGAGGCTGTCGAGGGCGTTGATGCGACGCACGCTGCGTTCAAGGTCGTCCTTGTGCGACGGCGTGCGTTCCGAGAGGTGGATGTCCGTGAGTTGCGCGAAGCGGACGCGCTTCTGCGCCGAACCGGCGTTCGGCATGGCCAGCAGCAATATCAGCAGGAGCAGAGAGCGTCCTGCGGCGTGTATGTGCGATGTGTTCATTTTTGTGGGAATGTTTTAATGAAAGAAGGCGGGAACGATGCCCGCCTTCTTGCCTTATTTCTTGTTGTCGGATGCGTCAGCGCGGCTCTGCCTCCACGTGAAGCGGTATGCGAACCTCCTGTTGGGAGCGGTGTCGCCCGTGGTGCACAGCGTGATGATGTCGTCGAGGTCGGTGGGGTTGTCTGCCCACTTGAAGTCGAAGTCCACGCTCTTGCCCTTCTTGCCCAGCAGCTTGCGCGGCACGGAAATCTCCACGGCGTTGCCCTTCACGGCGAAGGGTATGTCGGCCACAGCCTTCCATGTGTCTGTGGCGTCGTCGTAACGCTTCAGCGTGGTGATGCCGTCGCCCTTCACCTCTCTGTTGACTATGTAGTCGAAGCCGTGCCATCCCGTGTCGGCGTCCTGGTCGGCGTTGATGAGGAGCAGCATCCAGTTGCGGTCTGAGCTCGGCGTGAGCTTGTCGGCCGTTTCGGCGGCGAAGTAGACGTTGCGCGAGTCCACTGCCACCATAGAACGCAGTATGTCGTTGCGTCCGGTGGAGTCGGTATAGTGCAGGTTGCCGTAGCCGTCGTGGTCGCGGTGTATCACGTCGCCCTTCGTGTCGGTGAATATGGCTTTCGATGTCCACTCAGACAAGTCGCCGTCCACCGTCACCTTGCTCTTGCCGCTGTAGACGGGCATTGGCGCCACGCCCTTGTACCGGCGTATGTTTTGCACCATCTGCATGTAGTAGTTGTCAGTCCATCCACCCTTCATGGGCGAGATGGTGCGGTTGAACTCTGCGTTGTACTGGTCCACGAAATAGAACGGATTGTCCGTCCGGCCCAGGAAGTCGATGTGCAGGTCGGCCTGTCCCGACGGGTCTTTGCCCTGGCGGTATCTGCCCGCTGTCCACTCGTTCCAGTCGTTGAGGTATATGAAGTCGGGGTCCACCTGCAGAGCCTCGTCCCATCTCTCCTGGAAGTACGCTCCGTATTTCACCGGCTCGTCGCGTTCCTCCTTGAGGTAGGGTATGTATGAACGCGTCGGCATGTCGTACTCGTTGAGATTCGGTTCTCCGTCCCTTCGCGTCCAGCACTTGCCTATGGCGCTGACGGCGTGCTGCGCCGGTGTCACGGCCATCTCCTCCATGCGGCCCTGGTGCTTGGCGCACAGCTCCTCAGGCGTGAGGGCGGCCACTTCCTTCACTCCCAGATCGTAGCCGAAGCTCCAGTGGTCTTCGGTGCCCACGTATCTCTTGCCTGCCCAGTTCCAGTAGCCCCACCACATGCCGCGGAGCGTGAAGAAGTCTTTTATCTCCTGCGGATAGTCGGTCATGTTCTTCTCTCCTCCGCCAGGGTTGGCGTCCACGGACGGCGTGTCGTTGTAGAGAAGCAGCGGCTTGCCGTCCCAGTAGAACCAGAGGTCTTGGTAGTATTTCTCATAGAGATTCTTCACCACCGTGATGACGTTGCCGTTGAAGGCCCAGAAGCAGAACTTGGGCACCTTGTTGCCCTCGGCCTTCATCCGTTGCATCTCGGTGAAGAGCTTCTCCCACTCGTCTATGTAGAGCACGGCGTTGGTGACGTCCATGATGAGCACGTCCACGCCGGCGTCGGCGAGCATGGAGATGTCGTGGCGGATGACGTATCGGTCCTGGCTGAGGAAGTAGCCGTACTCAGGCTCTCCCCAGTGGTACGACGGTCCCGTCCACTGCGGGTTGTCCCACTGCCGTCTCGCTTCGGGGTCGGCTGCCAGCACCTTGGATACGTCGGCGCGGTAGTCGCCGCCGTTGTGCAGGTTCTGCGTGTGCCACGTGATGTAGAAGATGCCCACGGTGCGGTCTCTGCCGTCCTGCTTGAGAGGGAACTCGTCGGCGGTGGGGAGCGTACGTCCCAGGCCGTCGGTGGCGACCCAAGTCTCGGGCATGTCGCCGTAGGTGGCGGTGTTGTCCTGCGCCTGCAGACGGTTGGCGGCGAGCGTCATCGCCAGTGCGGCGGACAGGAATGCTGTGTATTTCATAATAGGATGGGGGTATAGGTTCACTTGTTGGCTCTTTTTCTCTCCAGATGGTCGAGTATCACCTTGCGCATACGCATCGACTTGGGAGTCACCTCCACGTACTCGTCCTCCTTGATATATTCCAGAGCTTCTTCCAGAGAGAAGATGGTGGCGGGTATTATGTGTGCCTTGTCGTCGGTGCCGCTGGCGCGGACGTTGGTGAGCTGCTTGGCCTTGCATACGTTTATCACGATGTCGTTGTCATGCACGTGTTCGCCCACCACCTGTCCGGCGTACACCTGGTCTTGGGGTTCGATGAAGAACTTGCCCCTGTCCTGCAGGTGGTCTATGGCGTATGCGTACGCTGTGCCGCTCTCCAGAGCTATCAGCGAGCCGTTGACGCGCCTCGTTATCTCTCCCTTGTAAGGCTGGTACTCCTTGAAGCGGTGAGCTATGATGGCCTCGCCCTGGCTGGCGGTGAGCATGTTGGTGCGCAGCCCTATGATGCCGCGGCTGGGGATGTTGAAGCCGATGTTCACTCTCTCGCCTTGGCTCTCCATGCTCGTCATCTCACCCTTGCGGCGCGTCACCATGTCTATCATCTTGCTGGCAAACTCCTCGGGCACGTTGATGGTCATCTCCTCTATAGGCTCGCACTTCACACCGTCTATCTCCTTGTAGATAACCTGCGGCTGGCCCACCTGCAGCTCGTAGCCCTCGCGGCGCATTGTCTCTATGAGGACGCTCAGGTGCAGTACGCCGCGTCCGGACACTATCCATCGGTCGGTGTATCCTTCCGGTGTCTCCACACGCAGGGCGAGGTTCTTCTCCAGCTCCTTGGCCAGACGGTCGGCGATGTGTCGGCTGGTGCAGAACTTGCCTTCCTTGCCGAAGAAGGGAGAGTCGTTGATGGTGAAGAGCATGCTCATGGTAGGCTCGTCTATGACGATGGTGGGCAGTGGCTCGGGATTCTCGTAGTCGCAGATGGAGTCGCCGATTTCGAAGTTGTCGAGACCCACTATGGCGCAGATGTCCCCACTGCTGACGCTGTCTGTCTTCTGCCGTCCCATGCCGGTGAAGGTGTGCAGCTCCTTTATCTTCGTCTTTTCCACCTTGCCGTTGCGGTGGCAGATGGTGATGTTCATGCCTTCGCGCAGAGTGCCACGGTGTACGCGTCCCACGGCGATGCGCCCGGTGTAGTTGCTGTAGTCGAGGCTGGTGATGAGCATCTGCGGTGTTCCCTCCAGCACTTCGGGAGCCGGTATGTGCTCAAGTATGCTGTCCAGAAGGTATGTGATGTCTTCGGTGGGCTTCCTCCAGTCTTCGCTCATCCATCCGTTCTTGGCAGAGCCGTATATCACGGGGAAGTCCAACTGTTCCTCGGTGGCGTTGAGGTCGCACATCAGGTCGAATACCATCTCGTAGACTTCCTCGGGGCGGCAGTTGGGTTTGTCCACCTTGTTCACCACCACGATGGGCTTCAGCCCTATCTGCAAAGCTTTCTGAAGCACGAAACGCGTCTGCGGCATGGGACCCTCGAAGGCGTCGACCAGCAGCAGGCATCCGTCCGCCATGTTCAGCACGCGCTCCACCTCTCCGCCGAAGTCGCTGTGTCCCGGCGTGTCGATGATGTTTATCTTGGTGCCCTTGTAGTTGATGCTTACGTTCTTGGACAGGATGGTGATACCTCTCTCGCGTTCCAGTTCGTTGTTGTCCAACATCAATTCTCCTGTCTGCTGATTTTCCCTGAAAAGGTTGCCTGCGAGCAACATCTTGTCCACCAGTGTGGTCTTGCCGTGGTCTACGTGTGCTATAATGGCAATGTTCCTGATACTTTGCATGTGTTTTTATCTTAATTCGGCTGCAAAGGTACGACTATGCTTGGGAAGTGCAAAGGGATAAAACGATTTTATTTCGCTATTGCGGACGTATGTGACTGACACCTAAAGACGGAAGCGCGGACGTGTGTGAGGCGACGTCGGGTGCAGAACGGGATTGGGCGATAACACAATTTTGTCCGGCAAGACTAAAAACTATGCGCGAATTACCAAAAACGCGAATCTTGGTGCAAAACAGTCCGAAGGTCTCGCACAAAACAATTACCTTTGCGGAAACTAATCAAATAAATACAAGGATGAGACCATTTAACGAACTGAAGATAGCAGTGGCCGGCACGGGATACGTAGGCCTGTCCATCGCCACATTGCTCAGCCAGCACCATCAGGTGACGGCGGTTGACGTGATACCCGAGAAGGTGGAGAAGATAAACGAGCGTATCTCCCCGATACAGGACGACTACATAGAGAAGTACTTCATGGAGAAGGACCTGAACCTCACCGCCACACTGGACGGGGCGGCGGCTTACCGCGACGCTGACATCGTGGTGATAGCGGCTCCCACGAACTACGACCCGCAGAAGAACTTCTTTGACACGCACCATATAGAGGATGTCATAGACCTGGTCATCAGTGTCAATCCGGACGCTGTGATGGTGGTGAAGAGCACCATCCCGGTAGGCTATTGCAGAAGCCTGTATGTCAAGTACGCTCTCAAGTTCCTCTACAAGCCAGAGTTGAAGGGCAAGAAGTTCAACCTCATCTTCTCGCCCGAGTTCTTGCGCGAAAGCAAGGCTCTCTACGACAACCTCTACCCGTCGCGTATCATAGTGGGTTATCCCAAGCAGATAAAGAAGCTCGACGACGAGAACTTCAACGAGGGCAACGCCGCCATAGCCGCCATAGCGAGCCCGGACGCCGAGCATCACGCCCACATCTTCGCCGAGTTGCTGCAGGAAGGAGCCGTGAAGGAAGACATCCCCACGCTGTTCATGGGCATGAAGGAGGCGGAGGCCGTGAAGCTGTTCGCCAACACGTACCTGGCTCTCCGCGTGTCGTACTTCAACGAGATGGACACATACGCCGAGATGAAGGGACTCGACACGCGCTCCATCATACAGGGCGTGGGGCTTGACCCGCGTATCGGCACCCACTACAACAACCCGTCCTTCGGTTACGGCGGCTACTGCCTTCCCAAGGACACCAAGCAGCTGCTGGCCAACTACCAGGACGTGCCGCAGTGCATGATGAGCGCCATAGTGGAGAGCAACCGCACGCGCAAGGACTACATCGCCGACGCAGTGCTTAGGAAAGCCGGATGGTACACGGAGAACGGCGAGTGGGACGCAGCCAAGGAGGGACAGTGCGTGATAGGCGTATTCCGCCTGACCATGAAGTCCAACTCCGACAACTTCCGCCAGTCGGCCATACAGGGCATCATGAAGCGCATCAAGGCGAAGGGTGCGGAGGTGATAATATACGAGCCCTCGCTGGAGAACGGCTCCACCTTCTTCGGCAGCACTGTGGTGAACGACTTGATGGAGTTCAAGGAGAAGTCGCAGTGTATCATAGCCAACCGCTACGACACCTGCCTCGACGACGTGGACTACAAAGTCTACACACGCGACATATTCATGCGCGACTGACATTGTGCCCGCCGCACGGCTGTGCCAAGTTGGACGGACGGCACGACGGTGGCATTGACCACACTACATGCAAGAGAGGACGCATAGGCTTCAGCCCAAAGCGTTCTCTCTTGCTTTGTCCTTGCCGCAGAGGCGTAACGGACAAAAAAACACACGCACGCTTTCTCGTTCGGTATAAAGTTGCTACCTTTGCACCGAAAATCTCAAAACACATATATAATATGGTGAAACATATAATCCTTTGGACACTCAATCCCCAACTTTCGGAAGAGGAAAACGCCAGGGTGAAGAAGGAAATAAAGGAGGGACTGGAAGGTCTGAAAGGAGTGGTGCCCGGACTGCTGGACGTGGTGGTGCACACAGACGGAAGGCTTACCTCGAGCAACTGCGACGTGATGCTGGACTCCACGCTCTCCGACGCGGAAGCTCTCAGGCAGTACGCCACACATCCCGCACATGTGGCGGTGGCGAACAGCAAGGTGCGTCCGTATACGGTGCAGAGGACTTGTTTCGATTTCGAAGTCTGACTCTCATGCGCGGCAACTGGATGAGGTGACATGAGAGTACTGAAGAAGCTGGATGTTTTTATCATGAAAGCGCATCTGCAACTCTTTGCAGGTGCATTCTTCGTTTCTCTTTTCATTTTCCTCATGCAGTGCGTGTGGAGGTACGTCGACGACCTCATAGGCAAGGGCCTGTCGTGGGAGATACTTGCCAAATTCATGTGGTACAGCGCCCTGAGCATCGTGCCCATTTCCACGCCGCTCGCCGTGCTGCTGGCGAGCCTTATCTCGTTCGGCAACCTCGGCGAGAGACTCGAGCTTCTCTCCATGAAGGCTGCCGGCATCCCACTGGTACGCATCCTGCGCCCCGTATTCCTGTTCTCGTTCGCTGTATGCGTCTTCAGTTTCTACTTCCAGAACGAGGTGAGCCCGTACGCCACGCGCAAGCTCTACTCCGTGATATACGGCATGAAGATGAAGTCGCCCGAGCTGGAGATTCCCGAGGGCATCTTCTACTCCAACATCCCCGGGTACAACATATTCGTGCAGCGCAAGGACACGAAGACGGGCATGCTCTACGACATGATGATATACTCCACCAAGGGAGGATACGAGGACGCCGAGATAGTATTGGCGGACAGTGCGCGCATCCTGAGCACCGAAGACCACACCCACCTGAAGCTGATAATGTACAACGGCGAGAGGTTCCGCAACATGGACACCCAGAGCGGCAACATGTTGAGGGCTTCCGTACCGTATATGAGGGAATCGTTCGTGGAAGAGACGGACATCATAACGTTCGACACCAACCTCAACCTGCTTGACCCGAACCTCTTCACGAGGAACGCCGCCACTAAGGGGCTCGGCGCGTTGGGCCACGCCCTCGATTCACTCAACTACGCCACGGACAGCATAGGGCACTATATCTACAGCAGCACGAAGTCGAACTACCTCGACTGCTCCCTGCCGGCCGGCATCAAGGACTCCGTCAAGATAGTGGAGGAGGCCAAGGAGGGCGTTCCCTTCGACACCGTGTACGCCCGGCTCGACGCTGACGGCAGGAACAAGGCGTGGCAAGGCGCACTTAGCCACGCACGCATGATGAGTTCGGAATACGACTTCCGCGCTCAGATAACGGCCGACAACAACGGACTCATACGCCGGCACGGCATAGAGATGAACAAGAAGTTCACGCTCAGCCTCGCCTGCCTGCTCTTCTGCTTCATCGGCGCGCCGCTGGGGGCCATCATCCGCAAGGGAGGACTCGGCGCTCCGGTGGTGGTGAGCGTGGTGATATTCATTTTCTACTATATCGTCAACGCTTCTGGAGAGAACAACGCCAAGGTGGGAGCGTGGACCGTCTCGTTCGGTACGTGGCTAAGCACGGCGGTGCTGCTGCCCGTCGGGCTGTGGCTGATATACAAGGCCAACAAGGACAGCGTGGTCTTCAACATAGACGGCTACAAGAGTTTCTTCCGCCGTCTGCTGGGACTGAGGCTGAGCCGCAAGCTGAACCGCAAGGAGGTGGTGATAGACGACCCCGACTACACGGCGGTGGTGGCGGACCTGGACACCCTCTCCGCCGAGTGCCGCACGTACAGCGGCAAGGCAGGCTTGCTGGGCATACCGTCATACTGGTGCCTGTTCTTCGCCACGGCGGAGGACGACGGCGTGGCGGAGATAAGCGAACGCCTGGAGGCTCTGGTGAAGGTGCTGCACAACAGCCGCGACAACGGTATACTGACGTACATAAACGAATATCCCGTGCTGGCTCGCCATGCGCACACCCATCCGTTCCGCGACGTAAGGCTGAACAAGGCCGCTGGGGTGTTCTTCCCCCTCGGCCTGCTGCTCTACTTCAGGGCTTGGCGTTTTCGCCTCAGGCTGTGGCACGACATGCAGACGATACAGAACGTAGACAAGAAGATAAAGGACAGGATAATAAAGAAAGGATATGGACAGTAAAGTGGAACTTAGCTCCATAGAGGATGCTTTGGAGGATTTCAGACAAGGTAAGTTCGTCATCGTGGTGGACGACGAAGCCCGCGAGAACGAAGGCGACTTCATAACGGCTGCCGAGCTGATAACGCCGGAGAAGGTGAACTTCATGCTTCGCAACGGACGCGGCGTGCTCTGCGCGCCCATCACCAACAGCCGCGCCAAGCAGTTGGAACTCGACCATCAGGTGCAGGAGAACACCAGCATGCTGGGCACACCGTTCACCGTCACCGTGGACTTGCTGGAGGGATGCACCACCGGAGTGAGCGCACACGACCGCGCCGCCACCATACGCGCGCTAGCCGACCCGGCACGCAAGGCCACCGACTTCGGGCGCCCGGGGCACATCAACCCTCTGTACGCGCAGGACAAGGGAGTGCTCCGCAGAGCCGGACACACCGAGGCGGCCATAGACCTGGCGCGCCTTTCGGGCATGCAGCCGGCCGCCGCGCTCATAGAGATACTCAACGAAGACGGCACCATGGCACGCCTGCCGCAGCTGAAGGAGGTGGCGAGCCGACACGGACTGAAGATAATAGCCATACGCGACCTCATAGCCTACCGTCTGCGCATGGAGTCGCTGGTGGAGAGGGGCGTGGAGGCCGACATGCCCACGCAGTACGGACACTTCCGCATCGTGCCCTTCAGACAGAAGAGCAACGGTCTGGAGCACGTGGTGCTCTACAAGGGCGAGTGGAGAGCCGACGAGCCCGTGATGGTGAGGATGCACAGCAGCTGCATGACCGGCGACGTCTTCGGCAGCAGCCGGTGCGACTGCGGCGAGCAGCTCCACCGCGCCATGCAGATGATAGAGCGCGAGGGCAAAGGACTGGTGGTGTACCTGAGCCAGGAGGGACGCGGCATAGGGCTGATGAACAAGATAGCCGCGTACAAGCTGCAGGAACAGGGCGACGACACCGTGGACGCCAACATACACCTGGGTTTCCAGCCCGACGAGCGCGAATACGGAGTGGGGGCGCAGATACTCCGCGAGATGGGCGTGGGCAAGATAAGGCTCATCACCAACAACCCCGTGAAGCGCGTGGGACTGGAGGGCTACGGACTGGAAATAGTGGAAAACATACCCATAGTGGTGGAGCCCAACGAGTATAACCGCCGCTATCTGGAGACCAAAAGGGTGAGGATGGGGCACAAGCTCTGAACGAACCACGCCGCCTCGCCCCCCCCCCCCCCCCCCCCCC
>CAVHNA010000062.1:12276-13073 GCA_963637205.1 Bacteroidaceae bacterium
GGAACAAACACAACAAATCATACAAACGACCCTCGGCGGCATCCCCTGACTGAGGAAGAGGGACAGGACGAGGACATAAACAAAAATCACAATATGGAGAATCAACTTTCCGACAGGCTGAACCGTCTGTCACCCAGTGCCACGCTGGCCATGAGCCAGAAGAGCTCTGAACTGAAAGCCCAAGGGGTGGACATCATCAACATGAGCGTGGGTGAGCCCGACTTCAACACTCCCGACCACATCAAGGCGGCTGCCATCAAGGCCGTGGAGGACAACTGGAGCAGGTATTCGCCCGTGCCCGGCTACCCTGAGCTGAAGAACGCCATAGTGGCCAAGCTGAAAAAGGAGAACGGGCTGGACTACAAGCCATCGCAGGTACTCTGCAGCAACGGCGCCAAGCAGAGCGTATGCAACACCATCATGGCTCTGGTGAACGCCGGCGACGAGGTCATCATACCCGCCCCCTACTGGGTCAGCTACCCGCAGATGGTGCTTCTGGCCGAGGGCAAGCCAGTGTTCGTGGAGGCTACCATAGAGCAGGACTTCAAGATTACGCCCGAGCAGCTGGAGAACGCCATCACGCCACGCACACGAGCCCTCATACTCTGCTCGCCCAGCAACCCCACAGGCTCGGTCTACACCAAAGACGAGCTGAAGGCTCTGCGCGAAGTGCTGCTCCGCCACGAACGGGTGATGGTGATAGCCGACGAGATTTACGAGCACATCAACTATGTGGGCGAGCATGCCAGCATGGCGCAGTTCGACGACATCAAGGACCGCGTCGTCATCATCAACGG
>CAVHNA010000063.1:0-13047 GCA_963637205.1 Bacteroidaceae bacterium
GCAGTAGTACTGACATGGCAAAGTCAGTAGTACTAACTTTCAATATCAGTAGTACTGACCTTGCCGAGTCAGTACTACTGATATTCTGAAGGGAATTGACACAGTTGAGCAGTTCTTGGGTCATTCCCTGGGTATGCTATTCCGACTGTTCAATTCAAATATTACAGTTTCCTGCTATGATTACAGCTTGAATTTGTATCCCAATGTGATTTGGAACACGGAATTACGTGCCGAATCATCATCAATCCTGTATACGCCAATGTTGTAACGAGCGTCCAAAGTCACATTCTTATATTCATAAGACGCACCTACGGGAATGGCGAAATCAAACGTGTGCGCCCCACAAGGTTCTTCTTCCAAGAACTCTTCCATGAATCGGTTGTAGTCAACGGTGATACCGTCAAACTTGACTTTGTTGCTAACATTGAACGCAGGTTGAATACCCACCTTCAAAGCGAAGCCCTTGGCGACATAGAAGTTGGCAAGGATGGGGATGTTGACATAGTTCATATTCAACTTTATGTAGGAGTCCTTCGCTCCTTGCATAGAGAAGAGTACGCCAGCGCTGACTCCTACCAATGGAGAAACATGATACTCACCTTCCACACCGCCTACGAAACCGGCTTTGCAGTGGGCTCCGTCTTCTGTAAGGGTGCTACAGTTCAGACCCACCTTTGGCTGGATGGTAAAGTCTCCGGCGGAATACTGCGCCATTGCACCTACTGAAAACAGCATGGAAGCCGCCAATGCGAAAATTTTTCTTTTCATCATAAATGATTTTTTTTGTTTTTACCATTCCTCAGATACCCGACAAGGAACATTTGAAGAGCAAGCGACTACATAAAGGAAAACGTAGGTATCCACTTCTGCCCGTCCTATTCCTGAGGTCCTCGGAGACCGACAATTTAGACGAGGCAGAGCGATACCTACGCTGTGTATGTGACACCCTAAGAAGTGTGCGCAAGGACAGCGAGCGTCCTCTGCACACTTCAAAGATACGGTTTAACATACCCGTAAGAATCACTTCTGACATTGTCCGTGGTTATTGTCGTGAAATTTCCGAGGTTTCAGGAACCAATAGACAAAGCATCAATGACGCTTCCACATTATGTAGTGTCCAACCATGACTCCGGAATCTGCCGATAAAGCAGACCTCTGCCAAAGTTTGACTCCGCAAAGTAATGAAATAAATTCCATATCGCAAACAAAAAGTCAGACAAAAATCCGCTAGCAGACGCAAGATGAGTTAGTACTGAGTGATGTCACGATGGTCGCGCTCGCCAAGCAACCGACAAACGCAAGAAACACCAGCAGTAAAGTCTTCTTGCACATGGCTTATAAAGTTTTAGGATACTCCGTATTCAGGCACACCGCTTTGGGCACGGACCTAATCGGTGGACATGTCGGCGAGCATCTGGCGATACACCGTCAGCACTGTACTCTTGCGTATGAACCCGACGAACAAACCGTCGGCATCCACCACAGGCAGTGTCCACGCCTTCGTCCTGTCGAACACCGACACCACCACGTCCATGCTGTCGTTCACGGTCAAGATGGCTTCCGGCGCTGTCATGAGCTGCGACACGGACAACTGGCGGTAAAGCTCGGTGCGGAACACGAGATGGCGTATGTTGTCAAGATACACCGCCGCCACGAACTGCATCTGGCGGTTGACCACAGGGAAGACGTGGTTCTTGCTGTTGCTGACCTGCGAAGCCACGTCACCGAGCATCATGTCGGGATACAGCACATGGTCGTAATGCTGTATGACGCTGTCCATGCTCATCAGGGTGAGTATAGCCTTGTCGGTATGGTGGGTCAGCAGTTCTCCCCTCTGGGCGAGGCGCATAGCGTAGATGCTGTGAGGCTCAAACGCCCGTATAGTGAGGTATGAGCATACCGCCACTATCATGAGTGGCATGAAGAGCTGGTACCCGCCAGTAAGTTCCGCTATAAGGAAGATACCCGTCAGCGGAGCGTGCATGACACCGCTCATCAGTCCGCACATGCCAAGCATGGCGAAGTTGCGCTCCGGTATGTCCATGTCCAGAATGCCGTACGTGTTCCAAAGGCGGCAGAACAGAAATCCGGATATACAGCCGAGGAAAAGGCTGGGGGCGAAGATACCGCCACAACCGCCGCCGCCGTTGGTGGCGGTGGATGCGAAGACCTTGAATATCACCACCAGGAAAAGATATATGAGGAGGTGATTGCTGCCATAGAACAGAGAACGGTCCATGGCCACGTCCCAGTCCGCCTCGCCGCGGCCATTGAGAAGCAGGGTTATGAGGTCGTACCCTTCTCCGTAGAGTGAAGGGAAAAGGTATATGAGGAGGCTCAGCATCACGGCTCCGAGGGCGAACTTGCCGTACATGCCGCTGATGCGACGGAACACGCCCTCCAGCATGTTCATGGTGCGCGTGAAATACAGAGCCACAAGGCCGCATACGACACCCAGTCCGAGATACGCCGGTAGGCGGTGTACGTCGAAGGTATCTTGCAACTGGAACTCGAAGATGGGGTTTATGCCGGTTACGGCGAATGTCAGGCTAGCCGCCGTGACACAGCTTACGAGGAGAGGGAGCAGCGATGTCATGGTTAGGTCTATCATCAGGACCTCCAACACGAATACCAGTCCGGCTATCGGAGCCTTGAAGATGCCCGCCACCGCACCAGCCGCGCCACAGCCTACGAGCAGCATCATCTGCTTGCCGCCTAACCTGAACATACTACCCAGAGTGCTGCCTATGGCACTTCCGGTTAGCACGATGGGGGCCTCGGCTCCAACACTACCTCCGAAGCCGATGGTGATGGCACTCGACACTACCGAAGTCCATGTGTTGTGCGGACGTATCCTACTCTGCTTGCGCGCTATGGCGAACAGTATCTTGGTGACGCCATGCCCTATGTCGTCGCGCACCACATAATGTATGAACAATGTGGTGAGAAGGATTCCCACCACAGGATATACCAGATACAGCCAGTTGTCGGAGGTGGTGACGAAACTCTGAGTAAGCATTTCCTCTATCCAGGATATCAACCACTTCAGCAACAAGGCAGCGCATGCCGTGAAGATGCCCACCAGAAAGCTGATGAGTAGCATGAACCGGTTGTCGTTGATATGCCTGCGTCTCCAACGCAGCATATACGCTAAGCATTTCCGTACTCTGGTATCGTCCATGGCAACGCTAAAGTCTTATAATCTTCATCTCACCGTTCGCGCCCAACTTCATTATCCTGCTGGGCTTCGACTTGGAAAGGTCGTTCTGCCTGCAACGCATCACATAGTCCACGCCCTCCAGTATTTCCTT
The DNA here is from genome assembly GCA_963637205.1 of Bacteroidaceae bacterium. Taxonomy (GTDB): domain Bacteria; phylum Bacteroidota; class Bacteroidia; order Bacteroidales; family Bacteroidaceae; genus Physcousia. Next base: position 3,312 of record CAVHNA010000063.1, read on the forward strand.
CGATATCTCCGTGAAGTTGGCCGGAGAGGGGCAGCCGCTAATATTGGCGCTGGTGCTGACCACAGCCTTCTGGAAACGGTAGCAAAGCTCGTGACTGATTTTCTCCCTTGTCACACGCATGCCTATGCTTCCGTCTTCCGCTATGAGATTGGGGGCTACATTGACAGCGCCGTCAAGGATGAGCGTGAGAGGTTTCTCGGCATACTCTATCAAGTCCCAAGCCACATCGGGCACGCAACGCGTATAAAGCTGCAGGCGGTTGGCAGAGTCCACCAGACAGATGAGCGACTTGGAGTCGTCTCTCCTCTTCAACTGATACACCTTACGTACGGCCTCCTCGTTGGTAGCGTCGCATCCTATTCCCCAAATGGTGTCTGTGGGATAGAGTATGAGCCCGCCCTGTCGGAGCACATTCACGGCCTGGCGTATGTCTTCTATGATGTCTTTCTGAGTCATGTTTTTTAGAATTCGCTTGTGAAATGGAACCTTATATGTTCAAAGTCCTGCTGCGCCATCGTCAGCACGTATCCGCTGTCCGCCAGGAACACGTCCCTGCCGTCCCTGTCCTTGGCCATGTACTGGTATTTGCGCTTCTTGAACAGCTCCAGTTCGGACTCGTAGCCCGGCTCGCACTCTATCCAGCAGGCTTTATGGAGGCTGATGGGTTCCCAACGGCACTTGGCGTTGTATTCGTTCTCAAGTCTGTACTGTATGACTTCAAACTGAAGCTGCCCCACTGTACCTATTATCTTGCGACCGTTGAACTGGTTGACGAACAACTGCGCCACGCCCTCGTCCATGAGCTGACTGATGCCTTTCTCCAGTTGCTTGGTCCGCATGGGGTCCGCATTCTCTATGTACTTGAACATCTCCGGAGAGAAGGACGGCAAGCCGCGGTAATGCAGTTGCTCACCCTCCGTAAGCGTGTCGCCTATCTTGAAGATTCCGTTGTCGGGCAGTCCCACTATATCGCCAGGCCAAGCCTCATCGATGGTCTCCTTACGTTGTGCCATGAACTGGGCAGGACTGCTGAAGCGTACCGTCTTGCCGTGCCTTACGTGCAAATACGGAGCGTTGCGCACGAACTTGCCCGAGCATACCTTGCAAAAGGCTATACAGCTACGGTGGTTGGGGTCTATGTTGGCCGTTATCTTGAAGATGAAGCCGGTAAACTTAGGCTCGTCGGGCGTTACCTCTCTCTCCTCGGCCATTACCGGACGCGGACATGGCGCGATATGTACGAAACAATCCAGCAACTCCTGCACGCCAAAGTTGTTGAGGGCGGAGCCGAAGAACACCGGAGCTACCTGCGCGTCAAGGTATCCTCCGTCGGATCCCTCACCGCCAAGCACTTCCTCCACAGTCGGGTACACGCCCTCTATCATCTCCAAGTCCTCGCGGAGCTTGGCGGCGTCGTCTTCGCCCACCGCTTCGTCCAATGCGCTGGTGCTGATGTCCACCTCCACCTTCTCCGTCACTTTCTGCTTGTCGGAGGTGAAGAGGTTGAGGTTTTTCTCGTATATGTTATACACGCCCTTGAAACGCATGCCCTGGTTGATAGGCCATGAGAAGGGACGTACCTTTATCTTCAGCTCGTCTTCCAATTCGTCGAGGAGGTCGAAGGGGTCGCGTCCCTCCCTATCCATCTTGTTGACGAAGATGATGACGGGTGTCTTCCTCATACGGCACACCTCCATCAGTTTCCGCGTCTGGGCCTCCACGCCCTTGGCACTGTCCACCACGATGATGGCACTGTCCACAGCGGTAAGCGTACGGAACGTGTCCTCGGCGAAGTCCTGGTGACCCGGCGTATCAAGTATGTTGACCTTGAAGCCTTTGTAGTCGAACTCCATGACGCTGGTGGTGACGGATATTCCACGCTGTTTCTCTATCTCCATCCAGTCGCTGGTGGCGGTCTTCTTTATCTTGTTGCTCTTCACGGCGCCAGCCACCTGTATCTGGCCTCCGAACAAGAGCAGTTTCTCCGTAAGAGTGGTCTTTCCCGCATCGGGGTGCGAGATGATGGCGAATGTTCTTCTTCTTTCTATTTCTTTGTCCATATTATCCTGTGCGCGCTACAATGAGTGTGCGCTTGTTTGTTTGTCGCTTGTTTTATTGTCAGTCGTTATCCGTCGTGTCGGCGGCATACAGTTTGTCCAGCTTCTCCAGCAGGTGGGAGATGGGAGCCAAAGCCGCCTTGGTCTCGGCAGTCAGCTCCACGCCCCGCATCCTCAGCACAGTGGCGCCGTAGACAGCGTCAAGGCAGTTCTCTATCTCTCCCTTGTCGCGCGCCTCCCCCTTCGCCCTCAGTTCCACTATAGAAGGCAGCGCCTTGTAGTACGCCGCACTGTAGAACGGTTGCTTGGGGTCGTGCAGAAGTTCGAGATGCCGCTCGGAAAGCAGCGTTATGGTGTTCTTTATCACCTGCACGTGTCCGCTCTGACATACGTTCTCTTCGCGCATCATGCGGATGAGAGCCTCGTACCATTCCTTCTCCTTCGCCAGCTCGTCTTCACTGAACCCGAAACGCGGAAGGTAGTCTTCCGCCAACCTGTCCGCATCCATGCCGTACGCACGTATCACATCCTCCACCTGATACATATATATAATGTATGCGGAGACGCTCTGCGCCCTTATTTTTTTCGCTATCTGCATATAGTCTCTTTAAAAGCCATTGTCCCACACAAAAACGAGTCATTCCATAAATGCGAGTGCCAAGCCCACGAAGGAAGCGGCCATCACCAGAGCCCCGAGAAGGCGGTTGAGCACTCCGAGCGTGTCCATCTCCACCTTTTCGCTCACCTTGACAAGCGCGCTAGACAGACAGAGCCACCACAGCAAGGCACCTGCGAAGATGGCCACGTACCCCAAAGCCTGTTCCCACAGATGGTCGGGCACCACGAACTCGAAACGTGCGAAAAGCGCAAGAAAGAGGAACATTATCAAAGGATTGCTCAGCGTGAGGAGAAATCCCGTAATCGAATTGTGTATGAGGGAACCTCTCTTGCCGCTTGACCCGTGTATCTTGGCAGGTTTGCTTCTGTAGGTGTATAAGCCGAAGAAGAAGAGCATAACGCCGCCCAATATCTTCAGGTAGAACATGGTGGACGGCTTTTCTATGAAATCGAGCACGAAGCTCATGCCCACGCCTGTCATCACGGCATACACGATGTCGCTGACCGCCGCGCCAACGCCCGTGACGAAGCCGTACCAACGTCCTTTCTTCAAGGTCCGCTGCACTGTAAGTATGCCTACAGGCCCCATGGGCGCACTTGCCACCACGCCTATCACTACTCCCTTAAGTACAAGGTCTATAACACTAACAGAATGAATCCATACCATAACGTCTCCGCAAATTTCGCACATTTTCCCCAATTTAACGTACTTTTCCACTCTAAAATTTAGGGTTTGTCCATATTATTGCATATCTTTGCCTGTAACAATCAACAAAACCTACCAACAATTAATGTAAAAGAAACTTATGGACAAACTTAAGCCCTATGTAATCGGTGTGGACCTCGGAGGTACCAACACAGTATTCGGAATAGTAAACGCTCGTGGAGAGATTGTTGCTGAGAATTCCATCAAGACACAGCAGTACAAGACTGCGGAAGAGTTCGTGGAAGCCGGACTTATATGCCTCAAGCCTTTGCTTGACCAGATAGGCGGTCCCGAGCAGGTGCAGGGAATGGGTATCGGAGCACCCAACGGCAACTACTACAGCGGCACCATAGAGTTCGCCCCCAACCTTCCGTGGGCCCACAGCGAGATTATACCTCTCGCCAGCATGTTCACCGAGAAGACAGGCATTCGCGTCAAGCTGACCAACGACGCCAACGCGGCTGCCATGGGTGAGATGGCGTACGGCGCTGCCCGAGGCATGAAGAACTTTATCGTTGTGACTCTCGGAACCGGTGTGGGTTCGGGTATCGTCATCAACGGACAACTGGTGTACGGATGCGACGGATTCGCCGGCGAGCTTGGCCACGTCATCATGGACAGGACAGCCAACGGCCGCATGTGCGGTTGCGGACGCAAGGGTTGCCTTGAAGCATACTGCTCGGCCACAGGCGTGGCACGCACGGCACGCGAGATACTGACCACCACAGACCGTCCGTCGCTGCTCCGCGAGAAGCCGCTGGAGGAGATAGAGTCCCTCGACGTAAGCATCGCCGCCAGCAAGGGTGACGAAGTGGCCAACGAGATATTCCAGTTCACAGGCAAGATGCTGGGTGAGGCGTGCGCCGACTTCGCCGCTTTCTCGTCACCCGAAGCGTTCATCTTCTTCGGTGGTCTGTGCAAGGCAGGCGACCTCATCATGAAGCCCATCAAGGAAGCATACGACAACGCCGTGCTGAAGATCTTCAAGGGCAAAGCCAAGTTCCTTGTTTCCGGACTCATGAACGCCAACGCCGCAGTGCTCGGCGCCAGCGCGCTGGGATGGGAGGATTGACCAGTCTTTACACACAAGACATGACACTGAAAGTAGGAGCGACGGCGCAAGAGCCCGCTCCTACTTTTTCTTTCTCCGCGGCGTTTCGTTTAGAGAGCGTGGATTTGGCGCATTCAGAATATTGTCGTACCTTCGCGGAGTAAAAAACAATCCATTCTAGACATGGCTATAACCTTCTTTAAGACAGCTCAGCAGAGCGTCATCGCTACTGCGTGCAACCACATTCTCACACAAGACGAGACAGACAAACTGTGTTGGCTCTACGGCGACGCTACATTAGAGACGACGGACAAGATGGAGGGCTTCTTCGTGGGTCCGCGAAGAGAGATGATAACTCCATGGAGCACCAACGCGGTGGAAATAACGCAGAACATGGCCATACAGGGCATCATGCGCATAGAGGAATATTTCCCCGTCAGCGGCAAAGACGCCGAGCACGACCCCATGCTGCAGCGTATGTACGACGGTCTGGACCAGCAGATATTCGACGTGAACATCACCCCGGCAGCCATACAGCACATTGACAACCTGGAGGCATACAACGAGCAGGAAGGACTGGCACTCTCCGCCGAAGAGATAGCCTACCTGCACGACGTGGAGAAGCAACTGGGACGCAAGCTCACCGATTCCGAAGTGTTCGGTTTCGCGCAAATCAACAGCGAGCACTGCAGGCACAAGATATTCGGCGGCACATTCATCATAGACGGAGAAGAGAAGGAGAGCAGTCTCTTCCAGATGATAAAGAAGACTACCAAGGAAAACCCTCACAAGATAATCTCGGCATACAAGGACAACGTGGCGTTCGCTGAAGGTCCAGTGGTGGAACAGTTCGCTCCCGCCGACCACAGCACCAGCGACTACTTCGTGATACGCAACATCGAAAGCGTCATCAGCATCAAGGCCGAGACGCACAACTTCCCCACCACCGTGGAGCCGTTCAACGGAGCCAGCACAGGCACAGGCGGCGAGATACGCGACCGTATGGGAGGTGGCGTAGGCTCGTGGCCCATAGCCGGAACTGCCGTGTACATGACCAGCTATCCGCGCACCGAGGAGGACAGGGAATGGGAACAGATACTTCCCGTCAGGGAGTGGCTCTACCAGACACCCGAGCAGATTCTCATCAAGGCTTCCAACGGTGCCAGCGACTTCGGCAACAAGTTCGGTCAGCCTCTCGTCTGCGGCTCCGTCCTCACCTTCGAGCATCAGGAGAACGGCGAGAAGTACGCCTACGACAAAGTGATAATGCTGGCAGGAGGTGTGGGCTACGGCACCAAGCGCGACTGTCTGAAAGGCACTCCGGAGAAGGGTAACAAGATAGTAGTGGTGGGAGGCGACAACTACCGCATCGGCCTGGGAGGAGGCTCGGTGTCTTCCGTAGAGACCGGACGCTACAGCAGCGGCATAGAGCTTAACGCTGTGCAGCGCGCCAACCCCGAGATGCAGAAACGCGCCAACAACCTGGTGCGCGCTCTCTGCGAGGAGGAGGTCAATCCCGTGGTGTCTATCCACGACCACGGCAGCGCAGGACACGTGAACTGCCTGAGCGAGCTGGTGGAAGACTGCGGCGGACTCATAGACATGACCAAACTGCCCATCGGCGACCCGACGCTCTCGGCCAAGGAGATAATAGCCAACGAGAGCCAGGAACGTATGGGACTGCTCATAGACGAGAAACACATAGACCACGTTAGGCAGATAGCCGAACGCGAACGCGCTCCGCTCTACGTGGTGGGCGAGACTACCGGCGACGCCCACTTCGCTTTCGAGCAGGGCGACGGCGTGCGCCCGTTCGACCTGGAAGTGAGCCAGATGTTCGGCCACAGCCCCAAGACCGTGATGCGCGACAGCACCGTGGAACGCAAATACGAGGACGTGACGTACGACCAAGGCAACCTAAGCGAGAAGGCGGCGGTGGTGCTCCAGCTGGAGGCCGTGGCCTGCAAGGACTGGCTCACCAACAAGGTGGACCGCAGCGTAACCGGAAAGGTGGCTCGCCAGCAGTGCCAGGGAGAGTTGCAGCTTCCGCTTTCCGACTGCGGCGTGGTGGCTCTCGACTACCGCGGAAAGGAAGGTATAGCCACGGCTCTGGGACACGCTCCGCAGGCCGCTCTGGCAAACCCGGCCTACGGGTCGGTACTCAGCGTGGCCGAGTCGCTCACCAACATCGTGTGGGCTCCGCTGGAGGAGGGACTGGACAGTGTAAGCCTCAGCGCCAACTGGATGTGGCCGTGCCGTGCACAGAAAGGCGAAGACGCACGTCTGTACACGGCGGTGAAGGCGTTGAGCGACTTCTGCTGCTCCCTTCACATCAACGTGCCTACCGGCAAAGACTCGCTGAGCATGACGCAGAAGTACCCCAACAGCGAGAAGATCATCTCCCCGGGTACCGTCATCGTCACCAGCGGTGGACAGGTGAAGGACATACGCAAGGTGGCAAACCCCGTGGCGCGCAACGTGCCGTCCACATTCTACCACATAGACTTCTCTTCCGACGCACTGCGTCTGGGAGGCAGTGCCTTTGCGCAGAGTCTTAACAAGGTGGGCAGCGACGTTCCTACCGTCAAGGACCCCGCTTATTTCCGCAAAGCCTTCAACGCTGTGCAGACTCTGGTCAGCGACGGCCTGATACTGGCGGGACACGACATCAGCGCCGGCGGCCTCATCACCACTCTGCTGGAGATGACGTTCGCCAACACCGAGGGCGGTATGGAGATCAGTCTGGACGGTATACAGGAAAACGACATCGTGAAGATTCTTTTCGCCGAGAACCCCGGCGTGGTGATACAGGTGGCAGAGGCCGACACGGTCAAGGCCGAGAAGACGCTCTCCGCCGCTGGAGTGGCGTTCACCAAGATAGGGCAACCCTGCGACGAACGCCATATCCTCGTGGAGAAGGACGGAGCGGAATACATGTTCGGCATTGACTATCTGCGCGACGTGTGGTACAGCACCAGCTACCTGCTCGACCGCAAGCAGAGCTTCAACGGCAAGGCGAAGGAGAGATTCGAGAACTACAAGCGTCAGCCGCTGGAATGGAACATAAACCCGGACTTCACCGGCAAACTGGCGCAGTACGGACTGTGTCCCGACCGCTGGAAAGACTCCACCGACAAGAGCCTGCTGCCCAAGGCTGCCATCATACGCGAGAAGGGCACCAACGGTGAGAGGGAGATGGCGTACATGCTCTACCTGGCAGGCTTCGAGGTGAAGGACGTGATGATGACCGACCTTATCACCGGCAGGGAGACACTTGACGAAGTTAACTTCATAGTCTTCTGCGGAGGCTTCTCCAACAGCGACGTGCTCGGGTCGGCCAAAGGATGGGCGGGAGCGTTCCTCTACAACCCCAAGGCCAAGGAAGCCCTCGACAGGTTCTACGCACGCAAGGACACTCTCTCGCTGGGTGTCTGCAACGGATGCCAGCTGATGGTGGAGCTGGGTCTCGTGGGCAGGGTGTCGGACACGGAAGGCGAGAAAGTGCGCATGCTGCACAACGACAGCCACAAGTTCGAGTCAAACTTCGTAGGCGTCACCGTACAGCCCAACCGCAGCGTGCTCATGGGCAGCCTCAGCGGAAGCAGGCTCGGCATCTGGGTGGCTCACGGAGAAGGCAAGTTCCACCTGCCCGGCAAGGAGGAGGAATATAACATAGTGCTCAAGTACAACTACGAAGGCTATCCGGCCAACCCCAACGGCAGCGACTTCGCCGCGGCGGGCATCTGCAGCGCGGACGGCAGGCATCTGGCCATGATGCCGCATCTGGAGCGAGCCTTCTTCCCCTGGCAGTGCGGCTTCTACCCGTACGACAGGAGGAGCACCGACGAGGTGACACCGTGGATAGAGGCTTTCGTCAACGCCAGGGAGTGGGTCATAAACGCGACGAAGCATGTCTGAGTCATCCGCCCAGGTGTGGCAACTGCTGAAGACGTTCACCAACATCGGGCTTTTCACCATAGGAGGTGGATACGCCATGATTCCCCTCATCGAGAAGAACATCGTGGACGACAAGCACTGGGCTACTCGCGAGGAACTACTCGACCTCATAGCGGTGGCGCAGTCGTGCCCCGGCATCTTCGCCGTCAACATCAGCATCTTCATAGGCAACAAGGTGCAAGGCACCAAGGGCGCCCTGGCTTCGGCTCTGGGTGCCTGCCTGCCCTCGTTCGTCGTCATACTGGCGCTGGCCATTGTCTTCCAGCAGTTCAGGGACAACACATACGTGCAGCGGTTCTTCCTCGGCTTGCGTCCGGCGGTGGCAGCGCTGATAGCCGCTCCCGTGTTCCGTCTGGCCAAGAGCGCCAAGCTCAACAAGTACAACATCTGGATTCCCGTGGTGGTGGCGTTGCTGATATGGCTGATGGGTCTCAACCCCGTCTACGCCATCCTCGCCGCAGGCATAGGGGGATACGCATACGGACAGTATCTAAGGTAAATGGTATTACTATTGTTAAGACTCTTCTGGGCCTTCTTCAAGATAGGCCTTCTGGGATTCGGTGGCGGATATGCCATGATATCCATGATACAAGGCGAAGTGGTGCAGCGCTACCACTGGATGACCATCGGCCAATTCACCGACATCGTGGCCGTGAGCCAGAGCACGCCGGGTCCCATAGGCATCAACAGCGCCACGTACGTTGGCTACACAGCCATGGTGAACGCTGGCCTGCCCACGTACTGCGGCATGATAGGCAGCCTCGTGGCCACGTTCGCCGTAGTGCTGCCCAGCTTCATCCTCATGCTCATCATCAGCAAGTTCCTGATGAAATACAAGAACCACCCGTCGGTGGAGAACGTGTTCCAGGGACTGCGCCCCGCCGTGGTGGGACTGCTCGCCGCAGCCGCCCTGCTCCTCATGAACGCCGAGAACTTCGGCACTGTGGGCGAAGAGCCGTGGCGTTTCTTCATCAGCGTGGGCATATTCTTGTTCGCCTTCATAGGACAACAGGTGTACAAGATGAACCCCATCCTCATCATCATGCTGTGCGGATGCACAGGTCTGATGCTGTTCGCGTGAATGCACGCATTACCGACAGCACCGGAAAAAACGAGAATCTTTTTGTACAGGAGGTGCGAATCTACGAGATGCGCTATTCGCAAGGAAGAGAGCTTGCCGCGTGCTGGGGTCGCGTTTGGCACAAACGCTCCTACTAGGCTGCTGCGGCTGACAGAGAGTAGGAGGCGCATTTGCGTCCGCTCGGCGACGAAGGAGACGCTTGCCAAAGCAAGAAATGCGCCCTTGCAAGGGAGAGAGAGCTTGCCGCGTGCTGTGGGTCGCGTTTG
>CAVHNA010000064.1:0-12954 GCA_963637205.1 Bacteroidaceae bacterium
GGCTGACGCTGTGATTTGCGGTACAGCTGACCACACGCACGCCATCATCTGCGCTGAGGCTCTTGCTGCAGGTAAGCATGTTTACTGCGAGAAGCCCCTTACACGTACAGTCTACGAGTCACGTCTGCTCACCAAGCTTGCCAAGAAGGCAGGTGTAGCTACCCAGATGGGTAACCAGGGTGCCAGCGGCGAGGGTGTCAACCTCGTATGCGAGTGGATATGGAACGGCGAGATTGGTGAGGTGACACGCGTTGACGCATTCACAGACCGTCCTATCTGGCCTCAGGGTCTGGAGCATCCCGAGAAGGTGGAGCAGATTCCCGACACTCTCAACTGGGACGCTTTCATCGGTCCGGCTCCTATGCGCGACTACAACTCCATCTATCACCCCTGGAACTTCCGCGGATGGTGGGACTTCGGTACAGGTGCACTCGGCGATATGGCTTGCCACATCCTGCATCCCGTCTTCAAGGCTCTTGACCTGGGTTATCCCATCAAGGCAGAGGGTACTTCCACACCTCTTATGTCAGAGTCTTGCCCCAGCGCACAGACTGTGAAGTTGGTTTATCCTGCACGTCCCAACCGTCCCAAGGTGGCTATGCCCGAGGTAACGGTAACATGGAGCGACGGTGGTATCATACCTTACCGTCCCGAAGGACTTCCCGTAGGCAAGGACTTGAATGTCAGCGGTGGCGGTGCTATCTTCTACGGCACAAAGGATACTCTTGTCGTAGGTTGCTACGGCGAGAAGCCTTATTTGGTAAGTGGCCGTGTGCCCGACGCTCCCAAGGTATGCCGTCGTGTCACAGAGTGCCACCAGAGAGACTGGATTCGCGCTATCAAGGAGATTCGTGCCGGCAAGACAGACTGGGTTAAGACTGCATCAGACTTCAGCGAGGCAGGTCCTTTCAACGAGATGGTTGCCATGGGTGTCGTAGCTACACGTCTTCAGGGTCTCAACCAGGTACTGGAGTGGGACGGCGAGAACATGCAGTTCACCAACATCCCCGAGAACGCTACCGTTCGTTCTATGATCAAGGACGGCTTCAGCATCCACGATGGACACCCCACGTTCAACAAGACGTACACCGATCCTGTCAACGCCAGGGAATTCGCTGCACAGCTTATCAAGCCCAAGTATCGTGAAGGATATGTACTCCCCGACATGCCCCAGGTATAACACATAGACATAGTTAAAGAATTTAATAAGACATAATGCGTAAAGAGTCCGGACGACAGGGTGTCTGCTCAGCGGAAAGAATGTCGTCTTGACTCTTTTTTGGAAAATTCCGGTACGCACGTTTTAGGACAACAATTTAAAAAATTTATCAGACATCATGATGAAGAATATGTTGGCTGCCGCATTCCTGGCAGCTGCTGTCAATGTCAATGCACAGGGTATACAATATGTAGTGGTTCAGAACCCTGAGGTTGAGCTGAGCTCTTTGAAGACGGACAAGGACGGTTACTACGTCCTGTTCGACGGTACAAACCTCGACGGTTGGAGAGGATATGGCAAGGACTATATCCCTAGCAAGTGGAACCTGAAGGACGGATGCCTTCATTTCAATGGCCGTGGCGACGGCGAGGGCGGTGACATCGTATTCTCTCGCCGGTTCAAGAACTTCGAGTTCGAGGTTGAATGGAAGATTTCCGAAGGCGGTAACTCAGGTATCTTCTACCTCGCTCAGGAGACTGCCACCATCGAGGCTGCCAAGGATGAGACAAGTGAGGTCAACGGCAACGGCTTCAAAGGTAGTGTCACCGTTCACAAGGACGCTAAACTGAACTACCAGCCCATCTACATATCTTGTCCCGAGTGCCAGGTACTCGACAACGAACGTCATCCTGACGCTAAGCTGGGTGCTACGCTCGGTATACGTCAGTCTACGTCTCTCTATGACATGATTGTAGCCAAGCCGCAGAACGCTAACCCTGCCGGACAGTGGAACAAGGTGAAGATTTCCGTCAAGAATGGCAAGGTCACTCACTACCAGAACGGCGTGAAGGTGCTTAGCTACCAGTTGTGGGGCGACGAATGGATTAATCTGTTGCAGTCGTCTAAGTTCAGCGAGAAGAACTGGCCTATCGCATACGAGATACTCAAGAACTGCGGTGGCGACGGTCACATGGGTTACTTCGGTTTCCAGGATCATGGCGACGAGGTATGGTACCGCAACATTCGCGTGAAAGTGTTGAAGTAAAAGAATGCATTTAAATTTTGAATCAAGATGAAGAAGATATTGGTTTATTCCTTCACTCTCCTGTTCGCACTTCTCTCATGTGTGAACGTGGATGCCAAGAAGAAGGAAATAGCATTCCAGATGTACAGCGTACGTGACCTGATAGGTAATCCCGAGTTGTACGCCAAGAATCACGAGACAGTCCTCAAGCAGTTGGCTGACATGGGTTACACGGCTACAGAGGCAGCCTGCTACGACAACGGCAAGCTCTACGGAGTTACGCCTGAGCAGTACAAGGCTGACATCGAGGCTGCAGGTCTGAAGGTTCTCTCCAGTCATGTGGGTCACGGACTCAACGACGAGGAGTTGGCTTCTGGCAACTTCCAGGGCGCTCTTGAATGGTGGAAGCAGTGTATAGCTGCTCACAAGGCGGCCGGCATGAAGTACATGGTATGCCCTTGGCTCAATACTCCCAAGACTCTGAAGGAGGGCAAGGTGCTTTGCAACTACCTCAACAAGATTGGCGAGATGGTAAACGCAGCCGGCATGAAGTTCGGTTATCACAACCACTCTCACGAGTTCCAGAAAGTTGAAGGTAAGGTGTGGTTCGACTACATGCTGGAGAACACTGATCCTTCCAAGGTATTCTTCGAAATGGACGTTTATTGGGCTGTACGCGGACAGGTAAGTCCCGTGGAGTACTTCACCAAGAACCAGGGCAGATTCCTGCTCCTCCATATCAAAGACCACAACGAGATAGGCCAGAGCGGTATGGTAGGTTTTGACGCCATCTTCAACAACTACGACAAAGCCGGTTTGCAAAACTTCGTCGTAGAGCTGGAGCATGCCAGCACACCCGACATCATGAAGGGTATGAAGGAGAGCGCTGACTACCTGAAGGCAGCCAAGTTCGTGAAAGCCTCATACTCCAAGTGAGTTTGGCGATATTGCCAATGTTGACTGAAGTGGTTTTGGGGTTATTGTGGTTTCTGTAAAGGCTCCACGTAACCTCAAACCTTTTTTGTGTTTACACTACTTATACATACTTATATATGGCACAGGAAGAAGAAGAGTTGGAAGAGGGCGGAATGTCTTTTTGGGACCACCTTGAAGTGCTGAGGTGGGCGTTGTTCCGCTCGGTGTGTGTGTTGTTCGGCTTTGTGGTAGTCATGTTTATCGCCATGCCGAGTATTTTCGACAAGTTCGTGTTGGCTGCTACGTCCAACGATTTCTTCGTGTACCGTTGGCTGGCCAAGGTCAGTCACGGATTGGTGGAGTTCAATCCCGACTTCCATGTCCAGATCATCAATATCAACGTGGCGAGTCAGTTCATGACCCACATACAGACATCCCTTTCGTTTGCCGCCGTACTGGCTTTCCCTTATTTCATCTGGGAGATATGGCGTTTCATAGAACCCGCCCTGTTCGACGATGAGGTGAAGCATATACGTCCTGCATTCTTCGGCGGCACGCTGATGTTCTACCTCGGATGCGCCGTGGGATATTTGGTGGTCTTCCCCTTCACATTCCGTTTCCTCGTGGAGTACCAACTCAGTCCCAGCATAGAGAACCAGATAAACCTCTCCAGCTACATAGGCAACTTCACAATGATGATACTCATCATGGGCATCGTCTTCGAGATGCCACTGCTGGCATGGCTGCTATCCGAACTTGGCATAATCAGGCGTTCTATGTTAACGGACTACAGGCGTCACGCCATAGTAGCCCTGCTCGTAGCCGCCGCTTTCATTACGCCCAGTGGCGACCCCTTCACGCTCATGACTGTATTCATACCTCTCTACATCCTCTACGAGCTAAGCATCCTAGTGGTGAGGAAATGAGAGCTTAGAGCTTAGAGCTTAGAACTGAGAACTGAATAGTGGGCGCATTTGCGTCCGCTCGGCGACGAAGGAGACGCGCTTGCCAGAGCAAGAAATGCGCTCTCTAGAGCCTCTAGAACATCTAGTGTATGGGGTGCCGAGAACGGTACACCTGCTAGAAAAAATCTTATAGTAAAACCATACCCTCTAGCCCATCTAAGGTTGCTCCTCAGAAGGGCCCTCCTACAAATGGGGTAAAAAGAAAACAGAAACATGAAGATAGCACACATCGTCCGTCTGCAGTCCATAGGCAGACTGACGGCACTTTTCTCCACGCTGCTGCTTCTCTCCGTCGAAATGTCGGCGAAGAAGAAGCCTGTGGACTATGTCAACCCATATATCGGTAATATCAGCCACCTGTTGGTGCCTACGTTCCCCACCATACAGTTGCCCAACAGCCTGATGCGTATCTATCCCACCAGGGGAGACTATACCTCTGAGTACCTTGACGGACTGCCAATGGTGGTGACCAACCACAGAGAACGTAGCGCATTCCGTCTCAGCGTAACGCAGAATGGCGGTTTGCGTCATATCGTCAGTACCAGATGGGACAACGAGCGCATCACACCGTATGACTATAAGGTGCAGATAGCCGACAACACCATAGACGTTCACCTTGCCGTCTCGCACCAGAGTGCGGCTTACGACCTAGTGTTCCGCAACACTGATAAACCGGTAGATGTTATCCTTTATACCGATGGGGGCGACATCACGGAGACCTGCTCACCTATGACAGGCAGACAAAGGTTGAAGGACGGTATGTATATCTACTTCGCCGCCGAGTTCTCCGTGCAGCCGGAGTGGACTGGCACTATGGTTGACGACGGCAAGATACGACGTCCTGCCGGCGGCGAAAGCAGACAGTCGCTGAAGGAAGACTCGCGCCGTGCTGTGGTAGCCCATTTCCCGGAGGGAACGGAGAAGGTGACGATGCGATACGGCATCTCTCTCATCAGCGGCGAACAAGCACACAAAAACCTCTTGCGTGAGCAGGGTGAAGCCTTCGACGTAGACGCTGTGGCTAAGGAAGGACGCAAGGAGTGGAATGAGACTCTCGGCAACATAAAGGTGAAAGGCGGTACTGACGATCAGCTCGCCGTCCTCTACACCAGCTACTACCGTACCTTCGAGCGTCCAGTATGCCTCAGCGAGGACGGCTTCTACTTCTCCGCCTTCGACGGTATGGTACACGAGGATGGCGGCACGCCGTTCTACACCGACGACTGGATATGGGACACCTACCGCGCCGCTCATCCTCTGAGGGCGTTGATACAACCTCAAAAAGAAGAGCATGTCATAGAAAGCTACCTGCGCATGGCGGAGCAGATGGGCACCAAGTGGATGCCTACCTTCCCCGAGATGACGGGTGACACGAGGCGCATGAACTCCAACCACGGTGTCGCCATGGTGGCAGACGCACTCTATAAGGGTCTCAAGGTGGATGCCGACAGAGCGTTCGAATACTGCCGCAAGGGCATTGAGGAGAAGACGCTGGCTCCGTGGAGTGGTAACCCTGCTGGATGGATAGACAATTTCTACAAGGAGCACGGCTACATACCCGCATTGAGGGACGGTGAGAAGGAGAACGACCCCAACGTCAGCGGTTTTGAGAAAAGACAGCCTATAGCCGTCACGCTCGGCACGGCGTACGACGAGTGGTGCCTGTCGCGCATAGCGGAATTCAGAGGCGACACGGAGGCGAAGGACAAGTATCTGCGTCTGAGCTACAACTACCGCAATGTATGGAACCCCGACACCAAGTTTTTCCACCCCAAGGACGCTGAAGGCAAGTTTTTTGAGAACTTCGACTACCGCTTTGGCGGCGGTCTGGGCGCAAGGGACGTGTACGACGAGAACAACGGCTGGACATACCGCTGGGACGTGCAGCACAACTTCGCCGACCTCGCCAACCTCATGGGAGGACGCGAGCAGTTGGTACGCAACCTTGACCAAACCTTTGCTGAGGGTATGGGTAGGGGCAAGAGGGAGTTCTATACCCAGTTGCCCGACCAGACCGGCAACATAGGACAGTTCACCATGGCCAACGAGCCTTCGCTGCATATACCATATATATATAACTACGCTGGCACTCCGTGGAAGACGCAGAAGCGCATAAGGCAATGTCTGAAGACTTGGTTCCGCAACGACCTGATGGGTATTCCCGGCGACGAGGATGGCGGCGGGCTCACCTCATTCGTGGTGTTCTCCAGTCTGGGTTTCTATCCCGTAACTCCCGGCTTCCCAGTGTATAACATAGGCAGTCCGCTGTTCTCCGACATCAAGGTCAACGTGGGTGACGGCAAGACGTTCCACATTGTGGCGAAAAACTGCTCTGACGAGAACAAGTACATACAGAGCGCCACCCTTAACGGCAAGCCGTTGCAGCGCCCGTGGTTGTCGCATGAAGACGTGAAAAACGGTGCCACGCTGGTACTGGTGATGGGCGACCGTCCCAACACGGAGTGGGGTGCTTCAGAAGACGCCGTTCCGCCTTCCGCTGAACCTATGCCTTGAGGCGTACGCACATGAAGACGGACATCATCACCATACTAGGTCCGACCGCTTCGGGCAAGACTGACCTCGCCGTCCATGTGGCGGCGAGGCTCGGTAACGCCGAGATAATAAGCGCAGACAGCCGACAGGTCTACCGTGGCATGGATATAGGCACTGGTAAGGACCTCGCCGACTACAGCGTGGACGGCGTGGAAATACCCTACCACCTCATAGACATCGCCGATGCAGGGGAGAAATATAATCTATTCCGCTACCAGCAGGACTTCCACAAAGCACTGCAAGGCATCAGGGAGAGGGGACACGTGCCCGTTCTCTGCGGCGGCACGGGTCTATACATAGAAAGTGTACTGAAGGGTTACACCATGGTACCTGTACCGGAGAACCCTGTGCTGAGGGAGGAGTTGGGCAAGTACACGCTGGAACAGCTTACCGCCATCCTCGCCGGTTACAAGACGCTGCACAACACCACGGACGTGGATACCATGAAGCGTGCCGTGCGTGCCATAGAGATACAGGTCTATTACCGCGAACACGGCATAGACGAACGCCAGTTCCCCACAGTGACGAGTGTTACGGTGGGCGTGGACGTGGACCGCGAGACGAGAAGACGCAAGATAAGCGAACGCCTTGTGCGACGGCTCAATGAAGGCATGGTGGAAGAGGTCAGGGGGCTTCTGAAGCGTGTCTCGGCAGAAGACCTCATGTACTATGGACTGGAATACAAATACCTCACGCTGTATTGTACCGGTGAGATGGAATATGACGAGATGGTGAGCCGTCTGGAGATAGCTATACACCAGTTCGCCAAAAGGCAAATGACGTGGTTCAGGGGGATGGAACGTCGTGGCTTGCCCATACGCTGGATAGACGCTTCGCTTCCCATGGAGGAGAAGGTGGAAGCTGTGTGCGCTCTCTTGGACGCCTAACCAAGAGCCGACACCTTCATCAGCCCTTCTTCGTTAACAATCTTAATCTTCCTACCGTCTACGGCGATCAGTTTCTCCTGTGCGAAGTTGCTCAGCGTGCGTATGGCGTTGCTAGTGGTCATGTTGCTCAGATTGGCCATGTCCTCGCGACTCAGGTAGATGCTCAGTGTGCATCCGTCCTCTTCCAGACCGTAACTCTCCTTCAGGAAGAGGATGCTCTCCGCCAAGCGTCCGCGTATGTGCTTTTGTGTGAGGTTGACAGTTCGCATGTCGCTCTGCCCAAGCGAGTCGGACAGCTTGCGTATGAAGAACCAGCCCAGCTGTGTGTTGCGCAGTATGAGCTGTTTGATGAGGTCAATAGGTATGCACACTATCAACGAGGGTTCGAAGGCCGCCGCAGAAGTGATGTAGTTCTCTTCGGAGAAAGCAGCTCGATAGGCGAAGTACTCCACCGACTTGGCCACGCGCATTATCTGGCTACGACCACCAACGCCGTCCCTGTATATCTTCACCTTGCCGCTCAGCAGGCACATCATGCGTGTGGGAGTCTCTCCTTCACGGTATATCACCTCGTTCTTCTGGTAGTGGTGCACGGTCATCTCGCTCTGCACCAGCTCAGCTTCCGCTTCGCTCAGCACAGACACGAGGTCGGGCATCATAGCCATGGCCTCCTTCTTGTCTATATTTATGCGTTGGTTGGACAATCTTTTACCTGAATACATCACAAAGTTACACTTTTCGGGCGACAGGGACAAGCCAGCCGACTTGTTTTTTGCCGTAATCGTGAAAATTCAGAAACAAGTAGTAAAAAACATGCGGAAATAATTGTAGGAACGAAAAAAAAATCGTTACTTTGGTATGCTAATGACAAAAAGTTTCCTAATTAAAGAACTTAAACGCAACATGAGTTATTTGAGATTTGACAAGACATTGATGACCAACCTGGCGGAGTCGCTGCCCAAGGAGATACTGCGGTCCAACCGCTCGGGGGCGTATTCGTGTACCACGCTTGTCGACTGCAATACACGCAAATACCACGGACTGCTCGTCGTACCTGTGCCCGAACTCGACGATGAGAACCATGTGCTGCTATCGTCACTCGACGCCACGGTCATACAGCACGGAGCGGAGTTCAACCTCGGCCTGCACAAATACCAGGGGGACAACTTCAGTCCGCGCGGACACAAGTACATAAGGGAGTTCGACTCTCTGCAGGTACCTACCACCACGTATAGGGTGGGTGGCGTGATACTGAAGCGCGAGATGATGTTCCAACACTTCGAGAACCGTATCATCATACGCTACACGCTAGTGGACGCTCACAGCGAGACCACGCTGCGTCTGCAGCCCTTCCTCGCCTTCCGCAGTGTCAGGGAGTTTACGCACGAGAACGGTAACGCTGACCTTAGCTACCAGCCTGTGCAGAACGGCATCAAGACGCGTATGTACCCTGGTTACCCGGAGCTCTTCATGCAGATTAACAAGGAGAACGAGTTCGTCTACCGTCCCGACTGGTACCGCGGACTGGAGTACCCCAAGGAGCAGGAGCGCGGTTACGCCAGCAACGAAGACCTCTACGTGCCGGGCTATTTCCAGTTCACCATCACCAAGGGGGAGAGCGTGGTATTCGCCGCTGGCGTCAAGGAGATAGACACCGCCACGCTGGCCGAACTCGCCGAATACGAGATAAAGGTGCGTACGCCGCGAGACAACTTTTACGACACTCTAGTCAACAGCGCACACCAGTTCATCGTGCACCGCGAACACGAGGACTACGTGCTGGCTGGTTATCCGTGGTTCAAGTGCCGTGCCCGTGACATGTTCATATCTCTGCCTGGACTCACTCTCACCAACAACGAGGTGAAAAAGTTCGACGACGTGATGGAGACGGCAGAGAAGGGCATACGCGAGTTCATTGCTGGATGTCCGCTCTCGGTCAGCGTCAAGGAGATGGAGCACCCCGACGTACTGCTCTGGGCTGTCTGGTGCATACAACAGTACGCTTCCATAGAGGGTATGGATGCGGCGATGCCTAAGTACGGCGACCTGCTACGCGACATGATGAAGTGGCTGCTCGGCGGAGGACATCCCAACCTGCAGGTGAGGGACAACGGACTGGTGTACAGCGAGGGGCGTGACACAGCGGTCACATGGATGAACAGTAGCGTCAACGGTAAGCCCATCGTGCCGCGCACGGGGTATATAGTGGAGTTCAACGCTCTGTGGTACAACGCCCTTATGTTCTGCGCCGAGGTGTGCCGCTTCACGCACGACGATGACACGGCGGAGAAGATGGGGAAGGCTGCCGAATTGTGTGGCAAGAACTTCGCACCCATGTTCTACAACGAGTTCGGCTACCTCTGCGACTACTGTGTGGACGGCTACCGCAACTACGACGTTCGACCTAACATGATATTTGCTTCGGCTCTCGACTACTCGCCGCTCACGGCGGCGCAGCGCAAGAGCGTGCTGGACACATGTACCAAGGAGCTTATCACTCCCAAGGGACTGCGGTCGCTCTCACCCAAGAGCCATGGCTACAACCCAATGTACACGGGGCCGCAGGTGCAGCGTGACTATGCCTACCATCAGGGCACAGCGTGGCCGTGGCTGGCGGCATTCTACATGGAGGCGTGCCTCAAAGTGTACAAGAGGAGTCGCCTGAGTTATGTGGACAACCTTCTGGTGGGATACGAGGAAGAACTTTTCTACCACTGCATCGGCACCATACCCGAGCTCTTTGACGGCAACCCACCCTTTCACGGACGCGGCGCCATCAGCTTCGCCATGAACGTGTCGGGCATCATGAGGGTGGTGAAACTGTTGGACAAATATAACGACTTTTAGTTCAGGAGGGAAGGATTATGAAAATACTGATGTTCGGATGGGAGTTTCCCCCCAAGATATACGGCGGACTGGCAGTGGCGTCATACGGCATCACCAAGGGACTGAGTCTGCAGGGCGACGTGGAGACCACGTTCTGCATGCCGCGCCCTACCGGTGAGGAGGAGAAGTTCCTCAAGATTATAAATATGAGCCAAGTGCCCGTGGTATGGCGCGACGTGTGGTACGACAACATAAAGGACCGCTTCGTGGGACACACGGCGGAGGACTACTACAGGTTTCGCGACCATCTGTACGCCGACTTCAACTACCTGCAGGGTCTTGACGACCTGGGGTGCATAGGCTTTGCCGGAGGTTACCCTGGCAACCTGCACGAGGAAATCAACAACTTCTCCATCATCGCCGGGGTGCTGGCACGCAGCGAACAGTTTGACATTATACATGCGCACGACTGGCTTACCTACCCTGCCGGGGTGCACGCCAAGATGGTGAGCGGCAAGCCGCTATGCATCCACGTGCACGCCACGGATTTCGACCGGTCACGCGGCAAGGTGAACCCTACGGTGTATAGCATAGAGAAGAACGGCATGGACTACGCCGACTGCATCATGTGCGTCAGCGAACTGACACGGCAGACGGTCATCAACCAGTATCACCAGGATCCACGCAAGTGTGTGGCTATGCATAACGCCGTGTATCCACTCTCCGACGAGATACGTAACATAGAACCGCACAAGAACCCCGACGAAAAGGTGGTGACGTACTTGGGACGTATCACCATGCAGAAGGGACCGGAGTACTTCATAGAGGCGGCGAAGAGGGTGCTGGACCGCAGCCATAACATACGCTTCTGCTTCGCCGGTAGCGGCGACATGCTCAACGCCATGATAGAACTGGCGGCGGCGTACGGCATAGCGGACCGATGCCATTTCCCAGGCTTCCAGAAGGGCGTGCAGGTGTACGAGTGCTACAAGAACTCCGACGTGTTCGTCATGCCGTCCGTCAGCGAACCTTTCGGCATAGCTCCGCTGGAGGCCATGCAGTGCGGATGCCCTTGCATCATCAGCAAGCAGAGCGGATGCGGCGAGATACTCTCCAAGGTGATA
Source organism: Bacteroidaceae bacterium (assembly GCA_963637205.1). Taxonomy (GTDB): domain Bacteria; phylum Bacteroidota; class Bacteroidia; order Bacteroidales; family Bacteroidaceae; genus Physcousia. Next base: position 11,454 of record CAVHNA010000064.1, read on the forward strand.
AAAGTGGACTACTGGGACATCAACGCTATGGCGGACGCCATATACGGCATCTGCACCAACGAGGCTCTGCACTCCTATCTGGCCGAAGAGGGTATAAAGGAAGTAGACCGCATAACGTGGGAGAAGGTGGGACTGCGCATACGCGAGTGCTACAACCAGCTGCTGTCCCACGGATGGTTCGACAACGGCGACTACCTCAATGCAGTTAAGGATATATAAGACATGGTTTAACGAATAGACATTTACGACAAAAGACATGAAGACAATAAGTTTGTATTTCGAGATACACCAGCCCATGAGCCTCAAGCGTTACCGCTTCTTCGACATAGGCAAGGACCATTACTACTACGACGACTACGAGAACGAGCGCATGATGGTGGAGACGGCGCGTAGAAGCTACGTGCCTGCCTTGCGCACCATGCTGGAGATGGCGCAGCAGTACGGCAAGGATTTCAAGGTGGCGTTCAGCGTCAGCGGCGTGTCTCTGGAACTGATGGAGCAGCACGCTCCCGAGGTACTCGACCTCCTGCAGCAGCTTCAGGAGACGGGATGCGTGGAGTTCCTGGCGGAGCCTTACAGCCACGGACTGTCGTCGCTAGGCAACGAGGAGAATTTCATCCGCGAGGTGAAAAGACAATCCAGGAAGATAAAGGAGCTGTTCGGACACACTCCCAAGGTATTACGCAACAGCTCGCTCATATACAGCGACGAGATAGGTGCCATGGCGGCTTCCATGGGTTTCCGCGGTATGATGGTGGAGGGCGCCAAGCATGTGCTGGGATGGAAGAGTCCGCACTATGTCTACAGCTGTGCGCAGGACTCGCGTCTCTCACTGTTGCTGAGGGACTACAAGCTCAGTGACGACATAAGCCTGCGTTTCAACAACAGCGCATGGTCGGAGTATCCTCTCATGGCAGACAAATACATAGGATGGATAGAGAGCCTGCCTGAAGGGGAGGACGTGGTGAACATCATGATGGAACTGTCGGCCATAGGCATGGTGCAACCGTTGGAGAGCAACATACTGGAGTTCTTGCGCGCACTGCCTAGCGTGGGCAAGGGTAAGGTGCGCTTCGCTACACCGTCGGAGGTGATAGCAGCCAACAAGCCTGTGGGTGCATTGGAGGTGATATACCCCATCAGCTGGAACGACGAGGAACGGGACACGTCGGGTGTGCTTGGCAACGGCATGCAGAAGGAGGCGTTCGCCAAGCTCTACGACGAGAAAACAGTGGGACGCATACTGGCGTGCCGCGACAGACGCATACAGCAGGACTGGGACCGACTGCAGGCAACGGACAACTTCCGCTATATGACCACCAAGAACAATGGCATGCCTGTCCACCGCGGTATCTTCGACAGCGAGTACGATGCATTCATCAACTACATGAACATCCTCGGCGACTTTCTGAAGCGTGTCAAGGACTTGTTCCCTGACGCAGTGGAGAACGACGAGCTCAACAGCCTCTACACCCAGATAGCCAACATGGGCGAAGAGTTG
>CAVHNA010000065.1:0-12449 GCA_963637205.1 Bacteroidaceae bacterium
GAAACGCCGTTTCTAGCTTCATCCGGTTCTCCGTGAAGCAAGAAACGTGCGTCGAAGGCTTCTTTTTGCTTTTTTTGGAGCTAGAAACGGCGTTTCTAGCCTTTTTTTGCTCTCCGTGAAGCAAGAAACGTGCGTCAAAGGCATTTTTTGACCCTTTTTTTGGCAGGAAACGGCGTTTCCGGCTTCTTTTTGCTCTCCGTGAAGGTAGAAACGCAGCGCGAAGGCTTCATCCCGTTTTCCGAGAGGCAGGAAACGGCGTTTCCTGCTCCATTTTTGTTTCCGTGAAGCAGGAAACGCGCGACGAAAGCTCCGTCTGGTTCTCCTGGACACTAGAAACGCCGTTTCTTGGTTCCAAACAGCTCCGCGTGAAGCCAGAATCACGCGTCAAAGGCTGCGTGCAGACTTGCGAGGGCGCATTTCTTGTTCTGGCAAGCGTCTCCTTCGTCGCCGAGCGGACGCAAACGCTCCTCCTACTCCGCCCTTGCTCGTGGCGCACAGACGCAGGGAAGCCCGAGGCGGTTGTGCCCCGGGCTTCCTGCGGTACGTCCGGCGATGCCGGGCGTGTTATTTCTGACGGTAGCTGTCGAGCTGTTCCGTGCTCATGCCGCTTATCCAGCGGTAGTGTTTCTCCACTTCCGCCTCGGCGAGGTTGACGTACACCTGCAGGCTCTTGCCGAACACTTCGGGAGCCTTGGACGCGTTTTGCAGCAGCAGGTGGCTCATGACGGTGAGGGCTGCCATCTCGTAGAGGTGGCGTGCGCAGATGTCGTGGAAGTCCTGGTCGGCGGCTGCCTTTACTGTGGCGGTGCACTCGTTGAACTTCTCGGCCATGGCCTTGAGGCGTGCCATGACGCTCTCGTACTGCGGCGCGCATCCCTTGTTCTCGTAGTCGGCGATGACACCGGCGTAGAACCCGTTGGTGACGTAGCGTATGGCCGCCACGGTCTGCAGCTGTGTGGTTCCCTCGTAGATGCTGGTGATGCGGGCGTCGCGGTAGATGCGCTGGCAGGCGTACTCAAGCATGAAGCCCGAACCTCCGTGCACCTGTATGCAGTCGTATCCGTTCTGGTTGGCGTACTCGCTGTTCATACCCTTGGCCAGAGGCGTGAAGGCATCGGCCAGCTTGGAGTATTTCTTCAGTTCCTGACGCTCTTCGGGAGTGAGCTTGCGGTCGCGCGCCATGTCCTCGAGCGCTTTGTAAATGTCCACGTAGCGTGCCGTCTGGTAGAGGAGCGCACGCCCGGCGTCGAGCTTCGCCTTGATGTTGGCTATCATCTCCGCCACGGCGGGGAACTCTATGATGGCCTTGCCGAACTGCTTCCTGTCCCTGGCGTATGCCAGTGCCTCGGTGTACGCCGCCTGCGAGAGTCCCACCGACTGCGCCGCTATGCCCAGTCGTGCGCCGTTCATGAGCGACATCACGTATTTGATGAGTCCCAGCTTGCGCTCGCCGCAAATCTCGCACTTGGCGTTCTTGTACACCAGTTCGCACGTTGGCGACCCGTGTATGCCCAGTTTGTTCTCTATGCGTCTAACGTCCACTCCGCCGTCGCGCTTGTCGTAGATGAACATGGAGAGTCCGCGTCCGTCGCGCGTGCCTGCCTCGGAGCGTGCCAGCACCAGGTGAATGTCCGAGTCGCCGTTGGTGATGAAACGCTTGGCACCGTTGAGTCTCCAGCAACCGTTCTGCTCGTCGTAGGTGGCTTTCAGCATCACGCTCTGCAGGTCGGAACCGGCGTCGGGCTCGGTCAGGTCCATCGACATGGTCTCGCCGGCGCATACCCTGGGGATGTATTTCTTCCTCTGCTCCTCGCTGCCGAAGCAGTAGAGCGTCTCGATGCAGTCCTGCAGCGACCAGATGTTCTCGAAGCCCGCGTCGGCCGCGCTCACCAGTTCGTTGGCGGCGGTGTACACCGTGACGGGGAGGTTGAGCCCGCTGTAGCGGCGTGGCATGGTCATGCCGTTGAGCCCGGCCTTCACCATAGCCTCCAGATTGTCGTACGTCTTGCTGGCGTACCTGACGCGTCCGCCCTCGCAGTGAGGGCCTTCGGCGTCCACGTCCTCGGCGTTGGGCGCCACCACGTTGGCGGCTATGTCGCCCACCACTTCCAGCACCTTGTCGTAGTTGGCCATGGCGTCGGCGAAGTCCTGCGGTGCCTCGTCGTACTTGTCCTTGTCTTCGTATTCGCGTTCTTTCAGTTCCACGATGCGCTGCATCATGTCGCTGTTCTCCAGTTCGAACTTAATCTCTGGAACGTCAGTATATAAATTTGCCATGTCTCTTACTTGCTGTTCTGTTTGTAATACTTAATCAGTTTGGGCACCACTTCCTCCACGGTGCCGTTTATCACGTAGTCGGCTATCTGGTTGATGGGAGCGTTCTCGTCGCTGTTGACGCTGATGATGATGCCGCTCTCCTTCATGCCTGCCACGTGCTGTATGGCTCCGCTGATGCCGCAGGCTATGTACACCTTGGGGCGTACGGTGACTCCCGTCTGGCCTATCTGCAGGTCGTGCTCGCAGAATCCGGCGTCCACGGCCGCGCGGCTGGCTCCCACCTCGGCGTGGAGCACGTGCGCCAGTTCGTAGAGAAGGCCGAAGCCTTCCTTGGAGCCCACGCCGTATCCGCCGGCCACGATGATGGACGCGCCCTTGAGGTTGTTCTTGGCGGCTTCCACGTGGCGGTCGAGCACCTTGGTGACGTATTCCGTCTCGGGGACGAACTTGGCCACGTCCTCCACTATTACCTCGCCCTTGTAGTTGGCGTCCAGCACCTCGGCCTTCATCACTCCGCTGCGCACGGTGGCCATCTGCGGACGGTTCTCGGGGTTGACGATGGTGGCCACGATGTTGCCTCCGAACGCGGGGCGTATCTGGTAGAGCAGGTTGTCGTAGTGCTTGCCCAGCTTCTTGTCGTCGTGCGGTCCTATCTCCAGCGCCGTGCAGTCGGCGGTAAGTCCGCTGTGCAGTGCGGAAGACACGCGCGGCCCGAGGTCGCGTCCCACTACGTCGGCGCCCATCAGGCATATCTGCGGTTTCTCACGCTTGAAGAGGTTCACCAGTATGGCGGTGTGCGGTTTGCTGGTGTAGGGCGACAAGCCCTCGGCGTCGAAGATGTGCAGCTTGTCCACTCCGTAGGGGAGTATCTGGCTCTCCACGTTGTCTACGATGCCGCTGCCGGCGGCCACGGCCTCCAGCTGCACGCCCAGCGTGTCGGCCAATTTCCTGCCCTTGGTGAGCAACTCCTGACTTACCTCGGCTACACGGGAGCCTTCAAGTTCGCAATATACAAATACGTTGTCCATGATTGTGCGTTATCCGATTGTATGGTTGGCAAGGAGCTCCTGTACTAAGCCATTGACGTCCTCGTCGCTTCCTGTTAATACTTTGCTTTCCTTGGCTTTGAAAACGATGTTCTCCACATTCTTCACCTTGGTGGGACTTCCGGCGAGACCGCACTGGCTGAGGTCGGCGTTCACGTCGGCGCAGGTGAGCTGTCCCAGCTTCAGGTACGCCCTGGTGTCGTACAGAGCGGCGTACGGCAGGTCGCCGTAGCCCGTGCCCTGCGGCAGCTCCATGGGAGCGAGGGCACGCTTGTACTTCATCAGCAGCTTCACGTTGCGCGGACGGCAGGGAGCGGCGCTGCCGTTCACCGTCAGCACGCAAGGCAGGGGGCTCTCCACTGTCTCCACACCGCCGTCGATGTGTCTCTTCACCGTTATTTTGCCGTCCTTGCAGGAAAGTATCTCTTCAGTATATGTAATCTGGTTGAGCCCGAGCTTCTCAGCCACCTGCGGGCCTACTTGCGCTGTGTCGCCGTCTATGGCCTGGCGGCCGCATACCACGAGGTCTACGTCGGGCTGCACGTGCTTTATGGCAGTGGCGAGGGCGTAGCTGGTGGCAAGCGTGTCGGCACCGGCAAACGCGCGGTCGGTGAGCAGATAGCCTCCGTCCGCGCCACGGTACATGGCTTCGCGGATAACCTCGGCGGCACGTCCGGGACCCATAGTTACTATGGTTACCGTGGTGCCGGGATTCTCGTCTTTAAGACGCAGTGCCTGCTCCAGGGCGTTCAGGTCCTCGGGATTGAAAATGGCGGGCAGTGCGCTACGGTTTACGGTCCCCTCCGGTGTCATGGCATCGGGGCCTACGTTGCGTGTGTCTGGTACTTGCTTGGCAAGTACTACAATCTTTAAACTCATATATCCAATAAAAAATAAGTGTGTCGTATGTAAATTTCGGCTGCAAAGGTACACATTTTTGGCGAAAGTGTGCAACGCGGAACCGTATTTTTCCCCTTAGACATGTTTTGCGCCCGAATAGCGTAGCCAAAGCGTCACAAGGAATCACCGCTTTGCAAAAGTTTTGTTACCTTTGCGACGACATTATATAATATGTAGGGGAAATGAAATTCATAAGTTGGAATGTAAACGGACTGCGTGCCGTGGTCGGCAGGAATTTCCAGGAGGTGTTCGGACTCCTTGACGCCGACTTCTTCTGCCTTCAGGAAACCAAGATGCAGCAGGGACAGTTGGAACTGGCGTTCGACGGATACCGGTCGTATTGGAACTTCGCCGAGAAGAAAGGATATTCGGGTACCGCCGTCTTCACCAAGCATACGCCCATAGACGTGACATACGGGTTGGGCGTGGACGAACACGATCACGAGGGCAGGGTGATAACGCTGGAGATGGAGACGTTTTACCTGGTGTGCGTCTATACGCCCAACAGTCAGGACGGCTTGCGTCGGCTCGACTACCGTATGAGGTGGGAGGAAGACTTCCGCAGCTATCTGTCGGCCCTCGACGCCAAGAAACCCGTGGTGGTGTGTGGCGACATGAATGTGGCGCATCAGGAGATAGACTTGAAAAATCCCAAGACGAACCACATGAACGCAGGTTTCACTGACGAGGAAAGGGAAAAAATGACCGCCCTGCTGCAGAGCGGTTTTGTGGACACGTACCGGCATTTCTACCCGACGCAGGAAGGCGTGTACAGTTGGTGGAGCTACAGGTTCAAGGCTCGCGAGAAGAACACTGGTTGGCGTATAGACTACTTCCTGGTCTCAGACCGTCTCGTGCCGAGGCTGAAGTCTGCCTCCATACATACCGAGATATTCGGCAGCGACCACTGCCCCGTGGAATTGGTGATGGAGTAGAGTTCCGGTCTCGTCGGGCCGTGTGTGGCTTTATTGTTTCTGGGCGTGCAGGAAGAGCCTTGCGTACTCCCTCTCGAAATTGGGCGTGAAGACACCTGTGCCGAGGGAGGCTTCTATCTCGTCCTTCGTCCAGAAACGTCCGCCGTCGGTCTCATCGCTCGGTGTCACCGCTCCGTCGTAGACCGTCTTGTGAGGGAAAACCAATTCGCGCTCTACGTCGGACAGGAACACGTAATGCGGAAGTTTTACAGGAGTGAAGTCCGTTACGCCTATCTCTTCCATAGCCTCGCGCTTCAGGGCTTGCTCCACGCTCTCCCCGAAGTCCACGTGTCCGCCCACGGCGGTGTCCCACTTGCCCGGCTGTATCGTCTTCCACATCGGACGCTTCTGCAAGTAGAGGTCGCCGGCCGAGTTGAAGAGATGCAGATGCACCACAGGGTGCAGTAGCATGCTACCGCCATGGCACTTCGCTCTGGTGGCTGCGTCCAAGATGTTGCCGTTCTCGTCCACCACGGGCAGAAGTTCTTCCGACGGCTCGGATTGTATCTTGTCAATCATGTCTGTAAGGTGATTTATGGAATAAGCAGGCTGCTGTCCCCATAACTGAGGAAACGGAACTCATGTGTCAGGGCGTAGTCGTATATCTTGCGCCAGTCGCCATGGACAAACGCCGAGACCAACAACAGCAGTGTGCTCTGCGGTTGGTGAAAATTGGTTACCATCATCTTCACTATGCGGTAACTGTATCCTGGAGCGATGATAATCTGTGTGCTGGAGTGCAGCACTTCCATGCCATGACGTTTCATGTAATGAAGCAGGGCTTCCAAGGCGGTCACGGTGTCAGGCTGCGGTAACGTGTTGTCGTAGGGCATCCATTGCGGAATGTGCAGCTCCTCGCCGTCGCCGGTTTCCTGCTCAGGCTTCAGCATGCAGCACTTGACTCCCATGTAATAGAGGCTCTCCAAGGTACGCACGCTGGTGGTGCCAACGGCTACGGCTTCACCTCCATGCGCCACCAGCCGCTCTATCGTGCCGCGGTTCACGGCGATATGCTCCGTGTGCATGTCGTGTCCGCCTATCTCCTCGCTTTTCACCGGCTTGAATGTCCCGGCTCCCACGTGCAGCGTCACCTCCTCGCGCTCTATGCCAAGGGTGTCTATCTCTTTCAGGACTCTCTCCGTGAAATGCAGTCCAGCCGTCGGTGCCGCCACGCTGCCTTTCACCTTGCTGTAGACGGTCTGGTATGTGCGCAGGTCGCTGTCTTCGGCCTCCCTGTTGAGGTACGGGGGGATGGGCAGTTCGCCCATTGCCTCCAGAATGTCCGCCCATGTGACACCCTCTTCCCAACAGAACTCTATCTCCTGGCTGGTGGCGTGCACGCCTTTCTTTTCGGCACGCACCGCCACGTCCGTACCGTTTACGGACACGGTGCGCGACAGCGTCCCCTCTTTCCATTTCTTCATGTTGCCCACCAGACAGTACCACGAGCATGAGCCCTTGGAAACGAAATTTTCCTGATACTCCACCGGCTCTGCGGGTTCCAACAAGAAGATTTCTATCAAGGCTCCGGTGTCCTTGCGGAAATGCAGGCGGGCGCGTATAACCTTGGTGTTGTTGAAAATCATCAACGAACCCTTCGGCAAGTATTCGGGAAGATGGCGGAACGTGCTCTCGCCCACATGTCCTTTGTCGTATATCAAGAGTTTGCTGCTGTCTCTTTCTGCCAAGGGATATTTGGCTATCCTCTCGTCAGGCAGTGAGTAACTGAAGTCCTTTATCTGTATGTGTCTTGCGTCCATCGCCCCATTATTTTCTGCAAAGGTACGGCATTCTCAACGATTTTTTGTACTTTTGTCGCCAAAATTAAAAGAAGGACAGGAAATGAAAATAGGGGACACTGTGCGGTTCCTCTCCGAGGTGGGAGGCGGCAAGGTTAGCGGATTTCAGGGTAAGGACATAGTGCTTGTAGAGGACGAGGACGGGTTTGAGATACCTATGTTGAAGAAGGACGTGGTCCTTGTTACGGACGACAGCAAAATGACCGGCGATGAACCTCTTCCCAAGCCGAAAGCTAACAAGCAGACGGAGGTGCAGCCGAAAAAACCACAACCCTCCACGCCGCCGACTTTCCACAGGAGTCTGGAGAGAAAAGGAGCGGAGCAGATAAACCTCTACCTTTCCTTTGTCCCCAACGAGGTGAGGGAAATCTCCACCACATCGTTCGAGGCGTATTTCGTTAACGACAGCAACTACTACATACAGGTGCTTTACATGTGCGGCGAGGACACCAACTGGCATGCACGCTTCAATGCCGTGGTGGAGCCTAACAGCAAAGTCTTCGTGGAAGAATTCGACCGTTCCGTGCTCAACGACATGTCGCGTATCTGCATACAGACCTTGGCGTGGAAGCAAGACAAGCCTTTTGCCTTGAAACCGGCGCAGACCGTGGAGATAAGACTGGACTGCACCAAGTTCTACAAGTTGCACACGTTTCATCCAAACGAGTTTTTTACAGACCCCAACTGGACTCTGCCCGTCATACGTGACGACAAACCGGTACGCAGCATCTTCGTCAATGCGGAAGAATTGCAGGAGGCTATCGTGCAGTCCGGTCCTGCGCATGTGTCGAAAAAAGACAATGCGGACGGACGGAAGAATGAAGAGCGCATGAAAAAAGGCGGAAAGGGGACGGATTCTATACAGGAGGTAGACCTCCACATAGAGAAACTTTTGGACAACACCTCCGGGCTCAGCAATGCCGATATGCTGTTGGTGCAGATGAAGGAGTTCCGACGCGTCATGGACGAGAACATAAAGAAGCCAGGCGCAAAAATAGTGGTAATACACGGTAAGGGTAACGGTGTCTTGCGCAAGACTATATTACAGGAATTGAAGTACCGCTACAAGAACTGCACGTGGCAGGACGCCTCGTTCATGGAATACGGCTATGGAGCCACGCAGATAACAGTACATAATGCGAAGTAAACAGACGCCACTATGACCCAAAATGACAAAACTCCAAGACTGGAAGTATGCTGCGCCGATGTGCGCAGTCTGCATGCCGCAGTGGAAGGCGGCGCATACAGAGCGGAGCTGTGCGAGTCGTTGGGAGTGGGAGGTCTCACCCCTTCCATGGGACTGATAGAGACGGCGGTGGAGAGTGGCATAGTCACCAATGTGCTGATACGTCCGCGGGAAGGGGACTTTGATTATACCGATGATGAGGTGCGGTGTATGGTACGCGACATCAAAGCGGCAAAGAAGGCGGGGGTCAACGGAGTGGTGATAGGTGCTCTTACAGCGGAAAGAAGGGTGGACGAGGACACGTGCCTCAGGCTTATGGAGGCGGCGGAAGGAATGGAGATAACGTTCCACCGCGCTTTCGACGTTTGCTCAGATCCGCTCGGGGGCTTGGAAAAGATATATGCGATGGGGATGCACAGGTTGCTTACCTGTGGTCAGGCGGCAAACGCATACGTTGGCATTCCTAACATAAGGTCGCTGGTGGAGATGGCGGAACATTATAAGAAACGGTTTGGCCATACATTATATATTATGCCTGGCTGTGGCGTTAATGCGGACAACGCTCTGGAGATATTGCAAAAGACGGGAGCCATGGAAATCCACGGCTCCCTTAGAAATAACGGCTTCACCGATCCCGACATCGTGAGACGGGTGGTGGAGAGTATCAGGCATCATCAGTCTTCATAAGTTGACGTATCACCTTCATGATGCGTTCCCCTATGCCTATGGTATATCCTTGATTGAACCATACCACTCTGTTGAACGTGTCGGCAAGCATCAGTATGGGCAGTTCTTCTGACCCATGCGTCAGTTCTTCTATGTGCATGGCTTTCACGGTTTCGGGGTCTGCCACTCCGAACACGAAGTTTGACGGCAGGTCGTCGAAGTCTTGTCTGCGGAACTTTGCGTATTCTTCTTGTGACGGGAACAACATCAGGAAGCAGTGAGGCCATCGTGCCAGATAGATGTTCGCTTTTTCCAGGTCGTGCAGAACGTGGGTGCTGGGCTCGTGGTTACTGGTGATGAGACCCACAACGTAGTACCCTCTACCCGTTGTCTTGAGAATGGTCTTGTGCGTTCCCTTGTAGTTGGTGAACATGTTTTCGCAGTTGAACGTGCCTATTACTCTCAGCTCGTCCTCTTTGTTCTGCAGTTGCAGTTTCTGCGTGCTCGTCTTTCCTTCCTCCACAGTGAAGAATTGTATACGAGCCAGCACGCTGCCGTCGGCCATCCGGGTTCCGCTCACCATCATATATGTGCCGACGTTTACGGCTTCTCCGTCTGCAAATGTCGACTCCCATGTGGCATTTTCGGGGAACTCAAGAAGACTTGGCCTGCCGTTCTCGATGCGTGACAGGCTGAAATGTTTGTAGTACGCGGGATGTTGGGCCACCTCTCCGTCTGAGAAGGTCAGTTGTACTGTGCCTGTCGCCACGGACTTTACTGTCTCTCTGTCGTTGAAGCGGATGTCAGTCCATTCCCTGTTAGCTTTGTCAAACGTCTGTACGACACCCGTCTGCTCGTTGATACGTGAGGGGATGCCTATGCTGCGGCAGGCCGCCACAAAGAATATGTCTCGGCTGTGGCTGTCTGTCGTTCTGTGCCGAAGCACTCCCAACGGTGACATACACAGATGCTGAGGATTGCGGCTGTTGTCTACAGTGACGCTGTCTTTTACCCATTGCACCATGTCTTTGGTATCCTTGCCGGCGAATTTCGTGGCGAGCGTCTGGCGGTACGGTGTAATCATCTCGTCGCTGACACGTGGGCAGAGAACATATTTGACGCAGTTGTCTTCGTCGCAGACTTTAGTGTTGAGCGTCACGTCCGTGAGGACTTCTGGGGTGATATCTCTGAAATCTTTGTCGCGGAGAGTGCCGAGCAAATCCTTTCCTGTCCTGCTCTTTCCTGCATCGCTGTTCATGAAGTCGTCTATGGTCTTCCAGTTGGCGCGAGCCTTTACACGAGGGTCGTTTGCGTCATCGCTGTGGAAGAAGACCTTTTCCATATATGCGTTACGGATGCTGTCTTCCTGCAGCAGGCGTTTCTTGTTGGCGGCAATCAAGTCGCCGGAGACTTCCGGAGTGCGGTTTTCTCCTTGCGGAGGAATGATGTCAAGGTCTATAGACCCGCTGTATGTGGAATCCTTGTCAAGGGTAACGCATACGGTGTCCTGTAGTCCGACACTTGCCTTCTTGAAGCCGAAGTGTCCGTCTTTGCTTGCCCACACCACTATGTCACCTCTGCCGCATGAAAGCGAGGCGTGGCCGTCTTTGCCTGTAGTCTTGGACACTACAGTGTAAAATTCGGCATAGTTATATACGCGGAAATCTATGGTAGCGCCCTCCACAGGTACGCTGTCGGTATCCAGTGCCCTCACCGTCACGCATGATGTAGGAGTATAGTTGGAAGTGACGTTGATTTCCGTATAGCATTTATTCTTGGATATCACTTCCTCTGGTCCGTCGTATGCACCGAAGACCTTGGTGTGCATGAGTATGCCGCGACTGGCGGGTTCGTTGAACCATCCGAGGTTGAGCGCCGCTTCCGGCTCACATGCGCCAAGGAAATACCACTCTCCGTTTGCCCATGCCTCCACCCAGGCGTGGTTGTCGTCGGTGTGCGCCCATCTGGGTGTGTAGACTTGTCTGGCGGGTATGCCTACTGCACGCAGGGCGGCAACGGTGAAGGTGCTCTCTTCACCGCATCTTCCTATGGCAGAACGCATGGTGGCTAGAGGTGATGAGGTGCGTGCGTCGGAAGGTTGGTATGTCGCATGCTCGTGGCACCAATGGTTTACTTCCTGTATGGCACCGTACATGCTCTTGTTGCGGACGCGGTCCTTCAGCAATTTGTAGAACTCGGTTCGCGAGTCGTCAAGATTCTCGTTGTTTACGCGCACCGGTAGCACGAAGTGTTTCCACTCCCTGTCGGGGACGGTTTGTCCCCATGGCATTTCCTGGCGTGCCTGGAGAGACGTCTGTACGCACTTCTCCCAATATTTGCGCGGATAGTCCACGCTGTCCGGCAGAGGCATGTTGGCATATAGGAAGTCTAGAGCTTCTTGCTCTGCGGACTTGTCCGTGTGTTCGCAGCCTGTCAGAGAAAGGACAAGGAGCCATCCTAAGAAGGCTCCTTGACATAATTTTTTCTTATTATTCCGCATACATGTCCACTATAAGTTCTCCGAAGAGGGTGTTTACCCATGCGAACCATGAACGGGTGAATTTCGTGGCGTCGTCTTGGTTGAAAGACTCGTGCATAAACCCAGTCCCGCCATCGGTCTTCATGAGTTCCTTTACGCACCATTCCTTCTCTTCACGGTCGTTGGTGGTGAAAGCTTTCATTATGAGGCTCATCGGCCAGGGCTGATAGAGGCCGCAGTGTGGACCGCCTATGCCTTCGCCCGCCTTGCCCTTGAAGAAATAGGGGTTGTCTTCACTCCACACGAACTTGCGCGTGTTCTGGTAGATGGGATCGTCTATGGATACGTCAGTGAGGTACGGCAGGCAAAGCAGAGACGGCGCATTGGAGTCGTCCATGAGCAAAGAACTGCCGAAGCCGTCAACCTCGAAAGCGTAAATCTTGCCGTACTTGGGATGCTCCACTACAGCGTATTCCTTGAGCGCAGCGTCCACTTGGAGTGCCATCTGCTCACATTCGGCGGCCAGAGTCTTCTCGTTGTTTACGGTGCGCAGGATGTCAGCCGCCTTGCGTAGGATGCTTACAGCGAAGAAATTGCTAGGTACGAGATAGGGGAAGATGGTGCTGTCGTCAGAAGGACGGAAAGCGCTTGCTATCAGTCCGCACGCCTTGCCTGGATGTCCGTATCCTGAATTGCTTCGCGTGTCGTGGTATGCGCGTGTCTCGCGACGGAAATGGTAGTTGCTCTTGAATCCGTTCCAGTTCTGTTGGTCGCGGAACACGTCAAGGATAGATCTTACAACTTTCAGCCAAGAGTCGTTGAAGATGGTGGCGTCTCCGGTCTTCTTCCAGTATTCGTATGCGAGACGTATTGGATAGCAGAGGGAGTCAATCTCGTACTTGCGTTCATGCAGCTCGGGTATCATCTCCGTCTCGTCCTTTTGCCACTCACCGCCTTCGTGGTTCATGTTGAAAGCGTTGGCGTATGGGTCTATGAGTATACATGCGAACTGGCGGAGTATGACGCCGCGTATAAGGTGGCGGAGTGGCTCGTCCTTGTCTATATACCTGAGGTAAGGCCATACCTGCGCTCCGCTGTCACGTAGCCACATGGCGTGTATGT
>CAVHNA010000066.1:0-6862 GCA_963637205.1 Bacteroidaceae bacterium
CTACTGACATCACCAAGTCAGTACTACTGACTTTCAAAGTTAATACTACTGACATTGCTAAGTCAGTACTATTGACTTTTTTCAATAGTCATCCTGACAAATCCAAGAAAACTGCCTTGAGTGCGCGCTTGGCGCAAACGCGCCTCCTATTTCAAGCAAAGTCACAGTACTACCACTCGGCGATATCGATAGTACTGCTATTTTTGAACTGTATTATTACTCCAGAAAGAATCCGAAATCAACTCATAGTGCCTTTCTTTGATTGTTTCAGGAATTTTGTCAACAGACGGGAACTCCTCGGAGATTTCGCTTGCGAGACAATATAACAGTTGTTTTCCTAGTTGGCTTGAATAATTTCCGCGAAGAGCTTTCTCGTACCAGTTAATCAGATCATTTTCGGTAATAATTCCTTGAATGTGACTTTTCCACCCAATCTGTGAAAGAAGTGATAGTATTACATCTCTTTCCGCATCTTTACACACAATGACAACCTTGTCGGAGGACACACTGTTTACTATATTTTCTGCAAGAGACAAGCCCAAACTTAGATGTTTAATCTGAATTGCAGGCCCCCAGTTAGAATACATATCAAGACCTCCGTCTGCGGCGTTTGTAACTCCCACGCGATATATTTTTGCCTCCTGAATATGTTGGGGCGTGGTGCTATCCAAACGCATAACCTTTCGAGCAAAATCCTCAAACTCTTTTAGTAGGGGATAGGCATCTTCCTTTACGGTGACCTCTACTTCAAGATTCATAGCGTCAACAAGCGTTGAAAACAAAGCATATACTATGATTTCGTAAATTTTGTCAAGGCTTCTCTTTAAACCAGGCTCATTCCAAAAAGAATCAATGAATTTCTTTACATCAAAAGAATCTGGATTCGCATCCAACCAATATGTCAAAGCATTGGACAACTGTTCATGCCTGTTGTCAAAATGACTATAGATATACGCCTCTACAGCACCTTTTGTACGACGATTTTCTATTCCCAAAACGTTAAGTACTGTAGGTGGGATTGCATTATCATTGAATATGTCGTCTTGGAATCTGGCACTGCTCGTACTAACCCTTCCTAGCAATTCTACTGAAATCTCATCTCTCCATTTCTTGCTTTTTGTCCTGTAATCTTCTAACGAAAGGAGATTGATGTCTTTATAGATTCTATCCCGATAAAGGATTTCTGCGACTTGTATAGGTTTATACATATGCACTCTGGACTTTTTGATGACGTTGTCCAGAGCCTTCTTTGCCAGTTCTCTTGTTATCATGATACCTTATTTGTCTCAAATGTTTTTAAAGCATTAATCATTTGGCTTGCAACTGCCTTTATAACAGGCACAGCGACTGAATTACCTGTCTGATGCTTTAGCTGGCTGTAAGAAACCACAATTTTAAAATCATCTGGAAATCCCTGTATTCTCAGCATTTCTCTTTCCGTTGGCCTCCGTTCGTCGTTAATAAGAATATAATTAGCAGAAGCTCCTGCCCGCAAACAGGAAGAGTAAGGATGAGGAGTGATGCTCCCAGCCATATTTTCGTGGGATATATATGGCTTCGGGTAGTTCGGGTCTTTTAGCCGCATTATTCGAGATTCTCTGATTTTATCCTTGACATAATACTTGTCGCTCACATCTGTTTCTAAGATATCTATAAGAGTCTTTCTCTGAGATACCGGAACAGGATCAGGGAAAGAAAATAACACATTGTCCTTAAAACCCACAATTATAATTCTCTCTCTCTTCTGAGGGACTCCATAGTCCAATGCGTTTAAAACTTTCGCGTATACAGAATACCCCAGTGCTTCCAAATGACTGCGTATAATCTTGAATGTATTTCCCTTGTCGTGAGCTGTAAGGTTTCTTACATTTTCCAGCATAAATGCCTTAGGCATTTTTTCTTTCAATATTCTTTCTATTTCGAAAAATAGGGTGCCACATGTCTCGTTCTCAAATCCTTCTTTTTTACCAATGATAGAAAATGCCTGACAAGGAAATCCTCCAAGAAGAATATCAAAGTTGGGAATATCTTTAGCATTTATCTTTGTTATATCCCCCGATGGATGAACGCCGAAGTTCGCCTCATAAGTTTTGCAAGCACTTTCGTCAAACTCAGAAGAGAAAACACAATGTCCGCCAACCGATTCAAAACCTATTCGGATGCCGCCAATTCCTGCGAATAAGTCTATAAAGCTAAAACTGTTCCAATCCATCTGATATTCTGGGTGTATTTAAGTTAAACTACTGAAAAGTCGCCAAAGCCTCGTACAAAGGTATTAAATTCTCACACGTTTGACGAACACTAGTGTCAGAAAAAATCCTTTTTCCTCTTCAACGTGCAATAAGCAGCATAAAAAGGACTCTTTGCACAGCAGAGCAAATACACTAAAACCGCCTTTCAGAGCAGTACTACCGCTCGGCGATATCAGTACTACTGCTTTTCAATATCGGTAGTACTGCTTTTTAAAATCGGTAGTACTGCTCCGGAGAGTCACTTTTCTGTTGAGAAAAAGTTGCTTCCTGAAAAGATCCTTTACGACCTTGTCATGTTGTACAGTTAGCGAACCGTAAGCCTGTCGTGTACCATACGTTCCATGTACGACTGTATGACGGCTTTCAGCTCACGTTCCATCACAGCGGCTTCCTCAGGATGTTCTTTCAAGAGATTGTGCTTCAGCAGCAGGTCGGTACGGAAACGGTACAGGGCCGTGGACTTGTGACCGTCGAACTGAAGCATCCAATCTCCTTTCAGGTACTGGTAGATGCCGTTGAGGTAGTTGACCGCCCATGTATCCGCCGCCGGAGTGGCGAACAGGTCTATGCCGAAGCTTACGTAGTCCTTGTCGTACCCTAGATAACCCAGCACCGTGGGCATGATGTCTATCTGCTGCGCTATGGCGTCGCGCTCGCCAGCCTCCAGCTCACCGCTCGGGTCGAAGAAGACGACAGGCGAGCAAAAGCCGCCGATGTCGGTCTGGTAATACGCATGGTCGCTTTGGTTGGTGTGGTCGGACGTCAGTACGAAAAGAGTGTTGGAGTACCACGGCATCGTCTTCGCCAAGTTGAAGAACTGTCGTAGAGCGTTGTCGGTGTACCTTATACATTTGTGTATGGGCAAGCCTTCCTCCTTGTAGACACCACTATACTCCCCGGGGATGACAAACGGATGGTGTGAGGACGCCGTGAAGACCGAGGTGACGAAAGGCTGCGGCATCTCGTTCATCTTGGTGGCGTAAAACCGCAGGAACGGTTCGTCCCAAATAGCCCACGTGCCGTCGAAGTCGTCCTCGCCCCCGAAGCGTGGGTCAGCATCGTACTCAGTACGGCCAAAGTAGTCTTGGAAGCCTGTGGAGCGGGCGAAAGCCTGAAAGCCCATAGAACCGTTCTCGGCACCGTGGAAGAAAGCGGAATAGTAACCGTCCTTCTTCAGTTCGCTCGCCAGTCCGCCTACATTGTTCATGGACGACGGCGTGAGGAAGAAAGGCTCCACGAACATGGGTATGCCGGAGAGTATGCTCGGCATACCGTCGATACTCTTCCTACCGTTGCAATAGGAATACCTGTAGGTGACACTGCACGATATCAGCGAGTCCACAAAGGGCGTGTACCCCTCGTACTTACCGCCGTCCAACCGCTTGTTGTACGCACCTATGTACTCCCTGCCAAAGCTCTCCACTATGAGCACCACCACGTTCTTACGGCGTTTCACGAGGGAGTCGCCCGGGACATGCAAAGGCGAGTAGAGGGCATCCAGCTCCTTGTCGGTGAAATACGCCGGTATCTCGAACGCATGTTTGTTGAGAGTCCGCATCATGGAGAAAGGCGTGTTCAGCACTATGGCAGCCTCCAGCGGACTGTCGGCGTACTGGTTGGCGTTGCTGATGGTGACGGGACGTACGGCGGTGGAGAAACCTCCGCGCATGCCTCCTACACAAAGAGGGACGAAGACGAGCAAGAGCAGCGACTGGACAGCGTAATAGACCAACTTGCCTTTGGCATCCAACGACCGAAAGGCAGAGACGCTGTGCTCCGGCCTGTAATACAGTTTCCAGAGAGCGAACATCAAGAGCAGCCCGATGAGGAAAAGATACCAGTGGCTAACAATCTCCGCGCCCAAGATGCCTCCCAGGTTGTTTTCGTTGCGAAACTCAGAGAACACAGTGGCGGTAGTGCGCCGTGTGGTGTATCTGAAATAGACGCAGTCCGCCAGATTGGCTATAACGCAGACGGCGTTGACGACGAAAAAGAGGCACTTGGCCACGAACTGGTAAAGGCCGCCACCCTTATAACGAGTGGGGAAGAACATCAGCAGGGCGTACAGGACGTTGGAATAGAGGATGGCGGACGTGTCAAACACCAGTCCCCCGCGCAGTATCTCCGCCAGCTTGCCCCACGTCATGGAGTCGGAGAACATATCCCAGTTGATCGCCAGGAATACCAGCCGGCAGACGAGATAAACGACATATATATATAATGTATTAAGGACAAAGGCGCGTTGCGACGCCGTAAACTCCAGCAATTTCTCTCGTAGCATAACCTTCATATAACTTCACCTTATATAATTCTGACAAAACTGCAGTGCGGCACCTACCTGCTCAACTTCATTATGAGGATGCCCGTCACTATCCATATTATCTCCCTCACCCTACATATAACGCTCACGAAGAAGCCCACCGCCGTGGTCATGCCCAATGCGGCTATGGAAAGCACGTAGCCACCCTCCTGCACTCCCAACTGCATGGGCAGGACTCCTATGACATTGGCGAAAAAGGAAGTGAAAGCCAAGATGAGCATGGAGTGCAGATAGACGAGAGCGTAGCCACCCGCGCCACCGTCACCGCCGTTGCCGAGAAGAAGTAGCATGAAGAAGACCTCGGAGCTCTGTATCAAACGTGACAGGAACTCCAACGTCAGACTGACGTAAAACGATCTCCTATCCTTATGGTACAAGTCCGATATCTGTGCGTCTATGTTAGCCAGTACCTCACGATTGTCCTCAGCAAAACGCACGCTCCAGCGTCTCAGTCCAGGTATCTTGCCTGTCAAGTCCAGCAGTTTCCTCACCACACCGTTCTTATATCCTGCGCTGAAGACGTAGAAGGCGAAAAGGCAGAATGCCGTAACGGCGAGAAGAACCAAGCCGACAGGCACTGACATAGGCACATCGCCTGCAAGAGCCAATGCGAGGTAGGCAAACACGGAGATGAACCAAAACCAGAAATGAGCGAAGAAGTGCATCATGGCATACAGGATGACAGACGAGGTGGCACGCTCCTTGCCCACCTCCTTGGACAGTTCCATGATACGGTACGGCTCACCTCCCAATCCACCTATCGGAGTGGCGTAGTTGAGCGCATAGCCCGTAACGGTAAGGCGGTACAGTCTGGCGAACCTCACCTTGGCGTCCGCATTACCAGCGGACTTGATGATAGTCATCCAAGAACATGCGTTGAGGAAGTAGATGAGAAACCAGACCCCGACTATGGCAAGCATCCAATAGCCTGCCCTACGAAGATGGCGCCACAGTACGACAAAGCTGACATCGAACGTCAGCATCATCACCACCACAGCCGTAAGGCCAAAGAGGAAAAACAGGTTGTTGACTCTCTTTCTGGTCCAAGTCATGACATATCACACAGTTTTCTCATATCGTCAGGCAGGAACGTCACCGACGTTTCCTATAACGAAAGGGACACAGCACGTCACGGCATACGGCTATATGTAGCCTGAAGCATGACGCCAATGTTTTCCTGTCTTCTTCCCTGTCCCTGCGCATCGCCGCTTACCACACTACCGGACATCAAGTCCGTCATGGTGGTTCCGGAATCATCCTTATAGAGAACGCCCGACGGATAAGTACAGTACACGAACGGCGTAGTGTACTCTGCACTCAGCACGTTGCGGCTCCACGGAAAGTCCGCATGCCCTATTCCCATCTGCGAAAGCACCGTGGCGGCGATATCGCCCTGCGAGACAAGCACGTCAAGGTCTCTCGTGCCGTTAAGAGCACCGCCAAGAAGCAGCAACGGCATGTGGAAAAACTCGGGGTTCTTCATGTCCAGTCCGTACGTTACACCATGGTCGGCGAATATCACCACCAAGAGGTTGTCCCACACAGGAGTGCGGCTGAGCGAGTCGAGGAACTGCCCAAGGCAATGGTCGGTGTAGGCGAACGCATTGTAAACGGGATCCGACAGTCTGCTGTAAGGCACTTGCCACGGCTCGTGGCTGGATATAGTCTGATATCCTATATACCACGACTTGTCCTTCGGCTTGGCGAGCATGATGTCCAGCAGCCGCCGCATGGATATGCTGTCGTTGGCACCCCAGGAGTCACGCTCTTCCGCTTCCACGCCGATGTCGTCTATGCCGAGCACAGGGTCGAAACCCATGGCGTTGAGGTACACTTTCTTATTCATCACGGTGGGGTCTCCTCCGTACAAATACTCAGCACTGTACCCTTCTCGCCTGAGTGACATAGCCAACGAGGGCAGTTTACGCAGGCAGCTGTCTCTCAGCATAAGGCTGACAGTGGGATAGCTGACGTAGCCGGACACGAAACTTACAGTACCTCTGTCAGTACGGAAGCTCGTAGCCCACGCGTTGCTGAAGTTGACGCCTTTCTTCATCCATCCGCACAACTCGGGCATAACGTTCTCCTCTCCCCCCAACGCCTCTATCATGTGTGCGCCGCAACCTTCAAGCTGCAACGTGAGAATGTTGGGTCTGGCAGTGCGAAGCAAAGTGTCTGTGATGTCTTCGGTGGACGACGGGAATATCCGCGACATGACACTGTCGCAGACGCTCTCGTCCATACTGTCAAACTGACTGCGTACCGGCTTGGCATACAGCCATGCCGACGA
>CAVHNA010000066.1:6872-12259 GCA_963637205.1 Bacteroidaceae bacterium
GGGTTAATGGCGGAGTGGTTGAGCAGAATCCTGTCGGAGCGGAACGCGGCCGACTCTCCGAAACTTCCGGGGAACAGAAGCATCAAGGCTCCCAAAACGGGGAATGCCAAAAGCGACAAGCTCTCGCCTCCGGCCTGCGCTCCGGTTATACGCTTGGGCGTAATCCTTACGGCGGCGGTCACCGCCAATGCCAGCGACACCACGAAGCCGAGAAGCCTGCTGACTATGTACCATGTGGAAACGCTGGCTCCCACCTCACCCGGACAGAACATGTAACCGAATATGCTGGCGTCGAGTTTGAACTTCCAATGGGCGTACATCACCAAGTCGCCGACCGTGATGAGAACCGCAAAGAACATGGCCGTCAGGAGATACGGAAGCACAACCCTTCTCACACGCACCTCACGTCGGCGTCCCGAAAGCATCAGGAAAGCCCAAACGGGCAACACAATGGCGAGGGAAGTGGACAGGTCAAGCGGAAGTCCGGAGGCTATCACGTCCCTGAAATCCTTGACGGACAAAGCCTCAGCACCGCCATTATACAACAAAAAGGCCACCTTGCCCACAACGGCGACAAGGAGAAACAGCAGCCACAGTGCCGACAAGAACCTCAGTCTCTGATACCCACCCTTCATAACAATCTTCATTTTCTTCCGAAGTCGGCGGGAATCTCTCCCCACTGACTTGTCTCCCATTTTATAACCTCCGCATGGATTCGGTTATTGGCAAGCCACAGCTCCGCACGGCGAATAAGCTGGAACAGTCCGTCCGTCTGCGGAGTCCGTTTCAGTTTTGTCTTGCACTTGCCGTTCTTAACCCAGAGTATAGCGTTGTAACTGTCGCTGTAGACCTTCATGTCCCACCCCTTCTGCTTTATCAGAGCCAAGGCGTGGACGATGGCCAAGAACTCACCGATGTTGTTGGTGCCGTGGACAGGACCGTAATGGAAGAGCCGCTGGCAGTTGCCAAGGTAGACACCTTGGTACTCCATGGGGCCGGGATTGCCGCTGCATCCGGCATCCACGGCAATGGCGTTGAAGTCAACGATTCCCTTCAGACGGTCGTAGTCCATAACGGTCTCCTGTCAAGCCTCCAGGCGATTACATCCTCTCGGGCACCTCTATGCCGAGCAGCCCCATTCCATTCTTTATCACCTGCCCTACCGCAGCGGAGAGAGCTATACGGAAGCAGCGCTTCTTCTCGTCCTCCTCGCGCAGGACGCTGAAGTCGTGATAGAACTGGTTGTACTCCTTCACCAGCTCATAGCAATAGTTGGCTATGCAACTGGGGTTGTAGTCCGCCCCTGCCTGTCTTACGGCGGCTTGGAAGCCCTGCAGGTGCTGGACGAGACTTATCTCCTTGTCGTTTATCTCCGTGTCTCCTGCCAGAGTGTCAAGGTCTACGCCACCGGCCTTGCGGAGTATGCTGCGGATACGTGCGTAAGTGTACTGTATGAAGGGGCCCGTGTTACCGTTGAAGTCAATGCTCTCCTCCGGATTAAACAGCATGTTCTTGCGTGCGTCGACCTTGAGGATAAAGTACTTGAGAGCGCCAAGTCCCACGATACGCGCTATCTCGGCGGCTTCCTCCTCGGTGATACCTTCCAACTTGTTCACCTTGTCGGCACTCATCTGGCGTGCGTCGGCCACCATGGTAGCTATCAGGTCGTCGGCATCCACCACAGTACCCTCGCGGCTCTTCATCTTGCCGTTGGGCAGTTCTACCATTCCATAGGAGAAATGCACTAGATCCTTGCCCCACTTGAAGCCGAGCTTGTCCAGAAGTATGGAAAGCACCTGGAAGTGGTAGTTCTGCTCATTGCCCACCACGTATATCATCTTGTCAATGGGGAAGTCCTGGAAGCGTAGCTTCGCCGTACCTATGTCCTGCGTCATGTACACGCTGGTGCCGTCGGAGCGCAGAAGCAGCTTCTCGTCGAGCCCTTCCTTGGTGAGGTCGGCCCATACCGAGTTGTCCGGCCTGCGGTAGAAGAGTCCTTTGGCGAGTCCTTCCTCCACCTTTTCCTTGCCTTCCAGATAGGTTTCGCTTTCGTAGTATATCTTGTCGAAGTTGACACCGAGAGCCTTGTAGGTCTCGTCAAAGCCGGCGTACACCCAACTGTTCATCTTCTTCCACAAAGCGCGCACCTCGGGGTCGTTGTTCTCCCACTTCACCAACATCTCGTGCGCTTCCTTGATGAGCGGAGCCTCCTGCTTGGCGGCCTCCTCGTCCATTCCCTGTCCCACCAGCTGCTTCACCTCCTCGCGGTAATGCTTGTCAAAAGCCACGTAGTAGTCGCCTATCAGGTGGTCGCCTTTCTTGCCACTACTCTCCGGAGTCTCACCGTTGCCCCACTTCAGCCACGCCAGCATGGACTTGCAGATATGTATTCCGCGATCGTTGACTATATTGGTCTTCACCACCTTGTTGCCGTTGGCCTTCATCACGTTGGCGAGCGCCCACCCTAGGAGGTTGTTCCTCACGTGTCCGAGATGGAGCGGCTTATTGGTGTTGGGGCTTGAGTACTCTATCATCACCAGCGGGCTGTCTTCGGTGACGGGTATGAAGCCGTATGTGGGATTCTGGCGTATGCTCTCGAGCAACGCTATCCACTGCGCCGGGTTGATAACGAGGTTGAGGAAGCCCTTTACCGCGTTGAACTTGCTCACCACTTCGGGTATCTCGGAAACCAGATATTCGCCCAGCTCCCGTGCCGTGTCCTCGGGCTTCTTCCTGCTTATCTTGAGGAAGGGGAATACAACGAGCGTCAGCTGTCCCTCGAACTCGGGACGCGTCTCCTGCAGCTGCACCATCTTGTCGGGCACCTGCTGTCCGTAAAGTTTCGCCACACCGGCCTGCACGGCCTGCGATATCTTGTCTGCTATTTCCATAATTCTTAGTATGATGTGTAATGTTACGTTTTGGATGCAAAAGTACTGCTTTTTGGCGAAAACGACAACTATTTGTCTTTTTCCTTGCAGATAAGAAGGCAAATGGCTAACTTTGCACTCCATTGAATCAGAAACATGAGACATCTCAACACCTTATTCCTGCTTTTCGCCACAGCCCTGCTAGCCGTGGCGAAAACGTCTGCGGCGAACAGCGCGCAGGGCGACAAGGACACCATAAGGGTGCTGGCCATAGGCAACAGCTTCTCGGAAGACGGAGTGGAGCAATATCTGTATGAACTGGCCGAAGAGACCGGCGTGAAGATGATAATCGGCAACGCCTACCGCGGAGGACAGGGCTTCCATTCACACTGGACGGACGTCACCGAACAGAACAACACCTTCGAGTACCGCAAGGTGACGGACGGCGTACGCACCAACACGCCGCACTCGGCCCTGAGCACCATAATCACAGACGAGCCGTGGGACTTCATCACCGTGCAGCAGGTAAGCCAGGAGTCGGGGCTCACGTCCACATTCGAACCGTACATGACACTACTCATCAACTACACGGACAGTCTGAAGACCAACAGTGCGGCACGACTGGGATACCATCAGACGTGGGCGTATTCGCACGACAGCACGCACGGAGGGTTCGCCAACTACGGCAACGACCAGACGAAGATGTACGACAGCATACGACATGCCGTGCAGTGGGCTATGGAACGCCATCCGGAACTGTCGTTCAGAGTGCCATGCGGCACTGCCATACAGAACGCACGCACCTCTTATCTGGGCGACAACATGAACCGCGACGGCTATCACCTCGACTATATCCTGGGACGGTACACAGCGGCCTGCACATGGCTGGAAACCATCACAGGCAACAATCCCGAAGGCTTGTCGTTCCGTCCGAAGGGGATGGACCTGGCGGCGGCGTTGGTCTGCCAAACCGCGGCTCACCGCGCCGTGCTGGCACCGGACAGCGTCTCCAACCTCGCCGACGTAGTGTTCAGACACACCAACGACATCAAGCCTTCCGGACTGATAAAGTTGAACTTCGGCGGCTCGGCATGCGCCGACCCAGCATGGAATGACATAACGCCCGACCGCCGCACATACACGTGGATAACGGACACCAAGCTCAACCCCACCGGCATACTAGTGACTTGCAGCGACGCTTTCTGCGGCACGGGGCAGGAAGGCACAGCATTCTCCGCCACACGCATGCTGATGCCTAAAGAGGTGTCCAAGTCTTACGTATGGGGATATGCGGCCGGCAAGTTCGGCAGACAACAGCCGGACCACTCGGGTGGCTACACCCTGAGCCACATGAATCCAGACCTGAAATACGACATCACCATCTTCGCCTCACGCGACAACAGCCAAGACCTGAGGGAGACCACCTTCATGGTGCAGGGCGAGGACTCGTACTCCGAGAACCTGGAAGCGGCCAACAACACCGCCAATACCGCAGTGATTAAGAATGTGCGACCTACGCAGGACGGAAAAATAGTGATAATGGCGATGCCTGGGATTCACAATACGCACAGCAACAAGTTCTACTACCTGAACGCCATTATGCTGAAAGCGCACTAAAAGAAGAAACGAAAACGGACAACACACAAAACACAATTATGGAAAAACAAATACAGATACAGTTCAAACTTTTGGACATTAAAGAGCTGCAGTTCGCCAACCTCGCCAACAAGTGGCCCGAGGGAGAGTTGCAGATAGGACAGCAACTGCAGTTCAACTGCGACACGGAGAAGCGCATACTCGTATGCAAGACACATTTTGAATACAAGAAAAACGACATCACGCAGCTGATATTCAGCATGCAGACCTCGATAGAGTTCGCACGCGAGGGATGGAGCGCAATGTACCAGTTGCAAGGCGACCAGTGGGTGATACCCGCCGGACTGCTCCAGCATCTGGCAGGCATCACCATAGACGCCGCACGCGGCATGCTGGCTATACGCAGCGAGGAGGCCGGACTGCCCAAGCTGATACTGCCGCTCGTGAGCCCGGCGCAGATACTGAAGAACAACGTGTCGTTCAAGCGAAACCCAGGACAGCCCGACATGCCCTTCGGAGGCGTGAACGGCAACGCATGAAACAAGACGCACGGCGCAAAGTCAAGCCCACGGAACAAAAACAAGGCGTAAAACCTTGCCGTTAGCGAAAAAAACATTACCTTTGCACCGCAAATAAGGTTGCTCCTGTAGTTCAATGGATAGAACTACGGTTTCCTAAACCGTCAATCCGGGTTCGATTCCCGGTGAGAATACAATCAGAAAGAATAACTCAAACCCACAGAGGGAGCAACGGAACGCAATGTATGTGTTCCGTTTATTGTTTGATAATCGAACTGAAGACGAATGTCCAGGTTTTCACGAAGAAGGTAACTCCCCATCAATCCGGCTTCCCATACCATACCTTCAAGGGCAGGAGCTTTCAAGGCACGCAACTCATTACGTCCGCCCGTCTGCACAGAAT
>CAVHNA010000067.1:0-12252 GCA_963637205.1 Bacteroidaceae bacterium
CTATCTGGTAGTCTTCGTGGCCTTTGCCTGCCACCAATATCACGTCGCCTGGAGCAGCCATCATACACGCTGTGCGGATGGCCTCTCGTCTGTCCACTATGCTTATCACTTTTCGGCGTTGCGTGTCATCAAGTCCGTTCAACATGTCATTGATGATTTCCTGAGGGTCTTCGTTGCGCGGGTTGTCGCTTGTGATGATTACGCGGTCGCTGTTTTTTACGGCCTCCTGTGCCATCAGAGGACGTTTGCCCTTGTCCCTGTTGCCTCCAGCGCCGCACACAGTCCAGCATTGGCCGCGGTGACGCAGCACATCGTTGATGGTGCTAAGTACGTTTTCCAAAGCGTCAGGAGTATGCGCATAGTCTACAATGGCGGTGACTCCGTTTTCCGACCGTATGGTCTCGAATCGTCCGTTCACTGGTTTCATGGCGCTTATCTGCACAAGTGCTTCCTGTGGGTCGGTACCCATCATCACCGACGCTCCGTAGATGGCAAGCAGGTTGCTTACGTTGAAACGTCCGACGAACTGTACGCTTACCTCTTTGCCGTCTATGTCGAGACACATTCCTTCGAAACTCTCTTCCATAATGTGCGCCTTGAAGTCGGCCGGTTTCTGCAGAGAATATGTCTTTATTTTCGCTTTGCAGTTCTGCACCATTACCGTTCCGTTCTTGTCGTCGGCGTTTACTACGGCAAAGGCGTCTGACGGCAGTGCGTCGAAGAAGGCCTTCTTGGCGTCTCTGTAGTTCTCGAACGTCTTGTGGTAGTCAAGATGGTCTCGTGTCAGATTGGTGAAGATACCTCCTGCGAAATGCAGTCCGCCTATACGTTTTTGTGCTATGCTGTGGCTGCTTACTTCCATAAAGGCGTACTGGCATCCTTCGTCCGCCATTTTTCCAAGCAGACGGTTGAGGGTGATGGCGTCTGGTGTGGTGCACTCTGTCGGGATGGGTGTCCCTTCTATATAGTTGCACACTGTGCTGCACAGTCCGCATTTGTAGCCCATGCGGCGGTACATGTTGTATAGTACTGTGGCTATGGTGGTCTTGCCGTTGGTGCCGGTGACACCTATCAACTTCATCTTTCTCGACGGGTTGCCGTAGAAAGTGGTTGCGAGTTTGCCCACCACGTCTTCCGTATTAATATATTGTACGTATGTGACGTCCTCGGACAACTGTGCAGGCAAACTTTCACATACGATAGTCTTTGCGCCTTGCGCTATGGCGTTGTCAATATAGGAATGTCCGTCTGTCTGTGTACCTCTGACGGCCACAAACATGTTTCCGTCCGATACTTGACGGGAGTCTATCTCTATTCCTGTCACATCCACGTCCGCATTGCCTACAATGTTCAATGGGGCGCAGCATTCTGTCAGTCTTTCCAGTTTCATATATATATTATATAATGTATATGGTAGTCTTTTGTTATTTTTCGTCCAGCGTGAGGGTAATGGTCTTGCCTTTTTGTACCGGTGTGCCAAACGGTATGTCTTGCGACTTAACCTTACCCTTCCCGAGGATGCGCACTTGCACTCCTCTCTTCTGCATCTCGTACACGGCATCCCTTGCCCCCAAGCCTGTCAAGTCGGGAACCTTGTCCATAGCCGTATGACTCTTTTCCGTTTTTCCTTCACCTTTTATACCCAACGCCTTCAGTACGTCAGAGATTCTCTGTTGGTTGCCGTCGGAAACATGTGGCGTGAACACTGAGGTGGAGTCCGAAGCTTTGGTGGGGTCCAGATAGTTGTCTTTGGACATCAGATATTCCGAAATCTCCCTGAAGACGGGGCCGCACTGCCCTCCTCCTGATGCAGGCGTGCCCCTTTTCTTTATTCCGACGAAACAACTGTACTGCGGGTCGTCGGAAGGGAAATATCCGCAGAAGCTAACAAAGTAATTCTTTATGCTGCCGTATCCGCTGCCGTCTTCCGCCGACACCTGTGCTGTTCCGGTCTTTCCGCTTACCTTGAAGTACTTTCCTCCGTTGCCTGCTTTTTTGCCAAGACCTTCGCTCACCACTTTCTCCAGTATCTCCTGTATGTCGGCGAGAGTGGAGGACTTGCAAATCTTTTCCTTTATCACTTCTACGGGGAATTCTCTCAGCACCACACCGTCTTTCATCTCGCATTTTACGAAACGCGGTCTTACCATCTTGCCTCCGTTGGCTATGGCGTTGTAGAACGTAAGTGTGCTGATTGGCGGCAATGCGCATTCGTATCCTATACTCATCCATGGAAGTGACGTGTTGCTCCAGTTGCTGTAGTGTCTGCCTTCTCTCTTCGGATGTTTCACATAAGGGTCTGCAGCCCCATCAAAAGGGAGGTTTAGGGGTATGCCCACGCCAAGGCGGTTCAGTCCGGTTACAAATCTGTCAGGGTCGTTATGGTACGCTTTGTCTATCAGCATACTTACGCCTATGTTGGAACTTTTCTCAAGTATCTCTGTTACTGTGACCGTTTTGCATCCACCTGTCCTCCAGTTGTGGTCTTTCATGTGTCTGCCGTACATCAGCGTGTCTCCACGTCCTGTGTTTATGCGCGTATCTTTGGTGATGAACCCGTCTTCCAAAGCCACCATTATACTTCCTGTCTTGAATGTGGAGCCCGGCTCATATAGGTCGCTCAGCGCATTGTTCTTTATGTCGTAGTATTCGCCGTCGTTACATTTCTTGAGGTTCACTATTGCTCTCACGTCTCCAGTCTTCACCTCCATCACCACCACTATACCCAAGTCTCCGTTTACGCTGGGTTCCTGCAGCTTGTTGCGCAGTGTGCGGTCGGCAAAGTCCTGAAGGTTGATGTCTATGGTGCTCATCAGGTCGTGACCGTCTATCGGGGCCTGGTCTTCAAACTCCACTCGCACGTTGCGCACGAAAGAGATATGTCCCAGTCCAGGCTTACCTCTGAGGATGCTGTCAAAGCTGCGCTCAAGTCCGCTCTTGGCCGTGTCTGTATCCTTGGCCATGTCTCCTATTGTTCTTGCCGCCAGTCTGCCGTATGGCTTCACGCGCTGCGGTATCTCGTCGCCGTGGAATCCGCCCTTCAGCTTGTTCTCCCTCAGCAGGGGCAGCTTCTTGCATCTGGTGTACTCTATGTATGACGCGTTCTTGGGGTAGATTCTCCAAGAAAACTTCTTGGACTTCTTACCTTGCAGCAGTCTTTGGCGAAACCATTTGGAGTTGTAGCTCGGGAAGATCTCGGCTAAACCGTTGGCGATACTGTCAAGACAATGGTCGAAGACAGAGTCTCTGAAATGCTCCGTTCTTGCCTTGGAAGTGCTGTCGGGGTCTATTACACGGAAGTCGATGCGCAACTGGTATTCGGGTATGGAGCTGGAGAGGATGTTGCCGTTGCAGTCAAGTATGTTGCCTCTTGCACCTTCCTTGCTTTTGTTCTCTTTGACGTACCTCTTGCCCACCTCTTCGAAATAGGTGCTGTACGGCGGTAGCATGGTGCGTACGGCTTTCCCGAAGATATACAGTCCAGCCAACGTCATCAGTGCCAGAAGTATCTTGTAGCGGCCTATAGAATTGTCCTTGTCGGCTTTCATACGTCAATGGTTGTCTTTCGTTATCTTGAACAGAGGCTTTTTGCTTGGCGAAAGAGTGCTGTCCCCCAGAGCTTTTAGCCTTCTCTCTATCTGGCTCTGACGTGTCTGCTGTGTGAGTTCGCTTTTGCGAGTCAGACATCTGTATTTTGAGTCAAGAAGCTCTTTCTTCAGTCTTATCTCCTCGAACAGCTCCTGCTGAGCCTGATACCCGTTGGTGATATACATTATTATGCCAACCAGCAGAATGGCCAAGACACCAAGTTGTCTCCTTAGCCACGTGCCGTTTATTTCGAATGCCTTCACCACATCTTTGAGATGTTTCAGTTCCGGCAGGTTGTCCTCGTCCTCATCCATGATAGAGGCGTGGGTCTCCGTCACGGGTGTGCGGTCAGCTTCCACCTCCGTTTGTCCGCCATGAAGTTTCTCTTCCACAGCGGAGTCCGTGTCAGTATGGTCTACCTCTTTCATGTTTATGCGTTTTTGTCTTTGTAGTCTTCAGCCTTCTCCGCTACTCTGAGTTTCGCCGACCTGCTTCTGGGGTTTAGGTTCTGCTCTTCAGCCGAGGGCGTCGTCACGTTCCTGTTCACAGCCTTCAGTGGAGTGTTTGTTTTCCCGTAGATGTCTGTCTCCCTTTTGCCCTCCACGTTGCCTGTCTTTATCATGTTCTTCACCATGCGGTCTTCCAGGGAGTGGTACGTGAGTATAGACAACCTTCCGCCTACCGCCAACATTTCGGTGGCGGCGTTGAGCATTCTCTTCAGAGCGTCCATCTCTCCGTTCACTTCTATCCTCAGGGCCTGAAATACCCTTGCCAAGTCCTTCTTCTCCCTGTCGTGTCCGACCATAGGCTTTAGCAGTTCTGCCAGTTGCCCTGTTGTGTCTATGGACTGCTTCCCTCTCGCCTTTACTATGGCGGCGGCTATGCGGCGACTGTTCTTCAGTTCTCCGTAGAGATATAACACGTCCGCCAGTCTGTCCTCCGGATACTCCTCCACTATGGTTTTGGCGGATATCTTCGCCTTTTGGTTCATCCTCATATCCAGAGGAGCGTCGTGCCTGAAGCTGAAACCTCTCTCTCCTGCATCCAAATGGTGACTGCTTACGCCCAAGTCGGCGAGTACGCCGTCAAGGCTTTCCACTTCGTAGTAACGCATCCAGTTTTTCAGGTATTTGAAGTTGCTGCGTATGAACAGACACCTGCTGTCGTCCAAAGCTCCGTTCGCCGCATCCAAATCTTGGTCAAAACAGAAGAGGCGTCCCCTGTCTCCCAGTCTGGACAGTATCTCCCTGCTGTGTCCGCCTCCTCCGAACGTAAGGTCAGCATAGACTCCGTCGGGTCTTATGTTCAGGCCGTCTACAGTCTCCTTCAAGAGGACGGGTATATGGTACGTCTTGCAGTCCATAAGGCTTATTGGATGAGGTCGTCGCGGTCTGTGCCGCACATGAGAACTTCAAGACTTACGGCCATCTCCTCGCTTTGGCTGTTGAGGGCTTCCGCCTTTTGCTTGCTCCAGATTTCTATGGTGTTGTCCACACCGATAAATCGCACGTCGTTCTGTATACCGGTCTCCTCCAGATACCTCTTCGGGATGAGCATACGTCCGCCGCTGTCCAGTGTCACCGCCTCAGCTCCGGCCACGAACCAACGCAGCGCATTCCTGCCGTTGCGGTCGAACATGTTCGTCTTTGCGGTGATAGCGTCCACCTGTCTGTCCCATACCTTCTGCGGGTATAGCACCAGACAGTCCTGGAAGATGTCGTGCCTCATTATCAGGCCCTGCTCATCCTCCTTCTGCAATATCTTGCGGAAACTGCTCGGCACGAACACTCGTCCCTTTTCGTCTACTTTGGCATCTATGTTGCCGGTAAATCTCACTTCGTGTACTTATTTCAATATTGTTCTCGGGTGCAAAGTTAAGTATTTCCCCACAATTCCCCACAATTTTTATTGAATATTTTTCACGCCGTCGGACAAATAACTTTATGCGTTTTTCTTGCCGTTGTGTTCCGTGTAAGCGGAAAAACCTAAAAGTACTTTGGTTACAGTGTTTTTCAGCGCATTGTATGCAAAAACGACATTTTTTGCCGTCGTGGATTTGGCGGTGGGGAATTTTTCCTTATCTTTGTGCCGTATTTAGTGTATTTGACATGAAAAGAAGATTGTTTTTGCTCTGGGTAGTGGCTTTGTGCATGATTCCACTCACCCTGTCAGCCAAGAAGAAGGAGAAACGCAGTATAGTCAGGATAGAGACTTCCGAAGGCAACATCCGCGTAGCTCTTTCCGACGACACGCCTATGCACCGCGACAATTTCCTGAAGCTGGCGTCGGAAGGCTTTTATGACTCCACACTCTTTCATCGCTGCATACCGGACTTCGTGATACAGGGCGGCGACCCCTTGTCCCGTGGTGCGGCACTGGGGAAGCTTCTTGGCGACGGCAATATAGGTTACACCATACCGCCGGAGTTCTGCTTGCCGTATCTCTACCATTGGAGAGGGGCTGTAGCGGCGGCCAGAGAACCGGACGAGGAAAACCCTGGGCAGGAGAGCAGCGGTTCGCAGTTCTACATCGTCTACGGAAAGAGGCAGGCGCAGGCGGACATCAAGAAGGTTCGTTCCATGCTTATGGAGAAAGGGATAGAGCTCACTTCCCAGATGGTGGACGACTATATGATGAACGGCGGTCTTCCACACCTCGACGGCCAGTACACGGTGTTCGGCGAGGTGATAGAAGGCATGGAGACGGTGAAAGATATCATGTTGAAGAAGACGGACAGCAACGACCGACCTCTGGAAGACGTGGTGGTATACCGCATGGTGGTGGAACAGAAGGGCAAGGAAGCTCAGGGGCGTTAGAATATTCACGGCGACCAAACGATTGAAGCTACAATGAAAATGAGACGGATACTTATTGCGGCAGCCATGTTGATGTTGATTCCGGCATCTGTTGACGCAAAACGGAAAGCGCAGGAGAAGGTGTCGTTCCTCTTTGTCTATTTTACCGGCAATTCTCCTCAAAGTGAGCAGATATGCTACGCCTTGTCGGATGACGGGTACAGCTACACGCCTCTCAATGGAGGCAAGCCAGTCATTGAGTCGGACACCATAGCATTCTCGCAGTGTGTGCGTGACCCTCATATCCTGCGATGCGAGGACGGCAAGACTTTCTATATGGTCGTCACTGACATGAAGTCTTCTCTCGGGTGGGACTCCAACAGAGGCATCGTGTTGATGAAGAGCGACGACCTCATACATTGGACGCACTCCACTGTAAATTTCCCCACACGCTTTACCGAGTGGGCAGGTGTTACCAGGGTGTGGGCTCCGGAGACAGTCTTCGACCACAAGGCAGGCAAGTACATGGTGTTCTATTCGCTTCTTACTGACGACGGCGAGTGTACATACGACAAAATCTTCTACCAGTACGCCAACCGCGACTTCACGGCTCTTGAGGGTAGTCCTCAACTTCTGTTTGACAACGGTAGTGCCGCCATTGACGGTGACATAGTGTTCAATGATGCGGACGGCAAGTATCATTTGTTTTACAAGAGCGAGTCCGGCGGTGGTATCTATCAGGCGGTTTCGGAGAGCCTTACCGCAGAGAAAGGGAAGGAGCATGGAAGCCAGTGGGAGAAACTGCCCGGACGTGTGGAGGTGTGCGATAAGGCTGTGGAAGGAGTAGGGGTTTGCAGGAGTCTTGACGGCGAGTCGTGGGTGGTGATGTACGACTGTTATGGGGCTGGGCACTACCAGTTCTGTCGGAGCGACGACCTTCTCTCATTCCGTTGGGTAGCAGACACCAAGACAACGGGAGCCTTCACGCCACGTCACGGCACCATACTGCCCATCACTAAGGAGGAAAAGGAGCACCTGCTGCGGCAGTGGGGCGGCGAGCTTGCATATTAAGCAAAATAAGTGACGCACGGCTTGTCCGAACTTGGATTTTTTTGTACTTTTGTAGTTGCAACATTTATAATCGACATGCAGAACATAGACTCTTTGGATCGCAAGATAATGGGGATGATAGCCGATGACGCCCGCATTCCTTTTTTGGAGATTGCCCGTGAATGCAACCTCTCCGGCGCTGCCATACGTCAACGTGTGCAGAAGCTCACGGCAATGGGCGTGATAAAAGGATCACAGTTCGTCTTCGACCCCTTGGAGCTGGGCTATGAGACCTGCGCCTTTATAGGCGTCTTCCTCAAGGATCCGTCGGACTTCGACCGTGTCACCGCAGAGCTTAACAAGATACCTGAGGTGGTGGAGTGCCACTACACTACTGGCAACTACGACATGTTCATTAAACTGTACGCTTGTAGCAACCATCATCTGCTCAGCATCATACACGACCGTCTGCAGCCGCTCGGCCTGCAGCGCACCGAGACTATAATATCGTTCAACGAAGCCATACACAGACAGATACCAATACCTTTGACGGCAATGGCGGACGATAAGGAGAGGGAGGTTGAAGCATGAAGATAAGCATTATTGCTGCGGTG
Source organism: Bacteroidaceae bacterium (assembly GCA_963637205.1). Classification (GTDB taxonomy): domain Bacteria; phylum Bacteroidota; class Bacteroidia; order Bacteroidales; family Bacteroidaceae; genus Physcousia. Next base: position 8,048 of record CAVHNA010000067.1, read on the forward strand.
GCGGACAACCGTGCTATAGGTGTAGGGGACAAGTTGATATATTGGTTGCCCAACGACCTTAAGAGGTTCAAGTCGCTCACCACAGGACACACCATAGTGATGGGGCGACGCACGTTCAGCTCACTTCCTAAGGGAGCTCTTCCCAACAGACGCAATGTGGTACTCTCCCGTTCGCTTTCCGACTTGTCTGGAGCCGAGGTGTTCGGTAGCCTTGACGAGGCTTTGTCGTCATGCGCCGACACAGAAGAGGTGTATGTGATAGGTGGAGCCAGCGTCTACGCTCAAGCGTTGCCTTTGGCCGACAGGCTTTGTCTTACCCGTGTGTACGACACGCCGTCTGAGGCGGATGTCTTCTTCCCTGCGTTCAGCGAGGACGATTGGAAGGAAGCCTTCAGGGAAGACCACGCTGCGGACGAACGTCACAGCCACCCTTATTCATTCATAGACTACGAGAGGAAATGAAACAATATCTTGATTTATTGCAGCGCATACTTGATGAGGGAACACGCAAGGAAGACCGCACCGGCACTGGCACGGTCAGCGTCTTCGGACATCAGATGCGTTTCAACTTAGAGGAAGGCTTCCCCCTGCTCACCACCAAGAAGGTGCATCTCAAAAGCATCATATACGAACTCCTGTGGTTTTTGCAGGGCAATACCAACGCTCATTGGTTGCAGGAGAGAGGTGTGAGGATATGGAACGAGTGGGCGGACCCTGTGACAGGTGACCTCGGCCATATCTACGGCTATCAGTGGAGGTCATGGCCAGACTACGACGGAGGGTTTATCGACCAGATACAGGAGGCTGTGGACACGATAAAGCACGACCCCAACAGCCGTCGCATCATAGTGTCTGCGTGGAATGTGGCAGACCTCAAAAACATGAACCTTCCCCCATGCCACGCCTTCTTCCAGTTCTATGTGGCTGACGGCAGACTCAGTCTGCAACTCTACCAGCGCAGTGCCGACTGCTTCTTGGGCGTGCCTTTCAACATCGCTTCGTATGCTCTGTTGTGCATGATGATGGCGCAAGTGTGCGGACTGAGGCCGGGAGAGTTTATCCATACCACAGGAGACACGCACATATATCTCAACCATCTTGAACAAGTCCGTCTGCAGCTGACGCGCACGCCACGCCCACTGCCGCACATGTCGCTCAATCCTGAGGTGAAGGACATCTTCAGCTTCAAGTACGAGGACTTCCAGTTGCAGGACTATGACCCATGGCCTGCCATCAAAGGTGTGGTGAGCGTCTGACGCTCCCATGCCGCAAAACGGAATTTTGTAATATGGGTGGGAGCGCATCTCCGAGGTTCAACTCCTATACTGACGGCTTCCAGTTTAGGGCTTATGCTTCCTCCACTTTCCAGTCTGAGATATTGTGCGTCTATGTATTGAAATTGATGCCTACCTTTATGGTTGGCAGCCCACAGAGAGCGAAACGCTTGGCGTATTCTTTGAGGTCTATCTGTTGCATGGCGGTGTTTGCGTCTTTCGCAGCATCTCTATAAGGTATGTGGGTGTGCCCGACGAGAACCAGTAGTAGTCGAGATTGCCATTGTTCATGGCGTTGAGCAGACTGAACGGATTGTATATGTCGGGCGACTGTCGGGCGAAATGATAGCCGTCGTAATGCTCTTTCCGTGCCGTGATAGCTTCCTCGCGTGTCTTCCCGAGTTTCTCCGCCAGTGCGTCAATGTCATCGGACATCTGGGTGAGAAGTTCCTCCTCGGTGATGCCGCAGATGCCGGCATACTGAGGAAGCATGCTGACGTTGGAGATGTTGTTGAGCTCGCTGAAGATACTCATCTGCGAGAACTTGGTGACGCCGGTGAGGAACACGAAGCGCAGGTAAGGCACGCAGTCCTTCAGCGGACTGTAGAAGTTGCGCATCACGTTGCGCAGCGACGGCAGGTTCTCCTCGTTGTGTACGACATCTAGCAGCGGAGCGTCATATTCGTCAATGAGTACCACCGCCTGCTTGCCCGACCGTTGACTGGCCACCTTTATCAGGTTCATAAAACGGGTGTTCGGGTCTTCGTGCGGACTGGTTATCCCCCACTTTTCCTCCTCGTCCTGCAAGATGTAGTCAAGGTATCTTTCCAGCTGCTCCACTTCCATGTGCTTGCCGCCAGCCATGCTGAAACGGATTATGGGATATTCCGTCCACTCCTTCTCCAGACTTTCTATGGCGAGACCTTTGAAGAGCTCCTTTCTGCCTTCAAAGTAGCTGAGGAGTGTGGAGAGGAACAGCGACTTGCCGAAGCGGCGCGGACGCGACAGGAAGAAGTATTTCCCTCCGCCGTGTGTCATGCGGTAGACATACTCCGTCTTGTCCACGTAGAGGAGATTCCTGTTGATGATGTCCTCAAACGTCTGTATTCCTATAGGGCATAACTTCAGTGCTGCCATATTCAAGTCTCTGTCAGTTCCTTCTGCAAAGTTACGATCAAGGGAGCGGAGCACAAAACAATTAGTGCTTTTATTTTTCGGGACGAGTAGGAGTGCTTGCGCCAAACGTCATTTTAATACCTTTGCAGCGAAATAAGCGAATAAACATTATACTATAGGCTTACAGATTTCTACAGCAAGTTCTACCTCTCCTTCATAGACGGCAAGCGTACTACCAATGCGACGTTCTGGCAAAAAAACATCAACAGCCCTGAACTTACTGCGTGGCGAGGGTTCACATTTGAAGCGCTCTGCTTCTATCATCTGCCACAGATAAAACAAGCGCTCGGAATAAGTGGTGTGCAGGCAGAGGACAGTCCGTGGAAAAGTCGCAAAGAGAAAGACGGGGTGCAGATAGACATGGTGATAGACCGTGCAGACAGAGTCATAAATATATGCGAGATGAAATTCTCCGATGACGACTTCTGCATAGACGCATCGGTAGACAAAGCCCTTCGCAACAAGCTCTCCACCTTTGCGGAAGAGACAAAGACGAAGGCTTCGCTGCACCTCACTATTGTCGCCACATACGGACTAAAGGCTAACGAAAACTCCAGCCGTGTGCAGAACGTCATCACCATGGATGAATTGTTCAAATAAGTTCCTGCCATTGAAAACAACAACCCCAATGGGTTTTGGCAGTTGCCAATAGCCATTGGGGCTGTTTAATAAAGAATCAATCCCAAAAAGACGAATATCGCTTTTGGCTTGATAATTACATGTCTTCTTATTTCCAGGGATCCCAGTCTTCGTCCTTCCAAGAATCCCAGTCTTCGTCATCCATGAAATTAGTATCATGTAGACGGGTATTTGCAGGACGTCCTTCTCCCCCAGCTCCTCCAGCAATAGAAGAACAAATCATCTTGGTCGTATTGACCTCCATGCACATAAAGCTTGGCGCTACATACTTTTTCTTCATTGTACTATTACTTTTTTACCATTGATAATGTTTATTCCTTTCTGCGGACCTGTAAGTTTTCGACCTGCTAGATCGAATACGACATTAACAGACCCATCATTGTTTTCAACGTATTTGACTCCCGTTGTATTTGTGTCCACATCTGCAATGGAAAACGGCTTTGCGTTGACACCGGCAGTTTGGGGCGTCTCAAACCAACAACAGAAAGCTGGAACAGAGAATGCTTTATTAGCATACCAAAACTTATTTTCCGAGATGTAATATATGTCATTCTCTGACGACGAGAGAGTCTGGTTGAAATAAGTTCCACAGATAGTCCATCCAGACACTTCTGTCTCTTGGCAGATGACAGACTCTATAGCTTCGTCAGCTGTGCTTACTGGGAATGTGGCTGTTTCTGAAGAGCTCTTGAATATACAAGGCGTATTGGCGGCAACAGAGGCGGCAGGCACAAAAGTCATGACGCCTTCGTTGATGTCTACAGACGTGAGTGTGTAAAGTTGGACATCTGATGTAGACTCTGTGGCATAGGGAAGGCAAACAGTTCCCCATTCATATTGCAAACTGCGTGTGTATTGCCCCACAATAATGGATGTGGTATAAGGTGCTGCATGATATTCTGTATCGTCAGCATCTGTCATCACAATGTTCTTGATGGTCACGGGATACACGCCATCTGCCAGGGCAGCTTCTGCAAACGCCAGGCCGAGTGTGGCAACGGCAGCATTCTCTCCAATACCTATCGTGTTGCTGTTTCTGCGAGCAACTGATACATGCACCGTATTGCCGCTAAGCTCATCGCTGGTGGTATACTTGGTCTTGGCAAGTGCAGGGTC
>CAVHNA010000068.1:0-1680 GCA_963637205.1 Bacteroidaceae bacterium
CATATATATTGGAAGATTCCCAACAAGCAAACAATATATATGTATAACAACAAAGATTAATACACATATAACATGTTAAATTGTTATCTGTGCATTGTTCTATAGTAGACCTAAAATGCGACAATCGTTACGAGAGAGTGCTGCAGACGTGGTTGTATAACAATAAAACAAGATAACAAGTAAAATTGTAACATTGCTTCGCATTAAAATGCAAATCCGACAAACAATAAAACAAGCAAAAAAATAAAATGCGAAACAACAAAGAATGTATGGTGTATAACAATTAAACAAACAAAACAGAAAACAATTAAAATTGATAACAATATGCTGTATGTTACTATCCCCCTGGCTGGCGATCCCTTCGCCTCGTTCCGCAGCAGCTTCGCCGATCTTATGATGGCGGTGCTGGGGCTGATGGCGATGGTGTCGCTGGCGGTGGCCGTGGTGAACGTGATGAAGGGCGAGAAGGAGGCGGCGGGCAAGATGCTGCGCTGGTTCGTGGCGATAATAGCGGGGATAGTGGTCATTGCGGCGATAAAGGCTATTTGATATGGAGGTGAATTTCTTCAGGAGTTTGGACCGTCCCGTGGACATCTTCGGCGTGAAGGGGCGCTGGCTGACGGTGTTCCTGGTCTTTGCTGGGCTGGGCGTGGCGCTGGCGTTCATCGCGGGGTCGCTCTTCGGCTCCGGCGCGGGCGTGGCGACGGCCCTGACGGGCCTCTTCGGCAGCTTCCTGGTGTGCCTGTCGTCGCAGGAGAAGATGCCGCACCGCCGTCTGGCGCGCAGCCGCTGCGCATCGATGCTGCCGTCGCACGTGACGCGCCGCGAGACGCTGTGCAGGGTGCTGCTCAGGGACAGGGCCTACGAGGACAGCATAAAGGACAGGGAGGCGCGTGATGAAGGGTAGGGAGCTGCGGGACTACATCCCGCTCATGCCGGTATGCGGCGACGACGACTGTGTGGTGAGCAGGAGGGGCGACGTGACCTTCGGCTGGCGCCTTTATCTGCCGGTGGCGTACACCGTCAACGTGGCGGGCTACGACAGCATCATTGAGAGCTTCTGCCAGGCGTGGCGTCTGCTGCCGGACTGGTGCGTGGTGCACAAGCAGGACGTCTTCCGCTACGACACTTACCGCGGGCAGCGGGGTAGGGGGTTCCTCGCCGACAGCTACGAGCGTCATTTCGAGGGGCGCCGCTATCTCAACGCCTACACCTATCTCTTCCTCACGTTCTCCAGCAAGGCCGTCATAGAGACGTCCACCGAGGGCAGCGGCCTCTTCCGCGGCGTCTTCGGCGCGCAGCCTCCGAAGGAGTCGGCGATACGCGGCTATGCGTCGCTGGCGTCGCAGTTCGAGGCGGTGCTGGACAACAACAGGCTCCTTTATGTGGAGCCGCTGAAGGCCTCCGACTTCATCAGGGAGGGGGAGCGCGGCGAGGACGAGGGTCTCGTGGCGGATTATCTGCGCCTCTATTCCGACGTGCACGGCATGGACTATCCCCTGGAGTTCGACAAGTCGTTCATGACGGTGGGCGAGCAGGTGGTGAAGGCGTGGTATGTGGAGGACAGCGACGCCTATCCTCCCGTGGTGTCGTCGGCGCGCGCCGCTGACGACATGTCGGCGGGGGCGGTGAGGGTGTTCCTCTCCGGCGGCTCGCCGATAGGCTACAGGATGCAGATGC
>CAVHNA010000068.1:1690-12090 GCA_963637205.1 Bacteroidaceae bacterium
TGCCGCATATCGTCAACAGATATATCGTGACGCTGCCGCGCAAGGCCGTGGAGGCCGAGCTGGACCGGCGTCGCCGTCTGATGAACTCCTTCAGCCTTTACAGCGCCAAGTGCCGCGTCAATGCGGAGGAGCTGTCGCAGTATCTTGACATGTCGGCGCGCGAGGGCGCAACTACGGTAAAATGTTTCACCGACGTCCTGGCGTGGGGCGCTCCCGAGGAGATGGACGGCATACGCAACAGGATAGTCACGGCGTTCTCCGACCTTGACATCGTCGCCAGCGAGGAGACGCAGGCCATGCCGGCGCTGCACTATGCGGCGATACCCGGCGCGGCGGCGGAGCTGGGCTACGACTATTACATGACGAGCGAGATGAACGGCTTCCTGTGCCACGGCCTGTGGGACGGCTTCGACGCCGGCATGGACGGCGGCGCGATAAAGGTCTGCGACAGGCGGCGTATGGTGCCCATGACGATAGACTGCCAGAGCGCGGCGCGCTCCCTGGGGTACGTCAGCGACCTCAATATGCTTGTCGTCGGCCCTTCGGGCAGCGGCAAGTCGTTCACGATGAACCACCTCGTGACGCAGTTCTACGCCGCGGGACAGCACGGCCTCATCATCGACATCGGCGACTCGTACCAGGGCCTCTTCCAGGTCGTCAACGAGGAGTCGGGCGGCCGTGACGGCATATACAACACCTATGACCCCGACAACCCGCTGCAGTTCAATCCCTTCCGGGGGCGGCGCGAGTGGGGTCTCACCGATGCCGACGGCGACAGGATAAGCAGCGGCTTCGACTATTTCATGTCGCTGGTGGAGACGATGTACGCACCCGACGGCGGCTGGACGAAGCAGGCCACGGGCATCCTCGAGAGCTTCGTCAACAGCTTCTTCGCCCTGTGGGACGGCGGCTGGGACGAGGCCCTCACCGAGAGCCTGCGCGAGGCGTATGTCAACGCGCGGCGCCGCCGTGCGGAGCGCAGCCGCCGTGCCTTCGACGAGAAGCAGGCCGCCATGGGCTTCATCAACCCGCTGGAGGACATCTTCAGCGCGGAGCGGCGTGCCGGCGACCCCGTCTTCGACGACTTCTACAGATATGTGACGATGGTCGTGGGCCCTCTCGTGCGTGACGAGGCCTACACCGTCGACGGCAACACCATACGCGCCGACATGTTCGACGTGGACAACTTCGGCGTGGCGCTGTCTAAATATGCCCGCGGCGGCGTCTACGGCTTCCTTCTCAACGCCGAGGACGAGCGCGACATCTTCGCCTCGCGCCTGACGTGCTACGAGGTGGACCGCATCAAGGACAACGGCGACCTGTTCCCGCTGTGGCTGCTGAGCATCATGCACAGCTTCGAGGAGAAGATGCGGTCGCTGCAGTGCCCCAAGTTCATAGTCATCGAGGAGGCGTGGAGCGCCATAGCCAGGCCCACGATGGCGAGCTTCATAGTGTGGCTGTGGCGCACGGCGCGTAAGTTCAAGACCAGCGCGATAGTGGTGACGCAGAGCCTCTTCGACCTCACGGGGTCGGACATCGTCAAGGACGCCATAATAAACAACACGTCGACGAAGATACTGCTGGACCAGAGCCGCAACGCCGGCAGGTTTGAGGACAGCGCGAAGGTGCTTGCGCTGCGCCCCATGGACGTGGGCCTCGTCCTCAGCGTCAACAGGAGCCTCAATCCGGCGTATAGATACAAGGAGGCGTTCTTCGCCGTCGGAGAGAGCTACAGCAACGTCTTCGCCATAGAGGTGTCGCTGGAGCAGGCGCTGGCCTACGAGTCCGACAAGACGCTCAAGGCGCCGCTGCTGGAGCTCGCCCGTCAGAAGGGCAGCATGATAGAGGCCATACGCGAGACGGCGGACAAGATAAGGAGAGAACAGAATAGGAAACGGTAACATTTTTATAAATATGAAGACACTCAAGAAATACGCGTTGCGGCTGCTTGTTGCGGCCGTCCTCTTCGCGGCGGCGCCCGTCACTGCGGGTGCTCAGATTATCGGGGGGCTGCTGACGCTCTTCACGGAGTTTCTCGACAAGAGCGAGACCGCGGCGCAGACGACGCTGCTGTCGCAGATCATGACGGGCCAGACGGCGCAGACCGCCGCGGACCTGTACCAGCGCATCACGTCCAGGGAGGACGAGATGGCGGCGCTGCGGGACAAGATAGACGCATACCGCAAGACGTTGTCCAAGGCGGGGCGGTATTACCAGTCCAGCAAGAACATCCTCGACGTGGTGAACTACTGCGCCGACATGCAGGAGGAGCTGGAGTATTACAGCAGCTTCGTCGGCGAATACGGCACGCTGGCGCAGGCCACGCGCGCCCATGACGTCGTCAGCCGTTTCGTGCGCAACAACAAGGCCCTCGGCGAGCAGATGCAGGAGCTCATCAGCAACCTCGGCGACTTCCGCAAGGACATGACGATGATGGAGCTGGTGAAGAGCGTGGACGACATCACGTCGAAATACAAGGAGACGGTGATGACGCTCAGCGAGGAGGGCATGGACGACATGCTCGACATAGGGCGCGAGGTCGTCATCGACGGCGGCGTGCAGGCCAACGTGGCGTTCCTCAGGATGCCCTTCGTAAGTTAGGGGAGGGTAGGGTATGCTGTCGCTTCTCACCATGCCGCTGAAGGTCGACACGTCGGGGCTCTACGGGGCCTCGGAGAAGGGCTTCAGCGCCATACGCACCCTCACGGAGAACCTGGCGTCAAACAGCGGCGGCTTCGCCGCGGTGGGCAAGGGCATAGGCGCCATCATGCTGCTTATGGTGGCGGTGTATTATATATCCAGCATCCTCGACGGCGGCAGGTTCCAGCTCAAGATGCTGGTGCCGCTGCTGATATTCGTGCTGGTGTGCAACTTCAGCTGGGTGTCGACACCCGTGGTGTCGTTCACCACGACGCTCACCGACAGTCTCGTGGAGAGCTGCCAGGCGTCGTCGCGGAGCGCCCGTGCCGAGATGAACGGCACGTCGACATCCAACTACCACGACCTCACGAACCGCAACATGGCGGAGACGGAGGCGGGCAGGAAGGTCATGGAGGAGAAGCTCAACCCCGGCAAGTCGCGTGGCGGCGAGGACAGCGGCGCGGTGTCTGCGGAGCCCAAGGGCATCGTGGCGCGCGGCGTGAAGCGCGGCGGCGACGCCCTGGTGAACAACATCAACTATGACGTGCAGAGCGAGGTCAGCGGCGAGACGTATGCCGACTCGTACAGCGCCAACAGCGGCGGCAAGAAGATCAACAGCGTCAGCCTGGGTTTCCTGGGTCTCGTCAGCGCCATCATCAGTGTGGTGTGCACCGTCATGAGCCTCGTGCTGCGTGCCTTCGGCGGCATCATGACGGCCGTCATCGTGGCCTTCGGCCCCATCACGTGGGCCTTCGCCATCATCCCCGGCCAGGGCGGCACCATCAAGAGCTGGTTCCTGCGCCTCTGCCAGTTTGCGCTGTATGCGCCGCTGGCGGCGCTCGTCGACAGCTTCTCCATGCAGCTCTTCGCCAGCCTCATGGGAGCCTCCGGCGCAAGCCTGCTGATGTCCATCGTCGTGGCTCTGTGCAACCTTGTGGTGCTCACCAGCATCCCCTCCATAGCGTCCATGATCATCGAGGGTGCGCAGGGCTCGCTGGCACTGTCGCAGGGCATGCAGAGCGTGGGCAAGAATGCGGCCGCCGTCACGGGCGCTGCCGCTGCGTACAACTTCGGCAAGGGCCTCTTCAAGGACGGCGTCACACATATAGCGAAAGACAAGATACGCGGTATGATGGGCGTCCAGAAGTCGCCCAACGGCCTCGGCTCGGCCAGGGCGGCTGCCGCGGGACAGTCTTCCGGCGGCAATGGCGGCAGCGGCGGCGCGGCTACAGGCCAGCCCTCCGGCGGCGGTTCTTCCGGCGGCACCGCGGGGCAGCCCTCCGGTCTCGCAGGCGGCGGCACTGCGGGCGGCGATGCCGGTGCTCCCGCCACGGGCCAGCCTTCGGGCCCTTCCCCCGATGATGCCGGTGACGGCGGAGTCCCCGCAGGTCAGGCCTCGCATGGCGCAGCGGCCGATGCCTCCGGCGCCGCGGCGGCTCCGGCACAGGGTCAGCCTTCCGGTCCCATGGCCGAGGGTCAGCCCTCTACCTTCGGCGCCATGCCGTCCGGTGCTGGCGGTGAGCCTGCGGGCATGCCCTCGCATGGCGGCGTGAAAAGACCCGCGTCTGGCCCCGGCAGCCAGGCCGGCAGCACCACCGAAGGCAAGATACAAGCCGGAATATGACAATAAAAATTGGTAAATTGTTTTACATATATAAATACATATTGTTTCCAAACAAACAATTAAAAATGTTTCTATGAGCAAGAACGTTGACGGGCTGGTGAGCCAGATGAACAGGATAACGGCGACGGTGAACGCCTACAAGGTCGTGGCGGCGGCTGCCGTGGTGGCCGCCGCGGTGGCGTGTGTGGCGTGTGTGTACCTGTACACCGCGGAGGTGCGGCGTCTGCAGTCGCGGATATATGTCCTTGACGACGGGCGCAGCTTCTCTGCGCACGGCCAGGACCAGTCTGTGACGCGTGCCGACGAGGTGCGGGACCAGGTGCGTACGTTCCATGGGCTGATGTTCAACATAGCGCCGAGCACGGACATGATAAGGCACAGCCTGGAGCGTGCCTTCACGATGTGCGACAAGTCGGCGTACCGTTACTACAACGACCTGCAGGAGTCGGGTTTCTACAAGCGCCTGACGAGCACCAACTCGTACCAGCAGATAGAGCTGGAGAACATTGATGTCGACACGTCGGTGTATCCCTTCGCCGTGACGGCGCGCGGGTCGCAGTATATCACGCGCGAGAGCAACATAAGCAAGTTCTCGCTGGTGACGCGCTGCCGCGTGGCCAACGCCGTGCGCACGCCGGAGAACCTTCATGGACTGATGATAGAGGACTTCGAGGTGGTGGAGAACAAACTCATAGAGACACGTGACAAGTGACGGTATGGCGACGAAGAATGATACGGGCGGCAGCGCCGCCGGCAGGATGCGCAGCAGGGAGCGTCTGGAGGGCGCCCTCTCAACGAAGGCCGCAGGACAGGTGTCGTGGGGCATGGCGATACTCCTCGCGGGGTGCATATACGCCGTGGTGGAGCTGGTGCTGTCGGTGACATATTTCTTTTAGGTATAGGTTATGGAAAGGTTTCTCGACTGGATAAGGTCGCTGCCCAAGGCGGTGCAGATAACGTTCTTCGCGGCGCTGCTCGCCGTGATGGTTTTTCTCTTCGTGCGTCTCACCTTCGGCGACAGGCTCGCGGCGGCGCGTGCAGAGAAGGAGGAGGATGTGCCTGCGGTGATAGAGTTCCCCGACGCGGAGGAGAAGAACGATATGGAGAGCAAGCTCGATGAGCTGCAGCGTGACGAGCTCACGCGCAGCACAGGGCGCTCGTCCGCCAGCGAATACTGGGACTCCCTCGCGGAGGAGGAGACGGGAGGCCTGCTGTCCTCAGGCGGGAGCGCCGCGGATGACGGCGGCGCGTCGCACGGCGGCAGCCTTGACCCCGACGAATACACTCCGGAAGAGATAGACAACATACGCAAGGGGTATATCACCAAGGGGGAGGTGGACCGCTCCCATGCCGCGGCGCGCGAGCGCGAGCGGCGTGATGCGCAGTCGCGTGCCGACGAGGACGCCCGTGCCGACAGCCTCTACAACGCCCGTCTGCAGAAGGCCCTGGCGGCTGCGGGGATAAGCGCCGGTACGGCGCCCGCGGTGACGCCCGCGGCGCCCGCCGAAGAGACGCCCGCCGAGGAGGAGCCCCGCAGGATAGACGTGCAGGCCTCGCGCTCCGCCATACCCACGGCGACGCTTGCGTCGGACGGCATAGTGACGTCGCTGGACGACGGGACGGCGGCCGCCGGCGGGGCGGGGGAGGCGGTGACGACGCCCGCGAAGGCCACCTTCCTGCGCACGGAGACGGTGACGGGAGGGCAGAGGGTGATAATGCGCCTGATGCAGGACCTGGCGCTGTCCGACGGCACGCTGATACCGGCGAATACGCACATCACCGGCACGTGCAAGGTGGGCAAGAGACTCAACATAGAGGTCACGGCGATAAACTACGGCGGCAGGATATACTACACCAAGCTTGACGTATATGACAACGACGGCACGGAGGGCATATACTGCCCCGTGACCGTCAGCGGGCGCAGCCGCCGCAGGATGACGCGCGCGATAGGGCAGACGGCGGCGCAGGCTGCGGGGACGGTGCTGTCGGGCAACGTCTATGCCGGCAACCTGGCGCGGCAGGGCGTGAACGAGATAGCGCAGAGCATCGACGACGAGGGCAACGTGTCGGTGAACGTCTCGGCGGGATACGAGTTCTACATCTTTGAAAATACGGATAACAATCAGTAACAGGACAATGCGGAAAGACACTGAGAAGGGGCTGGAGCGCCTCGTGACATCGGAGAAGCTGCCGGTTGTGGTTTACGGCCTTCGAGGCATTATGGAGCTGTTCGGCGTGAGCAAGGCCACGGCGTTCAAGCTGCGCCATACGGTGCTTGACGGGGCGTGCACGCAGAACGGCAGGCTCATCATAGTCGATGTGAAGAAGGCGCTGAAACTTTTCAGCGAGCGCGGCAGATAAAATGGAGGACAAATGAAAAGGACGATCATCATGATGCTGGCAGCGCTGCTGCCGGCGGCGGCGCGGGCGCAGTTCGCGGAGCTGCAGACGATAGAGATAGGGCAGCTGTCTACGACGCATGTCGTCTTCGCCAGCGACCTGGCGTATGTGGATATAAGCAAGCAGGACGTCATCGCGGCGAAGGTCGTGGACGCCTCGAAGAACATGCTGGCGATAAAGGCGCGCGCGGAGTTCAACTATATCACCACCATATCGGCCCTGGAGGTCAACGGCACGATGCACACCTTCAAGGTGAAGTACAACCCCTATCCGTCAGCGCTGCTCGTGGATACGCGCAAGGGCGACGCGGCGGCCGTCACCGGCACCGTGAACACGCAGATAAGGCCCGACGGCGCGTCGGCGGGGGAGGGTCAGGGTGCCGCCAGTGGCGCTGCGTCCGTTGCGACGGGAATGAACGTGGCGGGGAACGAGACGTCCAACTTCGGCAGGGCCGACGCGCCGACGCTGGAGGAGATAATGCGCATGCCGCAGGAGCTGTTCCACATAGGCGACAGATGCTACGGCCTGGAGGCGTATGTGACCAACGTGTACGTGTACTCAGACCTGCTGTACGTCACCGTGGAAGTGCGCAACAACTCGGACATAGGCTACGAGGCCGGCGAGGCTCAGTTCACCATAGAGAACACCAGGCGCAAGAAGCAGAACCTGACGACGGACAAGAGCCTGTGGGCGAAGAGCGCATACGGCACGCTCTCATGTGCGCCGCGTGGCACCACCACGGCGGGATATACCATACCCAAGTTCACGTTGCTGGAGAACGAGTGCATGTGCATATACATCTACGAGAAGAAGGGCACGAGGAACATCCTGCTGAAGCTTACGGACAAGGACGTCAACTATGCCGTGTCGCCGCGTCGCGGCGAGTAAGGGAGGATGGCATGAGGCAGGCTCGGTGTCACGGCTGCTCCAATTTGCAGCAAAGCTCAAGACCCTCGTCGCCGCAGATCCAACTCGTCTGCCCGTCTTTCAGGGCGATGAAAGTCGGCAGCCCAACAGGCTCAAAATCGCCGTTCTTGTCAATCACGCCGACGGCATAGTAGTCTGCGCCGTCAATGCTGCCTGCGAATGTCACGCTGTTGAAGCCTAGCTTTTCGGCTTCACGTTGAACAATGGTTTTCATGATATGTTGACAGATTGATTATCTCAGAATCCGAGCTGCTTTCTGTAGCTCCACACATAGTTTACCGCTATCAGCGAGGGGATGTACTGCTGCGTCTCGCGGGGTAGGAGAGGCTTGATGGAGGACCACGTGGCCCCGCCTGCCCGTATATGCGACATTACCCGTCCCATGCCGCAGTTGTAGCCCGCCGTCGCGAGGGTCCAGGCGTCTTCGGTGTCGTAGCTGCGGACCATCATCCTGCGGTTCTCGCTGAGGACCTTCGCCGCCACGCGGGTGGATTTCGCGGGGTCTGTCCTCTCGTCCTTCATGGCATCGGCGCGCATCCCGTGGTCGCGTGCCGTGAAGTCCATCAGCTGCCACATACCCAGCGCTCCGGCTTTTGACAGCGCCCTGTATGTGCATGCTGATTCTATGATGCACAGCGTCCCCAGCTCGCGGGGCACGCCCTCGGCGGCGAAGGTGTCGCCGATGTAATCTTCCCAGAGGGTGTATCGCTCGAAGATGCGCCGCGTCTTCTCCCTGTTGTCGTAGGCCCAGTAACGCACCCACCGTACAATGTCGTCGGTTGTCTCCTGGTAGAATGCGGGGGAAAGTATGGCCATGTACACTGTTATCCCCTCGCGTGTCAGCATGTACAGGTCCACGCCGTTCTCGTCTATGGCTGACGGCAGCCGCAGCGTCTGTCCGTTGGACATTACGGTGCCGGTGTTGTCGGCGGCGGGCTTCGCCGCGGCTATCTTCTCCTGCAGCGTCGTCTCCGACAGCGACGCTATGTCGCTGAACTCGCCGAGGGTCTCGGACCAGTCGAGAAACTGCGAGCCCGTCATCTCTGCTGCTGACAGGTCGCTGATGATGCCTTCCGCCGCGCCGCCGGGCGGCGCCGCGGCACCTTCCAGCGACGTCACCTGCGCCTCGGCAGAGAAACAGCATAATGCTGCCGCGAACAGCGCCGGGAATCTACGCGAGCTTGTCATATACGGATAGTATCTCGTCCTGGCGGATCCCCAGGTAGCGTTTCGTTATCGATACCGAAGAGTGTCCGAAGACGTCGCTGAGCAGCTGCAGCGCCACTTCGCCGTTGCCTGCGGCGCATTCCTGCAGCCATACGCGCCTGCCGAAGGTCTTGCGCAGGGAGTGCGTGGAGAAATGCCGTGCGCTGCGTATGCCGTAGTCGTGGGCTATCCGTGAAAGTATCTGCGCTGCGCGCTGGCGTGTCATGGCCTTCGTGCCGCCGTACATCTGGCTGTTGAATATGAGGTCGTCCCCGCCGGCCTGCAGGCTCTCCCGGCATTGCGCCGCGAAGGCTTTCAGCGCGGGGTTGACCTTCATCGTCCTCACCTTGGATGTCTTCTGCTCCACGACGGACACCACTTCGCCGCTGAGGATGTCATCCCAGCGCAGCTGCAGCAGGTCGCTGATGCGCAGGCCGAGGAAGCATCCGCAGGCTATGAGCATGGCCTCGCGTACCCTGCCGTCGGCAAGCAGCCGGCGGGAGAGCTCCATGGCCTCGTCCCAGTCGAGGGCGTCGGCACCCTTGTGAAGACAGTCGTTCATCCGGCTATGGCTCTGTTATTCTTCGGCGGGCTCGTCGGAAGTCTTTTCCCCTTCCCCGGAGAAGGGGAAGGTGCCCTCGTCCTTTTTCCCGGCCTCCTTCTCTCCGGGCTCGTCAACTTCGGCGATGATCTCAAGAAGGCGTGACACTTTCGGTTCGAGAGCCGATATGCCGGCAGGAAGATATGACCTTATGATTTCATCGTATGTCAAGTTCTTCTTCAATCCTAACTGAAAGCAGGATTTTATGGATTGCAGCAGTTCAAATGTTTCCGATTTGATGGAAATGCTTGTTGCGGATTGTTTGCCCATAATTCTGAAAATGTTATTTACTTGATTTTATGCAAATGTAGTGATTATGTAAAAAAACAAGAAAATATAGGCGAAAAAATTAGGGTTTCGGAAGCATTTTCCGAAACCCTAAAATCGCTATGCTTGATTATCAGTTAGTTGTGGAGAAGTTTGACAAAATAGGACATTTTGTAAAACTTTTTTAAGCTATTAATTTTGATGATTTACGTTAAGTGGTGCCAATTATGTTATTTATGCGAAATATGATATAATATGCGATATGTAAACATATATTAATACCAATATTATATGTTGCAATAATCTCAAAACTTTTACAAAAATGTCTCGTCATTCCTTTTGGCCGAAACGTTAATCGCAGGGGAAACAAACGCGGAACCCGTGATGGTTGCTGCAGGTGGCTGGTGGATTTTTGCCGCGGTCGGTAGAACGGCTGACGTCTGAGGTGCTGTCCCAGCTGCCATTGCGCAAAACGCGGTCGGAGCCAGTCGTCGGGCCGGTCGGGTCAGTCACAGCATTGCTGGGGTAGTCGCCATACCAGTCGGCGCACCACTCCCATACATTACCGTGCATATCGTAGAGCCCCCAGGCATTGGGTTTCTTCTGGCCAACGGGATGTGTCTTGCCGTCACTGTTGCCTTTATACCAAGCATATTCTCCGAGACTTTCACTGCTGTCGCCAAAGCAATATGCAGTGGTGCTGCCGGCCCGGCAGGCGTATTCCCACTGCGCCTC
>CAVHNA010000069.1:0-12012 GCA_963637205.1 Bacteroidaceae bacterium
AGAGCAGAGTATGCTATCTCGTATGTATATCCCTTCTTAAGACCTGTCATGTACACTTTGTGAGTCTGTCCGTCGAGACGCTCGTTGACATTCACGCCACCATTGTTAGCGGACTTGAGAGCGGCCCTGCAGCTTGCGTCACCTGCCTGTGCGCTTGCAGTACCCTTGTAAACATTGGTGACAGCAACGTGCTTGCGGCATATCGGGGTTACGAGCTCCATTGTCCATGTGGTGGGAGTGAACGTTAGCTCTGTATTCTGGAATACGGTGGGATAGTTCTTTGCCTGGCTAAGCAACTTGATGCCCGTGTCATCTAAACCAAGCATCAACGGCTGCAGACGGCTGTTTGCAGAGTTGATAAGTCTGGCCAGCCCGTCGTTGAGCTTCTGGATGTAGTTCTTAACCTTGCCGCTATAGTTGTCAATGCTGTTGTTGACCTCTGTGTTGTATTTGTCAAGTTTATCCAGCAGGTCGTCAACGTCGTCAAGAACCTTTCTTACCTCGTCAAGCGTCTCGTTGACACCGCTCACGGCAGACTGTGCAGTACCCCAAAGGGACTCGGCAGCGTCAGAAAGGTTACGTGTAACGAGTATACGGAACTCCTTGGCATCACCCTTGTTTTCACCTACATATACCGGTGTACCAGTAGAGCTGAGTTTGTAGTCGCCGAAGTAAATCCACTTCTCAATGTTAACCGTAGTAGACACTGTCTTGTCAACACTGATGGTGACGTTCTGATTCTCGTCATAGTTGAGGTTGGCCACTGCGGTGCCGTCAAGAGTAATCTTGCCACTGCTGATTTCAGCGTTTGCGTCAACCTTTATCTGGTCAAGTTCCACAACGGCATTACCGATAACGTTATTGTGCTCATCCTTTACAGGAACGACCAAAGTTGCGCTACCGTCCAGATTCTTGAGGTCCGTAGTGACAACGATGGTAGGAGTGCTGACTTCTACAGAAGAAAGGTCTATTGCGATTGCCTTGTCAATCTTAATGGGGACAGTTACATCCTGAGTAAACTTGACTGGCACGTCAACAGTCTGAGAGAGGTCGAGGTGATACTTCAGGCCATCTATCACGATGGTTGTGTCAATGGTGACGCTGAAGAGAGCGAGCTGGTCTGCTGTAAGATCCTCTATCTCTATATTCTTGATGTTGACGGCACGGATGTCCTCAGCGGTTTCGCTTTCAACAATCCTGTTAAAAACGAAGTTAACCTTGTTCTTCAAAGAATTGGAAACACGGTCAAGAAGAGCGTTGGCACGTTCGTAACCGGGAACAGTAACAACGTTGAGGTCTTTGAAGTTCTCGAAAGAAAGAGGCTTGACAGCGGTAGCCGCAACGTCAGCACGGGAAGAAGTGTAGTTCTGCTCGCCGTTGACATCTGTCCACGGAGCGCGGAACATAGCCTTGTTCAGTCTCAGACTCTGCACGAGGCTGCTCATGTCTTTGGCCAAAGCGGTGAAGTCAGACTTGCTTGCGCTGACCGTCTTGTCCGAAAGGCTTTCTTTAACAACCTCCTTAAGAGTCTTGGCTGCGTCCTTGACGGCATCCATGTCAATGTCCACCTTATCCACGTCGTTGAGTGAAGCTGCATCCACGTAAGCGCGTGTCTTGTAGAGACCACCCGCACGTGTCCAACCGAACTCAAGAACATCATTGCTTGCTGCAAGAGGAGTGAGGTTGTATCCTGTAGTCTCATGGATGGAGTTAACCAATTCCATCTGAACACCGCTACAATCAAGTTTGTTGGGGTTGATGGTCACGTAAACCTCACCAGCGTCGGCTGCATTGTCTATACGGTTGAAGAGGGGACGACCGGCCTTGATGTAAGGCTTGCTTTCATCTACAGCCAAGTCAGAGTTGCACTCTGCCAACATAGCCATATCGGCAGCGGTAAGCTCGTTGTTGTTGTCAACAGCTGCGTAAGGTCCATAACCAGTCTGGCTGGGGAAATAGATGTCGTTAGCTGCGTTGCCATAGAAAGCAATGAGGATATTGCTGCTGATGTCAAACGGTGTGCTGAACGAACCGAACCAAGGATTGGTAACCTTCTGTATCTCGATGCCTGTAATCTGGCTGGCGATAGCGTTCTTGAGAGCTGCCAATTCAGAGAAAATCTTATTGATGTTGTCCGTGTTGGCGTCTACCTGATCCTTCAAAGCGTCAACAGCGTCTGCCAAGTCGTCTATCTGCTCCTGAAGCTTCTTGTCAGCCTCTTCGCTCTCTTCCTTCAGTTGACCGATATTCTTTGTGTTGGTGTCAATGTTCTCCTCCATCTCCTTAATCTTATTGTCAATAAGGTCATTCAACTTATCGGTAAGGTCAGTTACCTTGGTCTGGAGATCAGAAGTGACCTTAGCCAAGGAATCTATTCTGGAGTTGAACATTTCAACCTTGGTGTCCAGCTTTGTCACTGCGTCGGCCAACTCCTTGTCCTTCTCACCAAGAGTTTCTGTAACGTCGGCGAGGGAGTCTATAGAGGTCTGCATTGCTGCATTGTTGGCTATGAGCTTGTCTATCATGATAGAGTCATACTGAGCGAGTGCCAAAGCCTTTGCAGCTTCATTAGCGGCATCAGCAATCTTGCCGTCAAGAATCACCATGTTGTTTTTGATGGTGGCGATGTCAGCCTGATTCTGCTCTGCCAAAATCTTATTGGCTTCTGCCAAAGACTTGGCTGCATCGGCGGTAGTCTGTGCAGCCTCTGCAATTGTCTTAGCAGCGTCTGCAGCGGCTTGGGCGGTAGCTGCATCTGCCTTGGCTTCGGCTGCGGCATCACCTGCAGCTACAGCTTTGTCGTAAGCTTCATTAGCTTTAGTTGCCGCATCAGCTGCTGCTGTTGCAGCTTCAGCTGCCTTGGTAGCTGCATCGGCAGCTGCCGTTGCAGCCGCATCAGCGGCCTGCTGTGCGGCTTCAGCCTGCTGCTTGACAGTCTCGATAGTTGCGTTCGCTGTAGCAATGGCATTTTCCAACTCAGCCAGTTTAGCTCTAATTTCTGTGTCGTCGTAATTCTTCAAGTCATTCAGTTTCTGCTGCAAGTCGTCTATTGTAGCCTGCATCTGCTCCTGAGCGGTCTTTATACCGGAAACAGTACCCTGAAGAACCTCGTAGTTGTTGATGATGTTGGTGATGTTATCAATCAACGTAGTACCAGCAGGCAACTTGTCAGAGTCACCAAGTTGTCCCTTCAATGTTTCAAGGGCATCCTTCAGAGCGCTCACCTGAGAAGGGAGCGTAGCATCACACGTACATGAGTTGATTTGCTCCAAAGTCCTTGACATCTCGTCAATTTGGGCTTGAAGGTTCTGCTTCTGCGTCTCCAAAGCATCCGCAAGGTCTTGGTCGTTCTTAAGCAACTTCTGCTCAAGGGAACTGACCTTGTCCTTCAACTCAAAGTAATTGTCATCGCTCGTATCCTTACAGCCTACGAACGAACCCATGGCAACCGATAAAGCCGCTAACATGAGAAATTGAAAAAACTTTCTTTTCATAATGTTTAAGTTATATTTTAAATTGTAATATCAACATATATATAATGTATTCTCACACTTTCTTCTATCCACACCACTGTGCCATCAAGACATTGCGACACTTTACACCTTTCCTTCTAAAGACAAAGGTACGACTACTTTTAAAATGGGCATCACTGCCACATGCTCATTTAATTTTTTTTAACACAAATTTCGCGTTTACATTTGTCCATATTTGGCGTTTAAACATATTAGGCGTAACTTTGCATCCAAAACAACAGATTAACAGATAAGATGAATTTCGTTGAAGAACTCAAATGGAGAGGTATGGTGCATCAGATGATGCCTGGCACGGAAGAACTTCTCTCCAGTGGTATGCAGACCGCATACGTAGGTATAGATCCCACGGCGGACAGTCTTCATATAGGCCACCTCTGTGGAGTGATGATGCTCCGCCATTTCCAAAGATGCGGACACAAGCCTCTGGCTTTGGTTGGCGGCGCAACTGGCATGATAGGAGATCCAAGCGGGAAAAGCCTGGAACGCAATCTGCTAAACGAGGAAACATTGCGCCACAACGTACAGTGCATAAAAGAGCAGCTGGGCCGCTTCCTGAATTTTGACAGCGATGCGCCAAATGCAGCCGAGATGGTAAACAACTACGATTGGATGAAGGACTTCACATTCTTGGACTTCGCCCGCGAGATAGGCAAGTGCATCACAGTAAACTACATGATGGCCAAGGACAGTGTGAAGCGACGCCTGAACGGCGAGGCGCAGGATGGAATGTCCTTTACCGAGTTCACTTACCAACTGCTTCAAGGATACGACTTTCTCCACTTATACCAGACCAAGAACTGCAAGCTCCAGATGGGCGGCAGTGACCAATGGGGCAACATCACCACTGGCACCGAACTGATAAGGCGTAAGCTTGGCAACGAGAATGAGGCGTTCGCCCTCACGTGTCCGCTCATCACAAAGGCCGACGGCAAGAAGTTCGGAAAAACAGAGAACGGGAACATTTGGCTGGACCGCAATCGCACAAGCCCATACACCTTCTACCAGTTTTGGCTTAACGTGGCAGACACGGATGCCGAACGTTACATCAAGATATTCACGAGTCTAGACAAGGAGACCATAGACGCACTGATAGAGGAACACAGGCAAGACCCTGGACGCAGAGTTCTGCAGAAGCGGTTGGCGGAGGAGGTGACCATACTGGTGCATGGCAAGGAAGACCTTGAGATGGCCATGGAAGCGAGCAGCATTCTCTTCAGCAAAGCCACAAAGGAAAGTCTCGCCAAACTAGACGAACAGACTCTCCTTGACGTCTTCAACGGCGTGCCACAGTTTGAGATTAGCAAATCACTGTTGGAAGGCGAGGGAGTGAAAGCCATTGACCTGTTGGCAGAGCATACGTCATGCTTCGCATCCAAGGGCGAGATGCGCAAGCTGACACAGGGCGGAGGAGTCTCCATCAACAAAGAGAAACTCCCAGACCCCAACAAGGCCATCTCCGTCAATGACCTTTTGGACGGCAAATATATACTCGCCCAACAAGGAAAGAAGAAGTATTTCCTGCTGAAAGTTAAATAAGGTAGATATCGTAGAAAGCTAAAACGTCTAAAGCCGACCCTAATGGCAAAAAAATGTTCTTTTTCTTTGCCATTAGAGAGAAATGGCGTACCTTTGCGACCGCTAAAACCTCAGCTGCAGATGAAAGCAGCCATAGGATTGGGCTATGGTGTAATGGCAGCACAAGACATTTTGGTCGTCTTAGTCTTGGTTCGAACCCAGGTAGCCCAACCCGGAAAAGCGTGGACGGTATGTTCCGTCCACGCTTTTTGCAATATTTAACCAAACTATTTTAGAGACAAAGACGTATTTCAAACCGCAAAAGTCTGTTTATGTGGCAAAAAAGACGTACCTTTGCGCCGCAAAGTGTGGTGAACAGATGTCAGCAAAGAAACTTTTGATAGAGACATACGGCTGCCAAATGAACGTGGCGGACAGTGAAGTGGTGGCCTCGGTAATGGGCATGGCAGGGTATGAGATATGCGAGAACATGGCTGACGCAGACGCCGTGTTTCTGAACACCTGTTCCGTAAGGGACAATGCCGAACAAAAAATCTTGAGTCGTCTGGAGTACCTGAACAGTCTGAAGAGAAAAGGCCGCAAGATTATCATCGGTGTGCTCGGGTGCATGGCCGAAAGAGTGAAGGAAGACCTGATAGAGAAGTACGACGCAGACATCGTGGTGGGCCCAGACGCATACATGTCTCTGCCCGACCTAACAGCGCAAGTGGAATGCGGGCACAAAGCGATAAACGTAGAACTGTCCACCACAGAGACTTACAAGGACGTGGTTCCGCAGAGGATATGCGGTGTGCACATAGGAGGATTCGTGAGCATAACAAGGGGCTGCAACAACTTCTGCCACTACTGCATAGTGCCGTACACACGCGGGAGGGAAAGAAGTCGCGACGTGGGGAGCATCCTGCGCGAATGCCGCGACTTGAGGGACAAGGGATACAAGGAAGTGACCTTACTTGGGCAAAACGTCAACAGCTACAAGAGCATGTGCGAAGACGGCACGGAAGTGACCTTCCCACAGTTGTTGCGAACGGTGGCGAGGGAAGTGCCGGAGATGAGGGTGAGATTCACCACATCGCATCCTAAAGACATGAGCGACGACACGCTATACGTCATAGCCGAAGAACCCAACGTCTGCCACCACATACACCTGCCAGTGCAGAGCGGAAGTAACCGCATACTGAAACTGATGAACAGAAAATACACATGCGAATGGTATCTGGACAGAGTGACTGCCATAAGGCGCATAATACCGGACTGCGCCATCTCCACCGACATCTTCGCAGGATACTGTAGCGAGACCGAGGAGGACCATAAGATGAGCCTCAGCCTGATGAGAGAATGCGGATACGACAGTGCATTCATGTTCAAATACAGCGAACGTCCTGGCACATACGCCAGCAAGCACTTGCCTGACGACATAGACGAGGAGACGAAAACCAGAAGACTGAACGAGCTAATAGCCCTGCAGAACGAACTCTCCGCAGAAAACAACCGCCGCTGCATAGGCCAAGAATACGAGATACTGGTGGAAGGAGTGAGCAAGAGAAGCCGCGACCAGCTTTTCGGACGCACGGGGCAAAACAAGGTGGTGATAATAGACCGCGGCCATCACCACATAGGCGACACCGTGAAGGTCAGAATCACCGACAGCAGCAGTGCCACGCTGAAGGGAGTGGATGTATGTGATAAGGAAAAGGAGGTCAACGAATGAAAAAGAGGTTCTCTTCGTGGCTTATGCAAGCCGTCACCAGCACGATAAGCACTACCATGGTGCTGGTTCTTCTCGGAACCGTGACCTTAACGATATTGGCCGCCAAAGCTCTCGGCGACTATGTGAAGGAGAACCTCGTGGTAACGGTGATTTTGGAAGACGGGACACGAAAGGAAGATGCAAAAAGGACGCAAGCCGAACTACAGGAAAAACCGTACACATGTTCCATAGACTACATAAGTCCGGAACAAGCCCTGAAAGAACAGATAGAAAGCATGGGGGTGGAGCCGACGGAGTTCCTCGGAGAGAATCCATTTTCCATAACGTTGGAGATGAAAATGAACGCCGACTACACGTGCAACGACAGCCTGATATGGATTTCCTCCGAGCTGAAAGCCATGCCGTACGTGACGGACGTCATCTACCAGAAAGACCTGATGGACAGTCTCAACCACAACCTCAAACGAGTCTCAGTACTACTGCTGGCTGTAGCGTTGCTGTTGTTGGTGGTTTCCTTAGTACTGATAAACAACACCGTTAGACTGAGTGTGTTCAGTCACCGTTTCACCATACGCACCATGAAACTGGTGGGAGCCAGGTGGTGCTTGATACGCCGTCCGTTCATAAAAATGGCATGCGGAATAGGCGTGACCTCCGCTTTTCTGGCCTGTGGAATATTGTTCTCGTGCATAAAATGGGCAGAGAGATACGACGCAACGATAGTAAAATACATCACTTTCACCAACATGGGCATAACAGCAGCCATACTTCTCGGCACCGGACTGATAATAACGGTAGTGTGTACCTTTATGTCGGTGACAAGCTCGCTGAGAAAAAGAGGAGACGAAGTGTACTGAGAAGACGACAAAAAATCAAGACAAAAGGAATCAAAATATGGGCAATTACGCATTCACAAAGAGAAACTACATTCTGCTGGCTATTGGAATGGCAATAGTGATAGTCGGACTGATACTGATGTCGGGTTCCGGCAGCACAGAAGAGGCGTTCAACGCCGACATATTCTGCGCACGCCGCATCAAAGTGGCCCCGCTGGTAAGCCTCGCCGGCTTCATATTCATAGTAGTCGCCATCATGTACAAGGACAAACGCATTGACAAATCTAACAACTGACAGACGGCATGGATACTATAGAAGCATTGGTATTAGGTCTGGTGCAAGGGCTCACCGAATACCTGCCCATAAGCAGCAGCGGACACTTGGCCATAGGCGCGGCACTCTTCGGCATAGACGGGGAGGAAAATCTCGCATTCACCATACTCGTACACGTGGCCACCGTGTTTTCCACGCTCGCGGTACTATGGCGTGAAGTAAGCTGGATACTGAAAGGTCTCTGTAAGTGTCGCCTCAACGATGAGACGAAATACGCCATCAACATCGTCATTTCCATGATTCCTGTCGGCATAGTGGGTGTGTTCTTCAAGGACTGCGTGGAAGAAATTTTCGGGTCTGGGCTAACAATAGTTGGTACCATGCTGTGCTGCACAGCCGCACTGCTCACGTTCTCCTACTTCGCCAAGCCCCGGCAGAAAGAGAACATCTCCATGCGCGACGCTCTCGTCATAGGACTCGCCCAAGCACTGGCCGTGCTGCCAGGCCTATCACGTTCTGGCACCACTATAGCCGCCGGACTTCTCAACGGCAACAAGAAAGAACAACTTGCGCAGTTCTCTTTCCTCATGGTCATACCTCCCATACTCGGCGAGGCTCTGCTGGACACGTTGAAGGCCATGAAGGGCGAAGATATCTTCGGTAATGCAGACCCCACGGCTCTCATGGTCGGTTTCTTTGCCGCTTTCGTGTCTGGCTGCATAGCATGCAAATGGATGATAGACATAGTGAAGAAAGGCAAACTGGTTTACTTCGGCATATATTGCGCTATAGCAGGCGTACTGGTCTTAATTTTGGGATAACGACACGCCGCGCATGGATTTCGTAGAAGGAGAGATACTGTATTTTGACAAGCCACTACGGTGGACCAGTTTCGACCTAGTGGCCAAGGTCAGACGCACGCTCTGCCAATATCTCGGCGTGAAAAAGTTGAAAGTAGGACACGCAGGTACACTGGATCCACTCGCCACGGGCGTGGTGACAATATGCACCGGACACGCTACCAAACGAATAGAGGAACTGCAGGCGCATACCAAGGAATACGTGGCTACGCTGCAACTGGGAGCCACCACACCCTCGTATGACCTGGAGCAACCCGTAGACGCCACATTTCCAACCGAGCACATAACACGCGACATGCTTGAAGAAGTGCTCGTCTTATTCACGGGCACCATAGAGCAAGTGCCGCCATCGTTCTCGGCCTGTAAGGTAGACGGCAAAAGAGCTTACAACCTGGCGCGCAAGGGCAAGGACGTGGAGCTGAAGCCGAGGACACTGGTGATAGACGAGATAGAACTGGTGGAATTTGACCCGGACACCATGTGCGCCACTATACGCGTGGTATGCGGCAAGGGCACCTACATCAGGGCGTTGGCGCGCGACATAGGCGAGGCACTACACAGCGGAGCGCACCTTACATCGCTCAGACGCACTCGAATAGGTGATGCCAGAGTAGAGAACTGCATCAACATAGACGATTTCAGAAAACAATATACACACACAACATAACACAAGCAAGACACAACTATATGAAGCTGTCACAATTCAGATACAAACTGTCGGAAGACAGAGTAGCCCAAGACCCGGCCCCCTTCCGCGACGACTGCAAACTGATGGTGGTACACACCAAGAGCGGAGTGATAGAACACAGAGAAACTTTCCGCGACATCCTCGACTACTTTGACGAGAAAGACACCTTTGTGTTCAATGACACCAAGGTGTTCCCAGCACGCCTGTTCGGCAACAAGGAAAAGACAGGTGCCACCATAGAGGTATTCCTGCTGAGGGAGCTCAACCCATCAATGCGCTTGTGGGACGTGCTGGTAGACCCTGCACGCAAGATACGCATAGGCAACAAGCTCTATTTCGGCGAAGGAGAGTCCATGGTGGCTGAGGTGATAGACAATACCACCAGCAGAGGACGCACCCTGCGTTTCCTCTACGACGGTGACCACGAAGATTTTAAACGCTCACTCTTCGCTCTGGGAGAGGCTCCGTTGCCCAAACAGTTCATCAAGCGTCCGGCCACGCCCGAAGACCTTGAGGATTTCCAGTGCGTGTTCGCCAAGAACGAAGGAGCCGTGACCGCCCCCGTCTCCGGTCTGCACTTCTCGCCGCAGCTGATGAAGCTGATGGAGATAAAAGGCATAGAGACGGCGTACGTGACGCTGCACTGCGGACTGGGCAACTTCCGTGAGATAGACGTGGAAGACCTCACCAAGCACAAGACCGACGGAGAAGAGATGCACATAGGCGCAGAGGCTTGCGACACGATAAACAGAGCCAAGGAGCAAGGACACAAGGTAGTGGCTGTAGGCACCACCGTGCAAAAGACTCTGGAGACAGCCGTCAGTGCCGACAGAAGACTGAAAGAGTTCGACGGGTGGACCAACAAGTTCATTTTCCCTCCATACGAATTCAAGCTGGCCGACGCCATGGTGGCCAACTTCTATCCACCATGCAGCACACAACTGATGATGGTGTGCGCCTACGGCGGCTACGACCTAATAATGATGGCCTACAAGCAAGCCATAAAATACAACGAAAACGACCCCGACAAGAGGTATAGGTTCGGAACGTACGGCGACGCCATGCTCATTCTCAACGACTGATGCACACGCTCTACCTCGGACTGGGCAGCAACCTGGGCGACAGGCGCACCTACATCAGTCAAGCCATACGCCTACTGCAAGAGCGTGTGGGAAAGGTAGAGAGCGTATCGTCCATCATGGAGACCGAGCCATTGGGATTCCAATCGGACAACAAATTCCTCAACGCCGCATGCCGCATAAGTACTGCACTGACTCCAGAGGAATGCCTAAAAAAGACAAAAGAGATAGAAAGGGCGCTGGGACGCAGACAGAAAAGCCAAGACGGTGTATACCACGACCGTACCATAGACATTGACCTATTGATATACGACGAGCTGCACATCTCCACTCCTTCGCTCACCCTTCCCCACCCTTGCATCATGGAAAGGGACTTCGTGAGGATACCTCTACAAGAGATAATGGCGTCATCTGACTCGGAAGAAACACAGTACACACACGGTTCAACGCAAGACATCAAGTAAAATATCAAGAATCACCTTTGGGAGCTAGAGAACGCCGATGCCCGGGGTCTGATATACACAGGCCGGGCATCGCTACATTCATAGTCCGGACATCGCCGGACGTGTCGTTACTTGATGTATTCAGCAAAATCGGTGAGACGCATATCGCCCTTGCGCATGAAGGTGTCGTGCATAGCGAACGCCGCACTCAGTGTGTGGTGTGTGTGTCCACCGTTCTTCTGCGAGAGACGCAGGTAGTCCTGCAGCAACGGACGGTAGTCGGGATGAGCCACCTGTATGAGAGCCTCCGCCTTCTGCATGTCGCTCTTGTGCCTGAGGTCAGCCACGCCGTACTCTGTTATCACAGCGTCTACGTAGTGATTGGTGTGGTCAATGTGACTGGCGAATGGCACAATGCTGCTGATGGCACCTCCCTTGGTGGTAGAACCACAGGTGAAGATGGACAGGTAAGCCGACGACGCAAAGTCTGCGCTGCCACCGATACCGTTCATCATCTTGGTACCGCATATCTTGGTGGAGTTGACATGACCGTAGATGTCACATTCAATAGCGGTATTGAGGGCGCACACCCCAATGCGAGCTATCACCTCGGGGCAGTTGCTTATCTCCGACGGACGAAGCACCAGCTTGTCCTTGAAGAAGTCTATGTTGTCGTATATGTCTTGCAGGCATCCATTGGTGACGGTGAGCGAGCATGTAGACGCACTAAGCACGCGTCCTTGCTTCATCAGATTCACGGGAGCGTCCTGCAGCACCTCAGTATATATGTTGAAGTCCGGCACTTCGGGGCACTGCCCTAGCGCGCCCAAAACAGCATTGGCACCGCTGCCCACGCCGCTCTGCAAGTTAAGGAATGACTTAGGGATAAGTCCGCTACGCAGGTTGGCGAGCAGGAAGTCAGCCACGTTCTGCCCTATCTGTGTGGTTATGGGATCCGGGTCTTTGAAACTACGTGCCTCGTCTGGAACGTCACACTCTATCACACCCACTATACGGTCAGCGTCTACCTCAACGTAAGGCTTGCCGATGCG
>CAVHNA010000070.1:0-12002 GCA_963637205.1 Bacteroidaceae bacterium
TTGTACAACTATAGCACCTCATGTTGTACGTTCATACAACCTCATGTTGTACAACTACATAACTTCATGTCGTACGACTTGACAACCTCACGTCGTACGATATGATAAGCCCATAAAAATCGTCGTGACGATGCCTATAAAACAGGTATGATGAAAGCACAAATGCCTTCGTTCGGGATTTTGTCTTCCACTCCTCAATGGTTTCTGTTTCTGACAAGAAGCTGCAGTCTATATCATATAATGTATGTGTGCCGTTGGGTAAGTGAGAGCCGTTTGGAATGATGACCAGACAAATGGTGGTTCTCGGTGCTCGACATCATCAGTGTGGTGAACGAGCAGGACGACTACGCCAAGACGCGTAACTACTGGAAGTACCTGAAGGCGAAACTGAAAAAGGACGGGAATGAACTGGTTAGTGTCACTAACCAGTTGAAATTGCAGGCTCCAGATGGGAAGCTGCGACTTACGGATGTCCTTGACCACGAAGGCATCATGATGTTGGCAAAGAAAGAGCCAACTTCACTGACTCGTGAGGTTGGCTCCATCATCATGGTTTCTGCCGCCTATTCTTGATGGGGCGGCGTATATGTTACTTCAGTCCGTTTATAGTCTCTTGCAGAGCAGCGATCTTGCTCTCGGCGTCGGAAATCTTCTTGCGCTCCAGTTCCACCACTTGCGCCGGCGCGTTCTGTACGAAACGTTCGTTGGAGAGTTTTTTCTGTATGCCAGCCATGAAACCTTGCAGACGCTTTATCTCCGTCTCAGCCTTCGCAATCTCCGCTTTGGCGTCGATGAGGCTGCCCAGTGGTACCGCATATTCTTCCGTCCCCACAAGGAACGACTGTGTACCCTCGCTCTTCTTCTCCACCTTGGCTATCCTGGAGAGCCCTGCCAGCTTCTTTATGGTGTCTGACCACGCAGCGATGTCCGCACCTGCCGATGCCTCCAGCTTCAGAGGTTCGCGCGGCGAGATGTTCTTGCTCTGACGGATGGCGCGTACGCCGCTTATCACTTGCTTGGCATGTTCGAAGTCGGCGGCCAACGCAGTGTCAGCCTCCGAGGGGGCATCCAGCGTGAGTGTACTTACCATGATGCTGTCGCCGTCGGCACGCTCTGCTATGTGTTGGTATATCTCCTCCGTGATGAAAGGCATGAACGGGTGTATGACCTTCATCAGCTGTTCGAATATTCCGAGAGTGGCTGTCTGCGTGGCGGTGTCTATTGGAGCTTGGTAGGCAGGCTTTATCATCTCCAAGTACCAACCGCTGAACTCGTCGGTGAACAGCTTGAAGATGGCCATGAGAGCTTCGTTGAGACGATACTTGGAATACAGATCGTTGATTTCCGCTACTACGAGGCGTATCTTGGCCTCCATCCATGCCACCGCCTTAGCGTTGGCTTCCGGCTGCGCAAGGGAAGAGTCCACCTGCCATCCCCTGACGAGACGGAAGGCGTTCCATATCTTGTTGCAGAAGGCCGCTCCCTGTTGGCAGAGGTCTTCCTTGAAGAGAATGTCGTTGCCGGCAGGAGCCGCGAGGAGCATACCCATACGCACACCGTCCGCTCCGTATTTCTCTATAAGCCCTATGGGGTCGGGACTGTTGCCGAGGCTCTTGCTCATCTTGCGTCCCAGCTCGTCGCGCACGATGCCGGTGAAGTACACGTTGCGGAACGGCACGTCGTGGATGTATTCCTCGCCAGCCATTATCATGCGGGCCACCCAGAAGAAGATGATGTCCGGACCGGTGACGAGGTCTGAGGTGGGATAGTAATAGTTGATTTCCTCATTACCCGGATTGTTGATGCCGTCGAAGAGCGATATCGGCCACAGCCAAGAAGAGAACCAAGTGTCAAGCGCGTCTTCGTCGCGCGTGAGTTGGTCAGCGGTGATGTTCTCGTAGCCTGCTATTTTGCGTGCTTCCTCTACAGCCTCCTCCACGGAGAGCGCCACCACGAACTTCTCTTCCTCGCCCTCGGCGGTGGGAAGGAAATACGCCGGGATGCGGTGTCCCCACCACAGTTGGCGCGAGATGCACCAGTCCTGTATGTTTTCAAGCCAGTTGCGGTATGTGGTGACGTACTTGGTGGGGTAGAACTTTATCTTGCCTTCCAGCACTGGCGGCAGAGCTATGTCGGCGAAGTGCTTCATGGAAAGGAACCACTGCTTGCAGAGGCGCGGCTCCACGGCGGTGTCCTGGTTGCGCTCGGAGTATCCCACTTTGTTATCGTAGTCCTCCACCTTCTCCATCAGTCCAGCTTTCTTCAGGTCTTCGGATATCTGCTTGCGCACGTCCATACGGTCTTGCCCTACGTACATGCCAGCCGCTTCGGAGATAGTCCCGTCGGGGTTGAAGATGTCTATGGTCTCCAGATTGTGAGCCTTGCCCAACGCATAGTCGTTGACGTCGTGCGCAGGCGTTACCTTGAGACAGCCTGTTCCGAACTCAATGTCCACGTAGCGGTCCTCTATGACAGGTATGACGCGGTTCACCAAGGGCACTGTCACCTTGTGTCCGCGTAGCCACTGGTTCTTGGGGTCTTTAGGGTTGATGCACATGGCGGTATCGCCCATGATGGTCTCGGGGCGTGTGGTAGCCACCACGGCGTAGTAGCGTCCTTTGTCGTCAATATGTAGCACTTCGCCTTCCACGCCTGTGGGCACCACGGGATTGGTGTCAGCGTCCGCCACATAATAACGCAGGTGGAACAGGTGGCTCTTCTCGTCGCGGTAGACCACTTCCTCCGTTGAGAGCACCGTCTGCGCCTTGGGATCCCAGTTTACCATGCGCAGTCCGCGGTAGATGAGGCCCTTCCGGTACAGGTCAACGAATACCTTTAGCACGCTCTCGCTGCGTTTCTCGTCCATGGTGAAAGCTGTGCGGTCCCAGTCGCACGAAGCTCCCAGACGGCGAAGCTGCTTGAGGATGATGCCTCCGTGCTCGTCGGTCCACTCCCATGCGTGCTTGAGGAACTCCTCGCGTGTGAGGTCGCGCTTCTTGATGCCCTGCTCGGCGAGACGGTTTACCACCTTTGCTTCGGTGGCGATGCTGGCGTGGTCGGTGCCCGGAACCCAGCAGGCGTTCTTGCCGTCGATACGCGCTTTGCGCACCAGTATGTCCTGAATGGTGTTGTTGAGCATGTGTCCCATGTGCAGCACACCGGTCACGTTGGGTGGGGGTATTACTATAGTGTATGGTTCCCTGCCGTCAGGCTTGGAACTGAACAACTTGTGATCCAGCCAATACTGGTACCATTTGCCCTCAACATTCTGAGGCGCGTATTTAGGTGCTAATTCCATATTGTTTTATATAGTTTGCAGTTTGTCCAAATGTCGCGCAAAGTTACATAATTTAGTTGAAAACCTTAACTTTCAGCATACATTATTTATTAGGGAAAGAGACATTTGTGTCCTTTTGTCGGCAAAATGTAGTATCTTTGCATGCGCAATTACAAAAGGAAACGTATGCACACTAAAGAAGAAAAACTGAAAGCTTTCGGGCGTCTGCTGGACGTGATGGATGAGCTGAGGGAGAAATGTCCGTGGGACAGAAAACAGACGTACGAAAGCCTGCGCCCGAATACCATAGAGGAGACGTTTGAGTTGTGTGACGCACTGCTGAAGCATGACACCAAGAATATCTGCAAGGAGTTGGGCGACGTGTTGCTGCACGTGGTGTTCTACGCCAAGATAGGAAGCGAGACGGAGGACTTTGACATTGCCGATGTCTGTGACAAGCTCTGCGACAAGCTGATCTTCCGGCATCCACATGTGTACGGGGAAGCGGTGGCCAACACGGCTGGCGCAGTGGCGGAGAACTGGGAGAAGATAAAACAAAAGGAGAAGGACGGCAACAAGACTGTGCTGAGCGGGGTGCCGTCTTCGTTGCCTTCGCTCATCAAGGCGTACCGTATACAGGAGAAAGCCCGCAACGTAGGCTTTGACTGGGACAAGAAAGAAGACGTGTGGAACAAGGTCAGGGAGGAACTGGCGGAACTGGAAGCGGAACTGGCGCAGGAAGACAACAGGGAGAAGCAGACCAATGAGTTTGGCGACTTCGTGTTCAGTCTTATCAACGCCGCACGTCTCTATCACATCAACCCCGACAACGCTCTGGAACGTACCAACCAGAAGTTTATCCGTCGTTTCAACTATGTGGATAGTAAAGCTAAAGAAGCCGGCAAGCAAGTGCAGGACATGACGTTGGCGGAGATGGACAGGTTGTGGAACGAGGCGAAAGAGCAGGGGCTATAGCCCGTTACCTTCTCTTGTGGTTCATGTGGTCAAGCATCTGGCGGTGGAATTTGTCTTCCGCCTGCATGGCTCTGAAGACCTTGCGTGCCGGCACGGCCTTGCATAGGCTCTTGTAGTAGGTCTCTTCCAGTTGCGCCTTCTGTTTGTTGAGTTTCGTTATGTCCGCTATGGCATTGGCGCACTCCTTGTCAGTGGTGTAAGGGGAGAGGCATTTCTTTATCTCGAATATCTTGTATTGCAACTGCCGCTGTTTGTCTTTCATCTCGTGGTAGATGTGGTAGTATGCTTTCGCCTCAGACGGAGTGAAGCCGGCTTCGTCTGTGATGAAGGCCTCCAGCTTGGCTTCGAACTCTTCGGGGCTGAACCTTTTGCCTCCGGGCTGTGCCATGCTGTAGACAGCGGAGAAGACGCAAAAGGTGATGGCGAACAATATTTTTTTCATTGATATTCTGCCTCCGTCAGATATGTCGCTATTTCGCTATTGTCTATCATGGAATAGTTGAGGACATCCTCTATGAACTGTGTGTCGTGTAATGTGGTTTCTGTCTCTGTGTTTCCGTGGTGTAGGAGTGCCAGCCCAGACGCAGCCACGCACCCGGTAACAACGGCTGCCGCCGCCCACTGCCACCTTCTACGTCTGGTCTCCCTGTGCGGTATCTTTGCCATGATGCGCTGTGGCAACTCGTCGAAGTAATGGTCCGGCGTGCGGAAATGATTGGCTTTCCCATACTTGTCCGTCAATGCTTTCTCTTCCGTCATAGTCTTTATACCTTTATTATGATTTGATGTGTGCATGTGGTAAAGGTTTAATCGTTTTTGTCGAAAAAACTCGTGATTTTCTTAACCGCTATATGGTACGACGCTTTCAGAGCTCCTACGCTGGTGCCGAGTATTTCGCTGATGTCCTCATACGTCATCTCCTGAAAGTATTTCATATTGAAGACCAGCCTTTGTTTTTCGGGCAATTGCGCCACGGCCTCTTGCAGTTGTGCCTGGGTTTGGTCTCCATCGAAATAGATGTCGCCTATTAGGGTGTCGGCAACCGTGATGTCAGCGTCACCGCCCGAGGGCGTCTTTTTCTTCTTGTCCAGAAAAGAGAGTGTCTCGTTGATGGCTATACGGTAGAGCCATGTACTTATCTTGCACTCGCCGCGGAAACTGTCTATGCCCATCCACGCCTTGACAAATGTGTTTTGCAGGACATCGTCAGCGTCGTCGTGGTGCAGTACCATACGACGAATCTGCCAATACAAAGGCTCTTGATATTGTCTGATAAGTGAAGTGAAAGCCTCTTCGCGTGTAGAGTCGTGGCGCAGCTGTGAAAGAATGAATCTCTCGTCCATCACACGGAGTGGTGGTTTACTTTATGGAAACCTTGCGTACTACCTTGTCTATCTTCAGCAGGTAACAGCCTTTGGGAAGGTTGAGAGTGAAAGTCTTGTCGTCGCTGTCTATGCGCATGGTGGCTACCCTGACTCCCGTGATGTTGAATATCTCCAGTGTCTGCCCATTGGCTCCCGACACATGCACACTACTGCCATTGGCGGTAATGGATATGCCTGCCAGACTGGTCTCCACCCTCTCGTGGTCCGTCTGTGCGGACATCACTGCCGGGGCTGAAGCCAATGTCAAGGACATCAATATAATCAGATATTTCTTCATCTTTTCGGTATTTCCTAACGCAAAGTTAGATTTTTTATTTTACAACGACAAACTTTTTTGCATGAAAAAGTGAATTTAGCCTATATTTTTATGCGCAAGCCCTCTTTTGCGAGTATTGTCTGAGGAAAAATGGCCTTAGCCGCTGCCAAAAGGTTCTCTTCGTTGTCTATGGAAGCACTGAAATGGCCCACACACAGTTCGCCTACTCCGGCGTCCCTGGCCAATGTGGCTGCCTGCGAGACTGTGGAGTGGAGATACTTGCCGGCTTGCAGGATGTTCTCGTCGGCGTATGTGGCTTCGTGGTAGAGTAGGTCAACGCCTTGCAGCAGTGGCGCCAGCGACGGCATGTACGCTGTATCGGAACAGTAGGCATAGCTTCTGGCCTTGTCTGCGGGCGTCGTCAGCTTTTCGTGTGGAATGACTGTGCCGTCTTCCGTGGTCCACGACGCCCCTGCCTTTATGTTGTTGACCTGGCTGTGGGGGATATTGAACGCGTCCATCATGTCTCTGCGGATATGCGGAAGTCCGGCCTTTTCGCGGAAGAGAAATCCACTACACGGAAGCCGGTGGTTAAGAGGTATGCTCCATACCGTCACGCTGCGGTCTTCATATATAATATAATGTTCGCGCGTGTTGATAGGGTGGAACTCCACCTTGTATGTGATATCGGTGCAATAGTGCGAGAGCGTGAAGTCTATAAGTGCCGATGTCTGTTGGGGAGCGTATATGTGCAGGTCGGCGGTACGGCCGAGTAGTGACATGGTGCTGATGAGCCCGGGAAGTCCGAACACATGGTCGCCGTGGTTGTGACTGATGAAGACGACACCTATGCGTGCCATGGCGAGCCGCATGTGCTGCATTTGTTTCTGCGCCCCTTCACCACAGTCTACGAGGAAATACTTGTTGCGTATGTTCACCACTTGCGCCGACGGCAGGTGACGTGTGGTAGGCTTGGCAGAACCACAACCTAATATGTTTACTTCAAAAGATTCCATCTGTCGTTGGTTTGTTCTAATGGAAGAGACGGGCAATTACAAACGGAGGGGCAGTGTGCACACTGTCCCTCCCGTGAATATCATGTCTGTAGAGTATTCCCTATGTCGGGACATTACTCGCCTGCTTGCATCTTGGCCTTCAGAGCTGCCAGTGCGTCAAGGTCGCCGAGCGTGGTGCTGGCTGCCTGGTTCTGTATAGCAGGTATCTCATCCTTGTGCGAGCCCTGACGCTTAGAAGCGTTCTTCTTTGCCTCGCGAGCCTCTGCACGCTGTGCGTCTTCGTGGATGCGGCTGTGAGAGAGGATGATGCGCTTGCTGTCCTTGTTGAACTCTATGACCTTGAAGGGAAGCTTCTCTCCCTGCTTAGCCTGACTGCCATCCTCCTTGACGAGGTGCTTGGGTGTGGCAAAGCCTTCTACGCCATATTCCAGCTGTACGACAGCGCCCTTGTCAAGCAACTCTACGATGGTACCCTCGTGGATGCTGTCTTGTGTGAAGATGGTCTCGAATACGTCCCAAGGATTCTCTTCCAGCTGCTTGTGACCGAGAGAGAGACGACGGTTGGCCTTGTCTATCTCCAGTACCACAACCTCTATCTCCGCACCTATCTGGGTGAACTCGCTGGGGTGCTTAACCTTCTTTGTCCAGCTGAGGTCGCTGATGTGGATAAGGCCGTCTACGCCTTCCTCTATCTCAACGAACACGCCGAAGTTGGTGAAGTTGCGTACCTTTGCGGTGTGCTTGCTTCCTACAGGGTACTTAGCCTCTATGTTTTCCCATGGGTCGTCCTTAAGCTGCTTGATGCCGAGAGACATCTTGCGCTCCTCGCGGTCGAGAGTCAGGATGACAGCCTCTACCTCGTCGCCAACCTTCATGAAGTCCTGTGCGCTGCGCAGGTGCTGGCTCCAGCTCATCTCGCTTACGTGGATAAGACCCTCCACGCCGGGGGCTATCTCTATGAAAGCTCCGTAGTCTGCCATAACCACTACCTTGCCCTTTATGTGGTCGCCAACCTTCAAGTTGGGGTCCAGAGCTTCCCATGGATGAGGAGTGAGCTGCTTCAGACCAAGTGCGATACGCTTCTTCTCGTTGTCGAAG
This sequence comes from Bacteroidaceae bacterium, assembly GCA_963637205.1. Lineage (GTDB taxonomy): Bacteria > Bacteroidota > Bacteroidia > Bacteroidales > Bacteroidaceae > Physcousia. The sequence continues at coordinate 8,008 of CAVHNA010000070.1, forward strand.
TCGAGTATGACGACGTTGATCTTCTGGTCGAGCTGTACCACTTCCTTGGGATCGTTGACACGTCCCCAAGAGAGGTCTGTGATATGGACGAGTCCGTCCACACCGCCAAGGTCGACAAATACACCGTATGAGGTGATGTTCTTGACAGTACCTTCGAGTACCTGACCCTTCTCCAGACGGCTCATTATCTCCTTCTTCTGCTGTTCCAGCTCAGCCTCAATGAGAGCCTTGTGGCTTACTACCACGTTCTTGTAATCCTGGTTGATCTTGACTACCTTGAACTCCATGGTCTTGCCCACGAAGATATCGTAGTCGCGGATGGGCTTGACGTCAATCTGGCTGCCGGGCAGGAATGCCTCGATGCCGAACACGTCTACAATCATACCGCCCTTTGTGCGGCACTTGACGTAACCCTTGATAATCTCTTCCTTCTCCAGAGCCTCGTTGACACGGTCCCAAGAACGGGCTGCACGCGCCTTCTTGTGAGACAGGACGAGCTGTCCCTTCTTGTCCTCCTGATTCTCGATGTACACCTCTACGGTGTCACCTAGCTTCAGGTCGGGGTTGTAACGGAATTCACTTGTAGGTATGATACCATCGCTCTTGAAGCCGATGTTCACCACCACCTCGCGCTTGTTCATAGCGATGACGGTGCCGTCAACTACATCGTGGTCACTTACCTTGTTGAGGGAGCCTGTATAAACTTCCTCCTGAGCCTCGTGGCTCAGCTCTGTGTTGTTGTCGCCATTCTCGTAAGCATCCCAGTCGAAGTCTGCCAATGGGGCAACGTTTTTGTAATCTGCCATACAGATTGATTAATTGTTAATAAATGTTGTTAAAAACTCGCACGCAAAGGTACAAAGAATATTTGATTCGCAGCGGTTTTCTCTTGTGTATAACAAAGATGTGTCTGTCTTTTAAATAAATTTAACGGTCTTGCGCGCCTATATCTCAGTTCCAATGGTCGCATACAGTTTGAGTATATCTTTCATGACAGCATTTCCTCCATAGACCCGTTTCGGAGTTGCAAAACCGTTATGTGTGCGCTTTTGCCATGTCGTGCATGACTTTGGGCAACGTCTTTTTTTCAATATGTCGTATTGTGTTTACCACATGTCGTTTGTCCGTTCTTTCGTATATTGTGCGCTTGGCCAACACCTTGTTGTCTTTGCCAAGAAGAGACACAGACCACCTAATGTCATACACTGTGGAGTAGAAAGAGTCGTAGGAACGTTTTATCTTGAACCTTCCATGCAGAGTCTTCACCCCCCCCATTTTAGATTTCCAGAACCAGAGGTATATAGAGTTCTTTATGTTAGTGACCATATTTGTTGTTGTATATGTTTCTGTGGATTTAACATTGTTCTCCCAGTACACAAGGTATGTTGTTACTGTGTGTCACGTTGCCCGAATGCAGTGGGCTCACTTTCATTTCCGCACCTGTCTATGGCTGTGACGCAGAAATGCAGTTCCATCAGCGTGGCGGCAAGCAGACTGTAGCTGTAGGAGGTGTCGTGCGTGACGCATATTAGGTTTTTGGGGTCTGAGGTGTCTACTGGCAATGTCTTGCTACAGTAAATTGCGTATGTGCATCCTCCGTTCCCGACCTCCTGAGGCTTCCATTTCACGCTGTATGTCACTCCGTCAATGCGTTTGCTCTCTGTTATCTCCGGGGCTGACGGCGGCACGTTGTCTTGCCACGTCATTGGTGGGATGAGAGCGGGATAAGGGTAGTATGATTTGTGCAAGTAGTCCATTACCCCTTTGTGGTTGTCCGTGAGGAACTCGCTGCGGAAGTATGCCTGCCCCTGCAGCTTCTGCTGTCGTATGAAGCACAGTTCCCTCTGGATGACTTCCCAGTCCCAGTCTCCTTCTTTCGGACTCAGCAGGTATATGCCCAATCCGGGCACCACTGTGCGCCCGCATGACTCCTCTTGCCAGTTGGCGGCGAAGGGGAAGAAATGGTTTCCGCGGAAATACATCATGGGGAAGAGCATGTCCATAATGCCGTCGCGCAGCCATTTCTGAGGGTCTTGGTGTACGGCGGCGTATGCGTCCCAACCGTATGCCGAGAAACGTTTCAGGTCGCGGTATTTTCCGACAGGCGCACAGCTCATGCGTATCCACGGTTTGATGGCTTTCACTGTCTTGTACGCCAAGGCGGCTATATGTGTGATGTTGTCCCTGCGCCATTCGTCTTTGGGACGTTTCCCTCCGTACCTTTTGTATGTGGCGTTGTCAGGGAACGGCTCTTTGTATTCAGGATACCTTATATAGTCGAAGTGTATGCCGTCGATGTCGTAGCCCGAGGCTATCTCGGCGCAGATGGACGATATATATTCGGCTGTGCCTGGCAGTCCGGGGTCAAGGTAGTAGGTGTCCAGTAGTTTCTTCAGCAGAGTGGGGTGGGTGTGCAGCAGTCCCTTTTTGCCCATCCTTTTGGCTACGTTTATCTTGAAGCAGGGAACGGTCACTATCCATGCGTGCAGCTGCATGCCACGTTTGTGAGCTTCGTCTATGGCGAAGGCCAGAGGGTCGTATCCGGGCGAACGGTCGAACTGTCCTGTTAGCGCCTCGTCCCATGGCTCTATCTTGCTGGGGTAGATGACGCTGCCTCTGGTGCGTGTCTGTAGGATGACAGTGTTGATGCCGCATTCCTTCAGTTTGTCCAACGTCTGCGTGAGTTCTTTCTTCTGCTTCTCCATCGTCGTCGCGTTTGTGGCCTTCGTCTTAGGCCAGTCCAGTCCCCACAGGGTAGTGAGCCAAACGGCTCTCACCTCATGTTTGGGTGACGGTTCGGAAGGGTGGAACAACTCCTGCGCAATGCAGACATACGACGCAAATGACAAAAGAAGGCTTATGGTGATGTGTTTTATGTATTCCATGCCACAAAGGTAACGCTTTTTATTCTTTTTCCGTCATTTTGTACAACAAATAATGTGGCTGTGTCAAGACATAGACACAGCCACATAAGAGTTATGACGGTAAAAACAAGTCGGAATGTCAATAATAGAAGCCGAAGCCCACTTTCAGACCTACCGTGCTGTAGTCGGCGTATTTATTGAGGCACATGTCATAGTAGATGGCAGGCTCTATGCTCAGGAAATGGTTGACGTAGAAGCAATATCCCACTTCGGGAGTGAGGAAGATGTTGTTCGCCACGTCGTCGGGACCTACGTGCTGGTATTTCAGACCCAGATTGAGATACAGTCCATTCTGCTGTATGTAGTATCTTCCTGCCGCACCTATGGTGAAATCGTTGTATTCGTTCTTGTGGTCCCATCCTAGCTGTCCCAATATCATCCATCCGTCTTGTACGAAGTAACCTCCCGAGCCTTGTATGCCGAGCGAGAATTTGGAGTGCTTGTTGTAGCTCATGTTCAGTCCGGAGAGAGATACGTTGGCATACGTGGTACCTTTCTCAAACTGTGCGGAGGCACTTGTTGAAACAACTGCCAGAAGCAGCGCGAGAAGCATTTTTTTCATAATCTTATTTGTTTTAATATGTCCTAATTCGTCACGAAGATACGCTTTTTCGTTTTTTCGGCCAAGCATACGGCTTAAATTATTTTTCTTGTCGGCTTGTATGTCGCCTATACATTTTATATATAGCGCGTCATTCTCGTTTGAGAGTCTTGGCCAGATACTGACCTGTATAACTCTCCTTGCACATGCTCACCTCCTCGGGTGTGCCGCACGCCACTATGCGTCCGCCCGCCTCACCACCTTCAGGACCGAGGTCTATCACATGGTCGGCGCACTTTATCACTTCTATGTTGTGCTCTATGATGATGATGGTATGCCCTCTGTCCAAAAGTGAATTGAAAGAAGTCAACAGCTTCTTGATGTCGTGGAAATGCAGTCCGGTGGTTGGCTCGTCGAAGATAAACACGGTGGGCTTGGTCTTCTCCAACCCCAGATAGTAGGCCAGTTTCACACGCTGGTTCCCTCCTCCCGAGAGCGTGGAAGAAGACTGACCGAGCTTGATGTACCCT
>CAVHNA010000071.1:0-11846 GCA_963637205.1 Bacteroidaceae bacterium
CAGTTAACAGAGCTTAGACCAAGAGCGCCTGTGATGGTGAGCTTGTTGTTTTTGGAATCGTATGTATATGTTCCAGAGACCTGACGACTGCCGACTGTCATTACGCATGTCTTGTCCTCGTTCAGTGTGAGCTTTGTGGAACCTGCGGTGAAACCGACCTTCTTGAGCTGTGTTCCAAGTGCATCCTCAATCTTCGAGCTGGCAACAGTACTTCCAAGCTGTGCCAATACGTTTTCGCTCTCGAAGGTAACCTTAGGGCCAGAATATGTCCATGTTCCTACAATAGAGCTCTCTGTGGTAGTGGAACCACTCAGCAGAGACGTCAACACATTACTCAAGATGCCACTGCCAAGCGAAGAAGTAGTTGACGATGAAGATGACGAACTACCTGTAGTTCCGAGTCCACATGAAGTGAACAACACACATGCTGCAAGGGCAAGTGATTTGAAAATTTTACCTTTCATTTTTGTTTGTTTTTAATTTTTTATAAAATCTCTCTCTTATTATGTTTGAAAATGTTTAGAAATGGGGTAGGGAACGGTGTCTCAAACTTCATAGGCTCTCCAGTAACAGGATGATAGAAGTAAAGACGGTAAGCATGCAACGCCAGTCGCCCCAACGGATTTTTCCCATGTCCATATTTGTCATCTCCGGCAATAGGATATCCCATGTCATTGGCATGTACGCGTATCTGATTCTTTCGTCCTGTTTCCAGTTTAAATTCCGCAAGAGTAAAATCATTGTTCTCATCCAGTTTCCTCCAGTGTGTTATGGCCTCTTTACCACCGTTATCTTCGGGACTGCTGTATGTGAAAAACGCCTTGTTGTCCTTGAGCCACGAATGAAGTGTGCCACCTTCGTCGGGAACTCTGCCGCAGAGAATCGCCACATAACGGCGGTCAAAGACAATGTCGTGCCAATTGTCAGTTAAGATTTTCTTGGCTTCAAAACTTTTGGCATAAATCATAAGCCCGCTCGTTTCTCGATCGAGACGATGAACCACATGAGCTGTACACTGAAAATGTCTTTTCTTGAAGTACTCGTCCAAAACAGTCTTAATACAATATTGCTTGTGCGATGATGCCATACTGAGAATGCCCTGGTTCTTCTCAATCACAACGATATCCTTATCTTCGTAGACAATCTTGACAAATCTGTTCGTCAATTCAGAGCTTCGCTTGTGCCTGCTAACACGAACCATTTGTCCAGGAATGAGCATTAGGTCATATTTAGTTGCCAGCTTTCGGTCAACTGATACAGCATGTCCTCTCAAAAGGTCTTTAACTCTGTTCTTGCTTGTTCCGGACATCTGTTTGAGAAGGAACTCCATCAACGGCGCACTTTCTCTCACTGGTAGCTCAATATATTTCAATGAAGAATACTGTTCGGATGTTAGATTTTTCATCTTCTATATAATAAAATTACAATCGCAATTATGTTTAATCAACCTGCCTTCTTTTACTCTAACACTATTCTTTAATAGTCAAATCCAAAAGTTCCTCTGGGGTCCCATTGAATATGTTACAGTCTACAAAGCCTGGAATACTTGACAATCTACCACAGTCTGTATGCTGCCAAAACGCCCACTTACCCTTATATTCCATCTTGTCTATATAATAATGTGCAATCCAAAGCGGATAATCGTCAAAGAAGGCATCGTTGAGTATGTCGGTACGAAACCTGTATCCAGTATAAATGATTGGACGTACTCCATATTTTTTCCCGACAATTTCCAACCATGTCCGTACATCCTCCTTGATCTCTTGGTTTGACAAGTTGCCGCGATTTTCCACATCTAAAACTGGAGGAAGGTCTCCTGGCACAAGATGCACCATGTGTAAGTAATGTTTCGCTTGCTTACGGATATCTACACCTGGAACATAAAAGTGGTAAACACCTCTGATAAAGCCGTTTTCGCCTGCCTGATAAAAGTTCTCATTGAAATCCTCGTCCAATAGTTTCTCCCCTTCTGTGGCTTTAATGAAGACAAAACGTATCGGGTCATCATTAAGCGTTTCATTGCGGAGTCTCTCCCACTGTATGTCTTTCTGATAGTGACTTATATCAATCCCCCTCACATCATACCCTTCAGGATATATGGGGTTGCGGTATATAGCCTTCCACCTGAAACTGAACGGACCGACGAAGAAATAATAGAAGAGAAAGACATAGCCGCCAACCACAACTATTCCACCAAACAGAAAGAGCCACCAGTAACGTTTGAAAGTCTTTCTCCAACCAAATCCAGACTTTTTCTTGCGTCTGCCTGTTTTCTGTCTTTTTGCGGTTCTGTGCATGTATTCTCCTTCTTTCACTTTCTTATGTCATCCCAACGTGGTTCGCCTGTTTACCTAAATTTTCAGGTTCTGGAGAGTTCGAAATCTCCAGAACCTGAAATTATTATGAGCAAGCCAATCACTTTTGATGCTCCAATGCAAGAGTCTTGGTGCACTGGTCGCATACTTCAGACGGGCCCCAGTACTGAATGGGGCCGGGATAAACATAGCATGTATTCTTAGCCCACTCGTCACGTCTACTTGCGAAGAACTTGAACGGAGCTCCATCCAGTTCTACCAGAGCCTTACGAATAACCGGTTTCATGGCTCCATTGCGGCGCTCCATATTCATCATCATGGTGATGGGTACTCCGCCAGCTATCCATTCGTCCGCAGGTGCTGTCGTGTTTTTAATCACTGACATGTAGCCAGTCTTGCCATTGGCAATCAGTCGGCTTGCGTTGAAACCGAGACTATAGCAATAGTCAGCATCGTAATTGGACGGAGCGGCACAACGTCCCTCGTAGCCAAAGAAATGATGCTGGGCGCTGAACTTGCCGTTGTATTTACCTTCCGCTCTCCAAACCTCCAGCTTCGCCGCAACCATTGCGGAAAGAAGTTTTTCTGTCTCGATGAGCGATACCTGCACGTTACCATGGGGGTCACGGTCAAGGCAAAGCTGCAACTCTACATCTTTTGGAAGAGACTCCAACACTGCCAGATTCTCTGGAGCGATATTGCCCTTTACAAATTTCACTTGTTCTTCCTTAGATGCAAACTCACGGCTTTCACCCGTTGAAGGATCGGTAAGAACTTCATTAAGTTCGGCAATGAGACGCTTGATGGCGGGAATGAACTCTATGAGACCCTCCGGGATAAGCACAGTACCGAAGTTGTTTCCTTCGGCTGCCCTGTCAGCTACAATCTTGGCAAGATATGTGACCACATCATCCAGGCTCATTTGTTTCTTCTCAACCTCTTCGGAGATTAGACATGCGTTGGGCTGAGTCTGAAGTGCGCACTCCAATGCAATGTGAGAAGCGCTACGTCCCATCAACTTTATGAAATGCCAATATTTGCGTGCGCTGTTACAGTCACGCTGAATATTTCCGATAAGCTCGCTGTAAGTCTTGCATGCAGTGTCAAAACCGAAAGATGTTTCTATCTGGTCGTTCTTGAGGTCGCCGTCGATGGTCTTGGGGCAGCCGATTACCTGTACGCCATATTTCTTGGCAGCATAGTACTCTGCCAAGACGCAAGCATTCGTGTTGCTGTCGTCACCGCCAATGATGACAAGAGCCTTGATGCCCAGTTGACGAAGAATCTCTATACCGCTCTCAAATTGAGCCTCTTTTTCCAATTTGGTACGTCCACTACCGATGATATCAAAACCGCCAGTGTTGCGGTATTCGTCAATGAACTTGTCTGTAAACTCCACGTATTTGTGGTCTACAAGGCCACCAGGTCCCATCAAAAAGCCATAGAGTTTGCAATCGGGGTTGAGTGATTTCACACCATCATAAAGACCACTGATAACGTTGTGTCCTCCAGGAGCCTGACCTCCACTTAGGATGATACCCACATTGAAAGGCTCAGGCTTCTTGGCCTCGCCTGCCTTAGCCTCAAATGTAACAACAGGCATTCCATAAGTATTGGGGAACATTGCCTTGATCTCAGACTGATTGCCTACACTCTGCGTGGTGTCACCCTCCACCGCTACGACAGCTCCCTTGAGAGCCTTGGGAAGTTTGGGCTGGTATGCAGCGCGTGCAATCTGTAAAGCGCTTTTTTCCATTTTTTGACAGTTAAATTTTGATACCAATTTTAATTTGCATGCAAAATTACAAAAAAAAGTTGTCCGTCACTAACAATCGGATTAAAATAGTGTTAACACTATAAATAATGAACGACATTGTTGTGTATTCATAAAATAGTCCATATCTTTGCCATGAGAGATAAGCGAGATACGTAATTAAGCATACACAAAAATACAGGAAAATGAAAAGGAGAGAATTGAAGAAAAACATAGAATATATCTGTGGAGAACTCATGGCGGAAGCTGTAGTATTGCGACATTCAAAAAAAGACGTAAATATTGAAGACGTGGACAACATATTGGTGTCGATTCTGAGATTGCGTGACGACTTGGTGGCACGCCTTTCGCATGTTGAACCAGGAAACACCAAGATGTTTTTCAAAAAGCTGAAAAAAGATTTTAGAGAAGGAGTTGGCTCTGTGGTTGAAGCAATGGGAACATTGGCGTGAATCTGATAAGTTTTTTTTGTAGGAAAGTGCTTTTTCAGTGGATGGGGTACTCTGTACACATCACTGTGCCACGGCAGGAAAAATGTATAGTTGTGCTTGCTCCACATACAAGCAATTGGGACTTTTTCATCTGCTTATTGTACCGTGGAGCCACAGGCGAGAGGACTTCTTTTCTTATGAAGAAGGAGTGGTTTTTTTGGCCTCTTGGCTATGTGATGCGCTATCTTGGCGGAATACCTGTGTATAGGAACAAGCATTGCAACACGACAGTCAGGATAGCGGAAGAAGCAAAGAAAACTGACAAGTTTCGTCTTTGTATCACACCTGAAGGAACAAGAAAAGCAAATGCCGACTGGAAAAAGGGCTTCTATTACATAGCCCTAAACGCTGGCATCCCTATCCTACTCTACGGACTTGACTATGAGAAAAAAATGATAGTCTGCCAAAAGACCATTATGCCAAACGGTGACGTGGACGGACAAATGACTGAAATAAAGGAATATTACAAAGGGTTTAAAGGAAGACACCCCGAGCAATTTGCAATTTAACATTTTCTCTTGAGGAAACGAACATGAGATTGTCTAATTGTAGATTAACGGTAATGTTGCTTTGCGCAGTCATGCTGACGATACCCGAAGGGTTGTCGGCTCAGTCTCGTCGTAAGCCACGCAAGATACCGAAAACACCCCTAAGCGAATATTTCTCAAACTACAATAACCCTGCATATAGCAGCACAGACAAAATAACGATAGAAAACACCAAGGTTGACTCTGAAACCAAGACCCTCTCCATATATGTCAATGAAGGCTTTTCGAGCCAGCCTTTCACTCCGCAATTAGTAGATGAAATCTATGCCACAGTTAGAACAAAAGTTGACCCTTCTTACAAAGACTATAACCTAGTAATATATGCACAAAATGTGCGTATAGAAGACCTTATACCTACAAACCTAAAGGAGACGCCTGACACTTGCCGAACATACAGTCAAGGTTTTAACACGTCACAGCCTTGGATTAGCAGACGAAGTGAACCATACAAAATCACACAAGGCCTTGCGGACAGACACATCAGCCTATGGGCAAGCCACGGCAAGTATTACAAAAACTCAGCCCATAAGTGGGAGTGGCAGAGACCGAGGCTCTATTGCACAAGCGAAGACCTTCTTACCCAATCAATCGTGATTCCGTATTTGATTCCTATGCTTGAAAATGCAGGGGCTGTCGTGTATACTCCACGTGAACGAGACTGGCAAAAAAATGAAGTGATAGTAGACAACGACACTCCGGATATACAAGGTGTCTATAAAGAGGATTGCTCAAAGCGCGAATGGGAAACCGGAGGTACAGGATTCGCCCATTTGCGCGAATACTACAGTGACAAGGAAAATCCGTTTGAAGAAGGTTCTTATCGTGTTGCGGAGACTGTTGACAACGAAAGGAATGCTAGTACAGCATTGTGGGTTCCGTACATAACAGAGGAGGGAGACTATGCCGTTTACGTCTCTTACCACACCTTGGCAAACAGTATATCCGATGCCACGTATATTATAAGGCACCAAGGAGTAGAAACTTCATTTGGGGTGAACCAAAAAATGGGCGGTAGCACTTGGGTATATCTTGGAACATTTCATTTTGACGCAGGATGTAACACCAACAATTGTGTTGTACTCTCCAATTATAGCGAAAACGAAGGTGTCGTTACAGCCGATGCAGTCCGCTTTGGGGGAGGAATCAGCAACATAGCCAGGGGAGACAGTACGATAGCCGAATCGCTGTGCACAGGTCTTCCACGTTGTATGGAAGCGGCCAGATATACGGCTATGTGGTCAGGTATACCGTACTGGGTATATTCTGTCAAGGACAAGGACGACTACGGAGATGACATCAACACCCGCCCGCTTTCCTCAAATTATATGGCACGCGGCAGCGAATTCCTTCCTGGGGATAGCGGCTTGGCGGTACCTCTGGAACTTTGCGTCGCATTGCACAGCGATGCGGGCGTTACAAGAGACAGCAGTTTCATTGGTTCGCTTTCCATATACACGAGAGATTTCAATGGAGGTTTTACGGCAGCCGGACTATCTCGACTCACCAATAGAGATTTGGGCGACATTATACTCTCACAAGTAACTAAGGATATGACTTCATATTGCGGAAAGTGGAATAGAAGACAGCTACATGACCGCAATTACGGAGAGACACGAGAACCAATGATTCCTGCTGTGATATTGGAAATGTTCAGCCATCAGAACTGGAATGACATGCGTTATGCTCACGACCCGAATTTCAAATTCGCTCTGGCACGTTCCATTTACAAAGGCATTGGAAAATATCTTCATACTGTTCACCCGGAAGCCGGGGCTTTCATATCGCAACCCCTCCCCGTTTCTGCATTGTCTGCCGTTACCGACATCAACAGCAAGAAGATACTTCTCAACTGGATGCCAACAAACGATGACACCGACTCGTCTGCCGAACCTCAAAAATATATTGTCTACGTAGCAAAAGACGGTATGGGATTTGACAACGGACATGTTACAGACAAGCCTTCGTTCGAAATAACTCCGGAAAAAGGAATCCTGTACAGATTTAAGGTTGCCGCGCTGAATGACGGAGGGAGGAGTATGCTGTCTACTGAAGTTTGCGCCGCCTTTGGAGGAAAAGACAAGCACAGTATTCTGTTAGCTGACGCATTCTCACGTGTATCGGCACCGTACACCTTTGACACCCATGACTCTTGCGGTTTTGACATGGACAGGGATGCTGGAGTGATAGATGTACGCACTACGGAATACTGCGGTAGGCAACTTAATTTTGACAAGAAGGGAATCGGTAAGGTTGGTTCGTCGGGACTTGGCGATAGCAGTGGCGAATGGGAAGGTCTGATACTGGCAGGAAATACTCACGACTATTCAACGCACCATGCCAAAGATATTCTTACGTCCGGAGCATATAATATAAGCAGTTGTGAAGCGTCTGCACTGATGTATATCAGGCTCTCTCATTTCCAATTGGTAGACCTTATCTTCGGAGCGCAAAAGCATGACGCGTCAGCCATCAAGCAATACAAGACGTTCACTGACAACATGCGTGCCCAGCTCACTGAATACACCAAGAGCGGAGGAAACATTTTGGTGAGCGGAGCTTACATAGGAAACGATATGCAGTCTGACGAAGAACGAATGTTCACGGAGAATGTGTTGAAGTATAAATATGTAGCATCAATATCCGCGGACAGCGTCCCGACAAAGGTGACAGGAAACGACATATCGTTTTGCATCTATGATGCACCCAACGAAAAAAATTACTGGGTTCGCAGCTTAGATGCAATAGAGGGAACGGACAACGCATTCAGCACTATGCTATATGAAAAGAACGGCGCTTCAGCCGCCATAGCATACGACGGTAAAGACTATCGGGTAATGGCATTTGGATTTCCTCTTGATTGTATAAAGGAAAACGAAAAACGTACAAGCACTATCGTTTCGGCTGTACTGTTTCTTCTTTCAGACAAAAATTAACAAACAACAAAATACTTACAACAATGTACAAGATACTGTGTAACATAAAAGGTTCAAAAAGCCTTGAGATAACAGAAGAACATCTGCAAACAATAGAGAAGCATGCTCTCTTCTGCGACCTACTGGACAGTAACGGTATAGTAGACGAAAACATCCTTGCCAAACTGAAGTTAAATGTACAGTCTTTGCTAAACTCAAACAGCACAGACTCGCAATTGATAAACTTCTGCAAGGACGTCCTGTTCCATGACTGGATGAAAGCTTTCGGACTTCATCAGTTGATACTCCTTTACATAGACTGGCAGAACAAAAAAATGGAAGAAAACGAGCCACAACAGTAAGCAAAAGAGTAATCTTGACTGTGGAAGAACATAGACTTTCTGACTGGCTTCCCACTACACGCAAGGAGATGGAATTGCGTGGATGGGATGTGGCTGACGTCATTCTCTTCAGTGCTGACGCATACGTTGACCATCCGTCCTTTGGAGCCGCTGTCCTTGGCAGGATATTGGAATACGAAGGCTTGAAGGTCTGCATTGTGCCACAGCCCGATTGGCATGGCGATTTCCGCGACTTCAAGAAGTTGGGGCGTCCAAGGATGTGGTTCGGCATAGCGCCAGGCTGCATGGACTCTATGGTGAACAAATACACCGCAGCAAAACGCCTACGCAAGGAAGACGCCTACAGCCCAGACGGAAGGCATGACATGCGTCCCGAGTACCCCACCATTGTGTACCCCCAAATACTAAGACAGCTGTACCCCGATGTTCCCATAGTTTTGGGTGGCATTGAAGCCAGTCTCCGAAGGGTGGCGCATTACGACTATTGGCAAGATCGGATTCGTCCTAGCATATTGTTTGACAGCGAAGCCGATATGATAGTTTATGGCATGGGCGAGAAACCTACCATTGAGATATGCGACCGACTGTCGAAGGCCATAGAAATGTCACATCCAGACATTCACTACGGAGAAGACGGTTCTCCATACGTTAGTAGAGACATGTTTAGGGATGTTCTTCAGCAAGCCAACTGTTTACCACAGACCGTATCGCTTTATTCAGAGAAGACCATTCCCGGAGGAATTACTGATAAAGATATAGTGCTGCACAGCTTTGAAGAAAGTGTCTCGAACCCAAAACTTCATGCAGAAAACTTCCGGCACATTGAGGAAGAAAGCAACAAATTGAATGCAAGTCGTCTCCTTCAAAAGACAGGAAACAGATGGGTTGTTGTAAACCCACCCTACGCCCAAATGACACAAAAGGAGTTGGATCACAGCTTCGACCTCCCTTACACACGCCTACCGCATCCAAAATACAAGGGCAAGAGGATTCCCGCATACGACATGATAAAGTTCAGTGTTAATCTTCATCGTGGATGTTTCGGAGGATGCGCATTTTGCACAATCAGTGCTCATCAGGGGAAATTCATTGTGAGCAGAAGTAAGGAGAGTATCCTACGGGAAGTGAAACAGATAGTAAAGCTTCCGGACTTCAAAGGATATATTAGCGACCTCGGAGGACCAAGTGCCAACATGTACATGATGGGAGGCAAGAACCCCAAGGCATGTGCCGTATGTGCAAGACCATCGTGTCTGCATCCAAAGATATGCCCCAACTTAAACGGAGACCACTCCCCTCTTCTTGACATATATCGCAGTGTTGACGCAATACCTGGAATTAAAAAAAGCTTCATCGGTAGTGGAGTCAGATATGACTTGCTGTTGCATGATTGGAAAGATGAGAAACTCAACTGTGCCGCTGCCGAGTATACGAAGGCTCTCATTACAAGTCATGTAAGCGGTAGGCTTAAAGTGGCTCCAGAACATACTTCTGATGAGGTATTGTACCTAATGAGAAAACCGTCATTCCAGCTATTCCACGAATTCAAGCGCATATTTGACGACATCTGCCGCAAGTACAAACTAAGGCAGCAGATAATACCGTATTTTATCAGCAGTCATCCCGGATGCAAAGCAGAAGACATGGCCAATCTTGCAATAGAAACGAGGAAGATGGATTTTCAGCTTGAGCAGGTACAGGATTTTACTCCTACCCCACTCACTGTTGCCACCACTTGTTGGGCTACTGGCTACCACCCTTACACACTGCAGAAAGTGTATGTGGCAAGAAATCCAGTTGAAAAGGAACAGCAGAGGATGTTCTTCTTCTGGTACAAACCACAAGAAAGAAAAAAGATAGAGTATTATCTTCGCGGCAAAAGCAGGCAGGACTTACTCAAACGACTTTTTGGAAAATGAGTGTATAAACAGAATAGATAACAATAAAAAAAACAAGATAATTATGAACGAATGGTTTGAGTGTAAGGTTAAATATGACAAGACTATGGAGAATGGGCTTGTCAAGACAACAACTGAAACATATCTGGTAGACGCTATAAGTTTTACGGAGGCGGAAAAGAGGTTTATAGACGAGATTAAGGTGTTTATGTCTGGAGAGTATACAGTCACAGACATCAAACGCGCGAGACTTGCCGAAGTGGTGGAGAGTATAGACCTCACGGATGACAAATGGTATAAAGCGAAGGTGGCCTACATCACTTTGGATGAAGTAAAGGGTGTGGAGAAACGTACTGTTCAGACACAGCTGATACAGGCAAAGGATTTGCGAACGGCTCTTGACAACCTTGTAAAGAACATGGCAGGCACGTTAGGTGACTGGGAGGTGACATCTGTCACCGAAACAAAAATAATGGACATTTACAAATATACATCCGATGATAAACCCATCACAAACAATTAAAGAGATTTCTGCCGAACTGCCAGAAGGAGTCCGTCTTGTGGCTGTCAGCAAATATCATCCGGCCTCTTTGATTAAGGAAGCGTATGACGGGGGACAGCGTATATTTGGAGAAAGTCGTGTGCAAGAGTTACAGGAGAAGTGCGACATACTTCCCAATGACATCGAATGGCATTTTATCGGACATCTTCAGACCAATAAAGTAAAGTATTTGGCACCTTATGTCAGCATGATACATGCCATAGACTCGCATCATCTGCTCTGCGAGGTAAATAGACGAGCCGAAGAAAACGGAAGAACAATAGACTGCCTGCTACAGTTGCATGTAGCGCACGAGGAAACCAAGTTTGGCTTTTCTCATCAGGAATTGTTAGACTATCTCGAAAAAGGAGAGTGGAGGCAGTTGCACAGTGTGCGTATTTGTGGACTCATGTGTATGGCCAGCAATGTAGACGATGTATCCCAGATAGATGCTGAGTTCGCATTGGCATACAACACATACAAGGAGATAAAGGAGAAGTACTTTGCCGAAGACCCGTCGTTTTGCGAACGTTCATGGGGCATGAGCCACGACTACAAAATAGCTTTGCGGAATGGCAGCACTCTCGTCCGGATTGGCAGCAAGATATTCGGCGAAAGAGAATATTGACAACCGACCCGTTCAAGCTCAAACTTCGTATGAAATCTTGCATTTCCAAAAAATGCCTTTCGGGATGAGTGCGCATTTGGCGCAAACGCGCCTCCTGCTAGAGCATCTAGCAATCCTAGAGCCACTAGAAAACCTAGGGCCGCTAGAGTATGGTGCGCCTGCTAGAAAGTAACGAAGGGTGCGGTCGGAAATCCGCACCTACTGTGAAATTGCCTTCCACTCCTCTATGGTTCCTGTCTCTGACGAGAAACTGCAACCTGTCTTATATAAGGTACGTGCGTCGCCGGCGTATGGAAGGGCATAGCCACGGTCTTCTATCTGCCGGAGAGCCTCATCGGCAGTGCCGTCGAGCTTGAACTCAAAGATGTAGACGTATT
>CAVHNA010000072.1:0-11772 GCA_963637205.1 Bacteroidaceae bacterium
GTCGCAAACGCTCCTCCTACCAGTCCTCTACAGCCGTCCCTTACTTCCCGGAAAGTTGCACGAAGCCTTTGACGCGTGAATCTTGCTCCAAGCAGAGCGGAAAGTGGCTGGATTCGCCGAATCTTGCCTCTCGCAAAGCGGAATGAAGCCTTTGACGCGTGAATCTTGCTCCAAGCAGAGCGGAAAGTGGCTGGATTCGCCGAATCTTGCCTCTCGCAAAGCGGAATGGGGCCTTTGACGCGTGAATCTTGCTCCAAGCGGAGCGGAATGAAGGTCTCTACCGGCCGCACCAGCATAGGAGGAGCGTTTGCGACAAACGCGACCACACTCTCCGGGCAAAAGCATTTCCTCGCAAAGGGCGCGCTTCTTGCTCTGGCAAGCGTCTCCTTCGTCGCCGAGCGGACGCAAACGCGCCTACTATCAGCCATCTACAGCCGTCGCTTTCTTCTCTGGAAACTGTGTGGAGCCGTCGCCCCGAGGTTGCGCCTACAGGCTGTTGGCGGCGTACTGCGCGCAGACTTTGTAGAGGCGTACCGTGAGGTCCTGCTTCTCCTGCAGCTTGGTGTATATGTAGTCGCTCTGCGTGTAGTAGTCCGCCACGGGTATCTCCCCCGCCTCCACGCCACGGCGCAAGAGGCGGAGCGTCTCGTACATCAAGTCCTCGTCATAGGCTTTCAGCGTCTCCGTCAGCGCGGCGGCCTCGGAGCGCAGCTTGTCCATCTCGGCCCGCTCCTTCTGCAACGCGTCCTTCAGGTCCAGCTCCGCCGCCTCCTGCCTTTGCCTGGCGGCCTTCGCCTTGCCCGAGTGCGAGAAGAGCGGGAAGCTGGCGCCCAGCAGCACGCCGTGCGAGGGTGTGCCGAAGTCAGTGTTGCGGCGGTAGCCCATGGTCAGCGAGGGCAGCCATCCCTGCCTCTGCGCCTTGCTCTCCTGTCGCGCCAGACGCAGTGACGCGTCGGCGTGGCGCGACTCCAGCACGCTGCCCGGCGCCACTGTGTCCGTGATGCGGCACACAGGCAGGGCGTCGGCGGCGTAGCGGCTCCACAGCGAGTCCACGTCCGCGCCTCCGTTCAGCTCGCGCAGCGAAGCCAGCAGTTCGCTCCTGCGGCTGGCGTTGCCAGCCTCCTCGGCCTGCAGCTCCATGCTCTCCATGCGCAGTCGGTTGACGTCGAGCCGCGTGGCGTCGCCGTTCTCCATGCGCCTCGCCACCGTGGCCACCAGCGAGTCGGTGACCGCCTTCCGCTTGGCCAGCAGGTCGGCGCCGCGCTCGGTGGCCAGCAGGTCCACGCACAGCGTCTGCGCCTGCAGCAGTACGTCGCGCCGCAGTATCATATATTCCACCGACGCCACCTCGTCCGCTCCGCGCGCCACCTTGCGGCGGCCTGAATAGAGCGAGGGGAAGTCAAACTCCTGCGACACTATCAGCTCGCTGCTGGACATCCCGTCCGCGCCACCCTCGAAGAAGGGGCTGTACTCCACCGACGTGGCTCCCAAGGCGTTGGCGGCGCGCCGTTCCGAAGCGTCGGCCTCCATGCCTCGCCTGGCGGCCTGCAGGCTGACGTTGTTGGCGTCCACGCTGCTGAGTATGCTGCCGAACTGCTGCGCCTGCACGGCGACGGCGACGAGCAGCGACAGCGACAAAAGGTATCGTCTCATATCGTTCATTGGTTTTGCGGCCCACCGGTCTGCGCGACCGTGGCCTGTTTCTTCTTCTTGTTGTGCATCCACTCGTACACCAGGGGAATGACGAAGGCGTTGAGGAACGTGGATGTGAGCAGTCCGCCCAGTATCACCTTGGCCATGGGGCTCTGTATCTCGTTGCCCGGCAAGTCGCCGCGCAAGGCCAGCGGTATGAGGGCGAGAGCTGAGGTGAGGGCCGTCATGAGTATGGGGTTGAGCCGCTCGGCGGAGCCCCGCAGTATGCTTTCGCGGAGCGAGAGCCCCTCGGTCTGCTGCAGGTGGCGGTAGTGTGTGAGCAGGAGCATGCCGTTGCGCGTGGCGATGCCGAAGAGCGAGATGAAGCCTATCACGGCCGGTATGCTGACCTCGCCCGTGGTGAGGCACAGCGCGAACACGCCGCCTATGAGCGCAAGCGGCAGGTTGAGCATGATGACGCCGCTCTCGCGCATGCTGCCTATCTGCACGTTTATGAGCAGGAAGATGACCAGTATGCTCACCGCCGACATCAGGCTGAGCGTGCGGCTGGCTGCCTGCTCGCTCTCGAACTGGCCTCCGTACTCTATGTGGTATCCCTCGGGCAGGGTGATGTTGTCGCCGATGCGCTCCTTGATGTCCTCCACCACGCCTCGCAGGTCCCTGCCACTGGTGTTGGCGCTCACCACTATCCTGCGCTTCACGTTCTCGCGGTTGATGGTGTTGGGTCCCATGGACGACACCACCTGCGCCACGTCGGAGAGGGGCACCTTCCGTCCGTCCTCGGTGTCTATCGCCAGGTCGCGTATGTCGTCCGCCGTGGCCCGGCTCTCCCCGTCGGCACGCACCACCAGGGCGAAGCACTTGCCGTCCTCCAGCACGTCGGCCACCTGCTCGCCAGCCATGTTCACGTTCACGAAACGGTGGAACTCGGCCAGCGTGATGCCCTGTCGCTGCAGCATCTCGCGGTTGGGTATTATCTTCAGCTCCGGACGCTCCACTTGCTGCTCCACGGTGAGGTCCGCCACGCCCTCCACGTCAGCCAGCTGACGCTTTATCTCGCCGGCTATGGTGAAAAGGCGGTTCAGGTTGTCGCCGAAGAGCTTGACGGCGATGTTGGCCTTGGTGCCGCTCAGCATGGCGTCTATGCGGTGCGAGATGGGCTGCCCTATCTCCACGTTGGCGCCCGCCAGCATGGACATCTTGGACCGCACGTCGGCCAGCAGCTCGGCGTGCGTCCTGTCACGCAGCTCGAATGGGGCTTCTATCTCGGACACGTTGGTGCCCAGAGCGTGCTCGTCCAGCTCGGCGCGTCCCGTCTTGCGTCCCACGGTCTTTATCTCGGGCACCGAGAGCAGTAGCCGCTCGGCCTCGCGCCCTATGCGGTCGGACTCCTCGAGGGACACGCCCGGCATGGCACTGACGTTCACCGTGAAGGAACCTTCGTTGAAGGGCGGCAGGAAACTGTGCCCCAGTGTGCAGAACAAGCCCAGGGCCACCACGAGCAGAGCCAGCGTGGAGCATGCCACGCACCGCTTGTGGTCAAGCGTCCACACCAGAGCGGTGGCGTAATGGCGGCGCAGCCAACGGGTGAACGGCGACGCTCCGTCGCCCTTGTCCTTCACGGCGCCCTTGCCGGTCAGCAGATAGCTGCACAGCACCGGCGTGAGCGTGAGGGCCACCACCGTGGAGGCGAACAGCGCCACTATGAACGCTATGCCGAGCGGTATGAGCATGCGCCCCTCCATGCCGTCGAGAAAGAAGAGCGGCGTGAAGCTGACCATGATGATGACGGTGGAGTAAAGGATGGGCATCCTCACCTCGCCCGAAGCCTCGTAGATGACGGCCAGGTACTCGCGCATCGAGGACGGCCGCCTCTCGTGGATGCGCCTCCACACGTTCTCCACGTCCACTATGGCGTCGTCCACCAGCGACCCTATGGCTATGGCAAGGCCGCCCAGACTCATGGTGTTGACGCTCATGCCCAGACAGTGCAGCGCCAGCAGGGCGGCTATCAGGCTTATGGGTATGGACACCACGGAGATGACCGTGGTGCGCACGTTGGCCAGGAAGAGGGCAAGCACTATCACCACGAAGACTGCGCCCTCGAGGAGCGAGTCCTTGACGTTGTCTATGGCGCTGTTGATGAAGCGCGACTGGCGGAAGATGTCCGTGGAGACGTGCACGTCGGGCGGCAGGTTCTTGGACACGTCGGCGAGAGCCGCCTCCAGCGCGTCGGTCAGCTCCAGCGTGCCCACGCCGGGCTGCTTGGTGACGGTGACAAGTACGGCGGGCCGCCCCTTCTCGGAGGCCACACCCAGATGCGGCTCCTGCGCCCCCACCTGTACCTTGGCTATGTCGGCGAGCGTGACGGACGCGCCGTCCACCACCTTGACTACGGAACTGGCGAGCGCATCCACGTCGGAGGTGGACAAGATGCCGCGCACTATGTACTCGTTGCCGTACTGGTAGAACACGCCACCGTTGACGTTGCCGTTCATGTCCTGCGTGGCGGACATCAGTTCGCCGAGGCTGACGCCGTAGTGGCGCATCTTGCCGGGGTCGAAGAGTATCTGGTACTGGCGTATGTCGCCGCCCATGACGGCCACCTGCGACACGCCGCCCACCGACAGCAGGCGCGGCCGCACCGTCCAGTCGGCGAGCGTGCGGAGGTCCTGCAGCGACGTGGTGTCGGCGGTAAGGCCCACGATGAGCAGCTCGCCCAAGATGGACGACTGGGGTCCTATCACCGGCGCTCCCACTCCATCGGGGAGGTCGGAGCCCACCACCGCCAGCTTCTCGGAAACAGTCTGTCGAGCCTTGTATATGTCGGTGTCCCAGTCAAACTCCACCCATACCACGGAGAAGCCCACCGTAGAAGACGAGCGCACACGGCGCACGTTGGCGGCTCCGTTCACCGCCGTCTCTATGGGGAAGGTCACCAGTTGCTCCACCTCCTCGGCCGCCATGCCGTTGGCCTCGGTCATCACCACCACCGTGGGCGCGTTGAGGTCGGGGAAGACGTCCACCTCGGTGTTCAGCGTCATGTACGTGCCGCCGACAATGAGCATCAGTGCCGCCAGCAACACGGCGAGCCTGTTGTGCAGCGAGAAGTATATTATCTTGTTCAGCATTGTCTTTGTAGTCTTATTCGTTTATGAAACCTGCCGCATACAGCATCAATGGTTGTGCGTGTGGCCGGGCACCACGGTGCTCGCCCCTGCCAGCTTCACGCTGACGGCTCCCTTCACCACCACGTCCTCACCGCCCTTCAGGCCGCCTGTTATCTCCACCCTCATGCCGTCGGTGGCTCCTATGCTCACCTCACGCTTGGCGTAGCTGTGGTCGTCCTTCTTCAGGTAGACGTAGTAAAGACCCTGTTCCTCGGTGATGGCGGACAGCGGCAGGCTGAGCACGCTGTCCCTGTCGCCCGTCATGAGGAAGACCTCGGCGTACGCCCCTGGCACCACCTGGTCGTTGTTGTCGAACTGGAAGGTGACGGGGACGTATGAAGTGGCGCTGACGGCCGTCTTGCCGAGAGAGAGCAGCTGCCCGTTCATGTCGCTGAGGTCGAGCACAGCGTCGCTGTACTGCGTGCGGAAACGCGCTGACGTCACCTTGCCGAGCGAAGCGTAGTACCTCACCGGCACCTCGGCGCGGAGATAGAGGTGCTTGTTCTTCGTCACCGTCATCAGAGGGTCGCCCACTTCCACATAGTCGCCGTCCTTCACCTTACATTCCTTTATATATCCCGTCACGGGGGAGCTCACCGCCACGCCCTTGCTGGTGACAGAGCCCTCCACCGCCTGGTACGCCAGCCTCGCCTTCTCGTAGGCGGCGTAGGCTGCGTCGTAGTCCTTGCGCGTCACTATCTTGTCGTCCACCAGCGACTTCATGCGCTCGTATTCCTTCTTCGCCTCCACCATATTTATGTACGCCTTCTGTGCCACGTCTCCGTCTTGCAGCGAAGAGGAGGATATGTAGAAAAGCGTGGCACCGCGGCGTACTGTCATGCCCTCGCTCATGTCATGCGAGTGCATCACCAGTCCCGTGGTGGTGGCAGTGACGGTGGACTCGTCGCAAGAAGCCGCCATCACCTTGCCGCCAGACTTTATCACGTCGTGGAAGACACCCGGCCGCAAGGTTTCCACCTCCACGCCGGCGGCCTTCGCCTTCTCGCCGTCCATTATGATGTCGTCCGACGAATGTCCGTGGTCGTGCTCCGCCTCCGCTTCCTCGTGTCCGTGGTCGTGATGTCCCTCCGTGCATCCGCCGCACAACAGCGCGGACATCAGCAGCAAACCCAGAAATCTCCATGTATTCATAATCCTGATTTCCATTTACGTCCTTATCTCTTTGATTTTATTTCAGGCGCAAAATTATCCACAAAGTGTTGCAATAGTGTTGCATTTTGTACCAATAGGGTGTTTTATTGTCGCCTACGAGCCTTTTTCCGTGTCAAATGTTTGGCGTTGACGATAAGAAACTGTAATTTTGCCGCCGTTAGGCACATAGAACATAAAGAATACACGAAACATAACAGGAATATGAAAGAGTTTATCAGGTACACTTTAGCTACAGTGGTGGGGTTGGTGCTGACCAGCATCTGCATGGCGGTTATCTGCATGGTATCCGTAGCTGGCATGATAGCCAACGAGAGCATGTCGTCAAAGGTGGAGGAAAATTCCGTCCTGCGCATAAAGCTGCAGGGCAGCGTAGTGGAAGTGGGAGGCGAAAGCAGCCCGCTTAGCATAATCCAGAGCCAGAACGAAGAGGAGCTGGCGTTGGACAAGATTCTGGATGCCCTCAAGAAAGCGGCGGACGACAAGAATATAACGGGTATCTATCTGGAGGCCGGCTCGGTATCTGCAGAGCCTGCGCAGCTTCAGGAGATAAGGCAGGCGATGCTTGAGTTCAAGAAGAGCGGCAAGTGGATAGTGGCTTACGGCGACGAATACACAAAGGGTTCTTACTATCTGTGCTCCGTGGCCGACAAGGTGTATATGAACCCCATAGGCTCAATGTCGTGGAACGGTATGGCCAGCCAGCCCATGTTCTACAAGGGCCTGATGGAAAAGGTGGGCGTAAAGATGCAGGTCTTCAAGGTGGGCACGTACAAGAGTGCCGTGGAGCCGTTCATCTGCACCGAGATGAGCCCCGCCAACAAGGAGCAGGTGAAGAGTTATCTGGCCAGCATCTGGGGCAACATGCAGAAGGAAGTGGCGCAGAGCCGCAAGCTCAAGGTGGACGCCCTGAACGCTCTGTCCGACACGCTCTCCATCATGTCTGACGCCGAACTGAGCGTAAAAGGCGGACTCGTGGACCAGCTGTGCTACAAGGACGAGGTGAAGGCGGAACTGAAGAAACGCCTTGAACTGAAAGACGACGAGACCATCAGCTTCGCCACCATCGACGACGTGGCCAACCTTAAAGGACTCGACGAGAAGGTGGACGACGAGGTGGCCGTCTACTACGCTTATGGCGACATAAAAGAGACTGAACCGAAAAGCCCGCTCAGCGGCCATTGCATCACCACAGACAAGATGACCAAGGACTTGCAGGACCTCTGCGACGACGACGACGTGAAGGCTGTGGTGGTACGCGTCAACAGCCCGGGCGGCTCGGCGTACGCCAGCGAACAGATATGGCGCCAGATGCAACTGCTCAAAGCGAAGAAGCCGGTGGTAATAAGCATGGGCGGACTGGCTGCCAGCGGCGGCTACTACATCAGCTGCGGCGCCAACAAGATATTTGCCGAGCCCACCACCCTGACTGGCAGCATAGGCATCTTCGGCATGATTCCCGATCCGAGCGAATTACTCACACAGAAGCTCGGACTTAGCTTCGACGTGGTGAAGACCAACGCCATGAGCGACTTCGGAGCTATGGGCAGACCGTTCAGCGAAGAAGAGGGCCGCATGGTGCAGGCTTCTGTCAACAAGGGATACGAGCTCTTCACCGGCCGCGTGGCTAAAGGCAGGAACATGTCGCAGGACAGCGTGAAGGTCATAGCCGAAGGCCGCGTGTGGACCGGCGAGCAGGCTCTGAAGATAGGTCTGGTGGACGAACTGGGAAATCTGGACGACGCCATAGCAGCAGCCGCCAAGTTGGCGAACCTGGAGAAATACTCCGTAAGCCGCAGTCCAAAGCCACTGCCCTGGTACTCCAACTTCATGGACGATGCCAGCGACGACTACATGGAGAGCAGACTGCGTCAGCTGACGGGTGAGTACTACCCTGCCATGGAGTTCCTGATGAACCTCAAGGACCAGAGCTTCATCCAGGCACGTATGCCATACGACCCGAACCTGAGATAAGAGAGAACGGGGCGGCGAGGAATTCCGGAAACCATGGACCAACCGCCTTGTCCGGAAGGCAAGGGCAGCCCCTCCCTTAAACGACTAAACTATCCCGATGGAAGGAGACCTGATAAAGATAAACGAATGGCTGATTCCGCTCAGTTGGCTCTACTCCCTTGGAGTGAGAGTACGGAATCTGCTGTTCGACATCGGTATCCTGAAGTCGGAAACCTTCCCCATCCCCATCATCAACGTGGGGAATATCACAGTAGGAGGCACCGGCAAGACTCCGCACGTGGAGTATCTGATAAGGCTTCTCTCCCCGAAATATAAAGTGGCGGTACTCAGCAGAGGGTACAAGCGCAAGAGCAGCGGCTACCGCCTCGCCACCGAAGAGACACGCATGGAGGAGATAGGGGACGAGCCGTGGCAGATGAAGCACAAGTTCCCCCACATACATGTGGCTGTAGACGGCAACAGACGGCGCGGCATCAGACGGCTCATGGACGACCCCGAGTCACGCGACGTGGAGGTGATAATCCTTGACGACGCATACCAGCACCGCTACGTACACCCCGGCATGAATATCCTGCTTGTGGACTACCACAGGATGATTACCGACGACAGGATGCTTCCCGCCGGCAGACTGAGAGAAGGCGTGTCAGCCAAGTCAAGAGCCAACATGGTTATCGTCAGCAAGTGTCCTTACGACATCAGCCCGATAGGGTTCAGGGTGATACAGTCCGCACTCCGGCTCAAGCCGTTCCAGAAGTTGTTCTTCAGCACCCTGAAGTACGGCGAACTGCACCAGTTGTGCGGCGGCAAGTCCATGCCCTTAAGCGTGCTCCGCACCATGCACGTGCTGATGCTTTCCGCCATAGGCTCACCTTTGCAGATGGAGCAGGACTTGCGCCGTATGGCCAGACACGTCACGTCTCTGGCATTCAGAGACCATCACTTCTTCTCTGCAGAAGACTGCAAGTCCATAAGTGCCGCTCTTGACGCGTTGCCGCAACCGTCAGTCATCGTCACCACAGAGAAAGACGCTACCAGGCTGCTCCACCTTGACGGACTGGACGAGGCTACCAAAGAAAGAATCTACGTGCTTCCCATAGAAGTAAACATCATCAGAGACGGGGCGCACACACTGAACACTAAAATACTTAGCTATGTACAATCTGATAAAAGAGACTTCGGAATGGCTCGCGAAAAGGATGCCTAACCATCCGCAAACCGCCATCATACTTGGCACAGGACTTGGCAGACTGGCCGAGAGTATAGACAAACTGCTGTGCATTCCATATAAGGACATACCGCATTTCCCCGTTTCCACAGTAGAGGGTCATAGCGGCCAGCTTATCTTCGGCAAGCTCGGAGGCAAGGACATCATGGCCATGGAAGGACGGTTCCACTACTACGAGGGCTACAGCATGAAGGAGGTGACGTTCCCCATCCGAGTGATGTACGAGCTTGGTATCAAGACTCTCTACGTGAGCAATGCGGCAGGCGGCACCAACAAGGACTTCCGCATAGGAGACCTCATGATTATCACCGACCATATCAACTATTTGCCTGAGAATCCGCTGCACGGCCCCAACATTCCCACAGGTCCACGCTTCCCCGATATGAGCGAGGCATACGACAGGGAGCTTATCGGTCTCGCAGACTCCATAGCGGCAGAACAGGGGATAGAAGTGAAGCATGGCGTGTATCTGGCCACGCAAGGACCTACGTACGAGACTCCGGCCGAATATCGCATGTTCGCCACATGGGGAGCCGATGCCGTGGGTATGAGTACAGTACCAGAAGTGATAGTGGCGCGCCACTGCGGCATCAGATGCTTCGGAGTAAGCGTTATCACCGACTTAGGAGTGGAAGGCAAGGTGGTAAAGGTAACACACGAGGACGTGCAGAAAGCGGCCAACGAGGCCCAGCCTCTCATGGCTGCCATAATGGCGGAAATGATAAAACGAGGATAACATGGAGATAGCGGAAATAGGAGAATTCGGACTTATCAAACATCTTACCGACGGGATACCCGTTGTCAGTCCCACCACAGAGAAGAGCGTGGGAGACGACTGTGCCGTACTGGCACCCACAAGCGGCGCACGCACTCTCGTCACCACAGACCTTCTGATGGAGGGCGTGCACTTCGACCTTACATATACGCCGCTCAAACATCTGGGCTACAAGGCTGTGATGGTGAACTTGAGCGACATATACGCCATGAACGGCACACCCAGACAGATAACGGTGAGCCTTGCGCTGAGCAAGAAATTCTCGGTGGAGAACATTGAAGACCTCTACGCTGGCATGCGCTTGGCGTGCGACAGTCACCACGTCGACATAGTGGGAGGAGACACCACCAGCAGCCTCACAGGTCTGGCCATCAGCATCACAGCCGTAGGCGAAGCCAAACCGGAGGACATCGTGTTTCGCAACGGCGCCAAGCCGACGGACGTGATATGTGTGAGCGGCAACCTGGGAGCCGCATACATGGGACTGCAACTTCTTGAACGCGAGAAGGCCGTGTACCAACAGCAGCGCAACGAGGCTCTGCGAACGGGCAACAAGGAGATGCTGAAAAGCTTGGAGTCCGTACAGCCCGACTTCGCCGGCAAGGAATACCTCCTGGAGAGACAGCTCAAGCCCGAGGCACGACGTGACATAGTGGAGGCTCTTGCCAACGCTGGCGTGCATCCCACCAGCATGATAGACATCAGCGACGGACTGAGCAGCGAACTGATGCACATCTGCACACAGAGTCACACAGGATGCCGTATCTACGAAGAACGCATTCCCCTTGACTACCAGACGGCGGCAACAGCGGAGGAGTTCAACATGAACGTCACCACATGCGCCCTCAACGGAGGCGAGGACTACGAGCTTCTCTTTACTGTACCCTTGTCACAAAACGACTTGGTGACAAACTTGGACGACATCAAGGTGATTGGCTACATCACAGAAGAGGCCAAAGGCAAAACGCTGGTATGCCGAGACGGAAGCGAGTTTGAACTGAAAGCCCAAGGGTGGAACCCTCTCGCCAAGTAGTAAGAATTACGGTTAAGCCATAGCCGATTTACAATGACCTGACAGCTCGGGGAGTCCGACTGTCAGGTTTGGGCATCACTAGTCTTTAAGACATCCGATGGGGACTACATATACGCCGTCCTTGCGTCTGTAGGCATAGTTGCCAACCGCTGTAAGAACCATAAGGAAAGAAGGGGACTTCATCTTCGTTGTGTCTATCTTACCGGCAAGAGTCGTAAGGGTGGCCACTCCTTTCTCTATCGCCTGCCCACCACCGAATTTTATCTCTATCAAACCGTACGCCCCATTGCGAAGATGTATGACAGCGTCGCATTCCAGACCGTTCTTGTCGCAATAATGATACACGTTTCCATCATTGGCGTCAGCGTAAACACGAAGGTCGCGTACGCATAAAGTCTCAAACAATAGTCCTAATGTCTCAAGGTCGTTGATGAGGTCGTCCGGTCCCAAGCCCAATGCCGCAACGGCGATGGACGGGTCAACGAAATAGCGTGTCTCAGCGGATCGTATGGCAGTTTTATTGCGAAGTTTTGTTACCCAATTTGGCGGAAAACCGTTACCCAAAACGGGTAAAGCTCTATCGCCCATTCTATGACGAAGTCCTTGGTAGAGCCTGATTTTGTCACAAATCTAGCAAAAATGTGTGACAACCGTGAATGATAGATGTCGTCAAAAAGGTATGTTCATGGGCAACCTCTCAAGAAGCATGTATGGCTCTTTTGCTTTAGTTTCCTTGCCGTCAATAGTTCCTCGTCATTATAATCTATTGCAT
>CAVHNA010000073.1:0-11670 GCA_963637205.1 Bacteroidaceae bacterium
CTCTTGTCATTCCAAGCACACAAAACCGTACGAAATCTTTCACGTCGCAATGATTTCCCACTATGATTTATCTGGTAAGCGAGAACTTCATGCTCATACCGAAGTCTTGCGTCACTGTGGGATAAGAACTGCTGGAAAGTAACGGTTGCGAACGCTGACGGTCGTAATAGAGGCTCAACGTCACCATGCGGCTCATGGTGTAGTCTATCTGTGCGCTCGTCTTTATGGCCTTAGAACCGCTCGTGGCCTCGCAGAGCGATGTCTGCAGGTCGCGCTTGATGGCATCCTGGTTACGTATGCTGAAGTCGAAACGAAGGTTAAGGTCGTGGGCGAACTTGGACTTGCTTCCTCCACTTGTCTGCGTGGTCTCTGCTTCGTTGGCCTTACTGTTGTTCTTGCCCTTCCCCTTGCCCTTTGACGCATTTTTCTTGCTCTGCTTGGCACTCGCCTTGCTGCTGCGGAACAGTGAAGACAGACGGAAGTCGTTAATCTTGTATCCCCATCCCAGCACAAGGTCGTTAGACCCTGTCTCGTTGAGTTGTGCGCTCGTGATGCTGAGCGTGAGCACGCGCGTCTTCCTGTACTCCGCCTTCAGTGTCATGTTGTTGTTGAACGTCATGTTCAAGCCTATCAGCGGTGAGAAAGACTCGTTGATGCTCACCGTGCTGATGTCATACATGGAGCTTGGCTGGTAGAGTCCTGTGGTGGTGTTCTCCACAAAGCCCAGCCCAGAACCGCCTATGCTCTCTATCCACGAGCTGTACGAGTTGTACGACCCTACGGCATAGATGCTCTTGTAAGCGTGGTTGAGCGTGACGGACTTGAAGTGGTCGCGTATCCATGGCAACGTGCTGAGTCCCTTGTAGGAGACTGACCAGTTGGGCAGCATCTTCGTCACGGCCGGGAAGATGTCCAGACTGCGCGACGTGCCTCCTCCGCAATATGCGGCGAGGAAAGAAGGTATCATCACGTCGGCACTGTACTTGTCTACAGTCCCCTGTTCTGGGTTGAACGTGCCCGACATGCCTGTGCCTGTGGGGTAACGCACTCCGGTATATTGACTCTCCACCCTCTGCTGGAAAATGTCGAGATAGCTCTTGAACGTCTCGAACGCTGAACTGTGGTAGCCGTTGGCGGCACTGCCTCGTGAGGCGAACGCCGTCTTCAGACTGAGTGTGGTGATGTTGAAAGAGCCGCTCTTCGTCATGGGCGAACCTACATACATATATTGTATGCTCTTGTTGTTGTTGGCCGTGCGTGACATGTTGAGGTCTATCTTGAAGTCCGAGAACGGTTCAAGAGTGATTTTCACCTGCACGTCTTCGGTCTGCGACGTGGTGGCTGGCGTAGCCACGCTGTCATTGCACAGCAGCCATCCGCGTTCTTTTGCCTTGTCTATATAGCTGTCGCTTACGAAACCGAAACCGAAGCCTACACCCGGAGCGAAGATGCCGCTTTCCTTATGTTGTCCGAGCATGTTGCCGACGTTGGGCATGAAGCCGGGAAGCGAGAGGTTGTATGTGTTGCGATAAGAGACACTCACGTTGCGTGCCATCATCAGGAATCTGGCGACAGCCTGTCCCATGGAGTACCATTTCTTTTCCGTGACAGGAGGCAGGGCTATGACGTTGAGCCTTATCTTTGTGGAGTCCGCCGTCTTGTTCTTCACCAGTATGGTGTTTTCGTCCACCTTCTTGTACTTGAGCTTGAAGGTGTGCCCTGTGCTGTCCAACGCCGACACGCGTATGCGTTTGGACTTCTGTCCGTGGGCTATGCTCATTGCGCTGTCGGGCAGCAATGTCACCTCCTGCGCAAATCCTTTGTTCTTCTTCTTCGTGTTGGAAACTCCCTTGGCATTGGTCTGCTTGCCGGTAGCGGCTGCCTGCTTGGCGAGTATGGAGTCTACGGGAACTCCAGTCTTGGCGGCCTCCTCCTCTGCTTTCAGCCTTGCCTGCTTCTCCTGCTCCTTGGCTTTCTTCTTTTCTTCCTCCTCTTTTTGTTTCTCAGCTTTCTTCTTGTTGGCCTCGCTCCTTGCGTTGGATGCGGAGAACCTCTTGTTAGCCTCCTTCAGGAATTTGCTGTGCTCATAGAGTTTCACCAAGTCAAGCTTTCCGTTGAGGTTCAGCGTACGCTGGCTGTTCACCACATTGCCAAGAGAAGAACCGTCTTCCAGATCCTTGCCTCTCTTCCACGCGTACGTACCATTATATGAAGCGTCGGCTGTAACCCAGTTGAAGACGGGCAGCTTGTCAATAGGCAACTTATAGCTCATCTGCACACTCTGGTTGTAGTCGAGTGGCCTACCGAAGTTGCGCAGGCTTCTCTTCACAGAATCCTTCCATATCTCGTACTTGTCGGGATAAAGATTTTTGTTCACCTGCACGTACGGCTCTTCTATCTCCGCCTTGGTGGAACTCTGGAAATTGAAGTGAAGTGCCTTGAAGATGTCCCATCTGATCTGGAAGCTGCGGTTCCATGTGAAGTTCTGGCTGAACGTGGCAGGTATGGAGCTTTGGTCGGAGATGTTCTCCAAGTCGCGTTCCTGCAACTCGTAGTATGTGCGGTTTATGTCTGTGGCGAATGTCAGGCTCTGCGGAGCGAAAGACAGGTTCTGCGCCTTTATGATGTCCAGCCATTTGCTCTTGCCCTTGAGGTTCTTGAAAGGTTCCCACGACTTCCAATTGGGACTCCACGAATAGTTCATTCCGCCCTTCCAGTTCATCTCATGTTCATATACGGTGGTCTGACCCTCGGTGGTCTGTCGGGAGTGGCTGTAGTTGAACATGAAGTTGGCCGGATCGTAAGGCATGGGGTGCTTGCGTGTGGCTATGTTTACCTTCACCCCGCTGAACGAAATGTTCTTGCTGGTCTCCTTGCTATTCGTGAGCGAACGAAGCGAATCCTTCTGTTCCTCGGTGGCAAGGGCGTCTATGGCATCCTTGAGCAGCATGTCCGTGTCGAAAGGATTGTACTTGGGCGCAACGGTCTCCTTGCTGTAACTGTAGTACATGGGTACGCTCACCTTCGCCTTTTGGGGAAGAACCCTGCCAAGGTCAAAGTTGGTGGTGATGGCATAGTTGAGGTTGTCTTCGTCCTTGCGTGCCTGCACGCTCTGCTCTATGCCTCCGAAGCCTGCCGTCTCCTTCTTTGCCGTGACATTGACGCTTCCGAGGTCGCTCACCTGCAGGTTGAGGTTTCCTTGCGCAGCCCATCCGCCACTGTTGGAGAACTCCTGCAGACGCAACTCATTGGCCCATACCTCCACGCTTTTCACGGCTCTGCCGTTGTTGCGGACTCCTATCATTATGGTCTTCACTTCGCCAAGGGACGGATTGCCGACTACCGTAATCTTGTTGGAAGGCTTGTCCGTGTCGTAGTCTGAGAACACCGAACTCATGCTCGCCAGCCCGAGACTGGCCTGTGCGTTGCGTCTCTTTTTCAGTTCCGTGAAGATGTCGAGGTCTATGTCCAGCATATTGTCTTCCGGCCATACCTGCCTACAAGCCATAGCGCTGTATGTGTCGTAGTACCCCTCGGGCGTAAGCTGTAGCGGCACTTCGTATTCGTAGAAATTGTTCTTGTAGTCGGAACCCAGACGTATGAACAAGCTCGTCTCCCCGTCTTGCGTCTCCGTGACGTTCTCCGTCAGGGCGTTGGCGTGTACGTACAACTGGAGATGGCGGTATTGCCTCATGTCGTACTTGCAGTTCTTGTACACGGCTCTCGCGTCACCCGGACTGAGGTTGCGCACTGTCATGGACATAGACTGCTCGTTGCTCTCCACAAGCTGCGTCTGCGTGGGGTCCGTGATACGGCTGATGCCCGGGGGCAATACATAGTTGACAGGCACCTTGTCGTTGTTTTCCTCTATGTTCACGGTGCTAACCTCCAGCGTACCGCTCACGCTGGGAGTCTCGCCCTGATAGAGAGCCTGCTCGTATGTGCGCCAGTCGCCCTGCACAAGGTCGAATGTGGCGAAACGCAATATCACGTCATCCTCGAAGTTGGTGAGGAAGAGACGCATGAAACGTATGCTGGTGAAGTCGTTGATACTACCCACCTTGCTCTCGTATTCACTCAAGGGTACTCTGAAGAGATACCATGTACACTCTTCCGTATTGCCGTTGCGCAGCTTCACGCTGGCCGTGCGTTTGTCGGCGATGTGGTTTCTGCCCACCACCATGTCTTCAGGGCGAATGCTGATGCGGTATTGGTAGTATTTCTCGTATTCGTTCAGCGTATAGTCTTGGTTGATGTCCTCCACGTCGGGTGTACTCTTCCACGCTGTCTCGTACGATTCGGGATTGGTGTCTGAGTCCGCGCTGTTGCCCTGAGGCATGTTCACCCTTTTGTACCTGTCGAGTATGGAGGTGTGCAGATTGTCGAAGTCGGTGCCGCGATAGTAATGATAGTCGTCGTTGGCGGGGTCTGCATATAGGCTGTCGTACACCTGTGCCGTCACCTTGGGCTGTATCTTCTGGAGGAAGTCAGCGTATGTGGAGAACGAGCGTTCTTCTTCGTCGTTGAGTCCGTTGAGTCCCACATCCTGCCTTGCCCTGGAACCCTTCTCGTTGTTGAAGGCGTATGTCACGCTTGTTGTGTTGGGCACGCGTCCCCAGAGGCCGTCGGTCCAGTACTGGCTGTTGCCGTCCACAGGCATACCGCTCTCAAAGTACTTCTTGCCGTCCTTGAGAATGTCTTCAGACACCTCACCTATGTTTATGTAGAAGTCGCCGCCATGGTCGCCGGGAACGTCTTTCTTGTACACGAACGGATCCATCATCCAGAATTCTATGTACTCGATATTCTGGGCTTCAAAGTCGGTGTTGTCCATCTTGCGCATCATACCGCCCCACTTCTCCCTGGGGTTTAGCAGTTTGCCGTCAGCCGACACGTCGGTGGTCAAGTTGTATGCGCCTCGCTGGTTGGGATAGTAAGCGAGGTTGAGCACGTTGAGGCTGCTTGCGCTGGTGTAGCTGTTCTGCGCTTTCTGCGGATAAAGTTCGCGTTCGTAGACTTCTCGCACGTAGTGGTTGGACAACTGCGTGAGGTCGCTCTTGATATGACTTGGCGTCAGCGTGCTGCTACGGCGCGTAAAGATGGGGTCTACGTAATACCACGCCAACAGAGCGCGGTTGTAACCGTACGCCACGTCATTGCTGAGCTTGCTCTCGGTGAACATGCTCGGCGTGCTGGACATGGTCCAGTATGTGGGTTGGGTAAGGCTGTTCTTCACGCTACTGCTCTCGAAGTCGTCGAGATACGAGGCGTTGCCTTGCACGCTGTGGTTCTGACCGGCTATCAGCTGTGCGAACTCTCCGTTGAAGGTGAGGAGACTGGGCTGGGTACACTGCACCAGCGGCAGTTTGTCTATCATGTCCGTAAGCCATTGGCTCTCCTTCTTCCAACTGATATGCGTGCCCCACAATGTGTTCTTCAGAGGTTCGTTGCCCATGTTCACCTTGGTGGTAAGTGGCTGTTCGCTGAGGTACATCAACGTACCGCCGAACGTAAGGTTCTTGCTCAACTCATAGTCCAGGTTCACGCCCAGCATGGTCTTGCGCTGCATGCCGTATTCGTTGTTGCTCTCCACGCTGGCGTTGATGGTGGTTCCGGCATCCAGGAGGCTCTGGTTTATAATGGTCACCATACCCATGTTGTAGTCCACGGTGTAGTCGGTGTTCTCCGTAAGCGTCACACCTCCTGCGGTCACCACCACAGAACCCTGCGCCACGTTGGTCACTCCCAGATATATCTCGCCTGCGGCGTTGCCCTTATACCTTCCGCTGATGATGAACTTGTCGTGCTCGGCTATCTGCTTGGCCACGGTTTTGGTACTGTCGTAGAGTTCGGGGAAACAGTATTTCGACGCCAATGCGTCATCTTTTATCCATTGGCGTAGGTGCTCTCCGAAAGGCTCCGTCACAGGAAAGATAACCCTTCCCTTCTGTATGGTATAACCTTCCACATAGTCGAACTGTCCGTTGGAGTGGGCGTTGTTGTTGTCGTCCAGACGGTCGAGGTTCATAGCTCTGAGCAACGGCGTGTCCTTGAGCGAGTTTTCAGGAAGATAGGTAAGGTAGACACCTGTGGAGTCGCTCTGGTACTTCACGTCCAGACGGAACTTCTCTTTCTGCACCGTGGTCGCTCCCAGGTTATACACGTTCTTCATCATCAGACGCCACGTGGGCAGCTGCGGGCTGCCGGTAGTGCCTTTCAGCAACTTCACGAAAAGAGCTTGGGAATTGTTGGTGAGGTCGCTGGCGAACTCTCCCACCTGGTATGTGACGCCTCCGTATGTGTACTCGTACGCCACGGCAAGCACGTCGTCTGTCTGCAACGTGGTGTTGAGGCTGACGTAGCCCAATGCGCTGTTGAGGGTGTACTCGCTTGAAGACAACTTGCGCGCCGACTGCAGTTTCTCGTAGTCCACGCTTCCTTCAAATTCGGGTATGGCATCCAGCACTGCGTTTGCCTGCGAGATGTCCCTGGCTTCCGCGTAAGACGTTATCAGACTCTCATATTCCGAGTTGGCACGGTTGCTGGGTACGCTCGCTCCACTGCCGGCCCACAGAGGACTGCTGATATATGAAGGTTCTCCCAGGTCGGCGAACGCTATGATGTTGCGGTTGCTCTCGCTGTTGCTTGTCTTGTTGGTGACCCATATCTCCACCCTTTTCACGTTGATACCGCTGGCTATGGTGGGGAGGGTTTTCATGTTCTTGTCGAACTGTTCACGGAAAAAGTGCGAGAGGAAGAAGTGACGGTTCTCTTCGTACTCGGTGGCGCTGAACTCAAAGTTGGTGGTCTGACTTCCGCCTTTGCTGCTGACACTGCTGCTGGCGCTTTTCTTCTGGCTGAGCACCGTCTGCATCTTCAGCTTGCCAAACTGCACATCAGTGCGGAGACCGAAGAGGCTGCTCACTCCTGGCACAAGACTTATGTTGCTGGGGAAAGAGACGTTACCCGCCTCTATCAGTTTTATTATCTCGTCTTCCTTGCCGTCGTATTTCAGTTTGAGGTTTTGGGAGTCGAAGTCGAATGTCGCCTCCGTGTTATAGTTGAGGTTGAGGTTTATCTTGTCGCCCACCTTACCGTTCATGCTGAGGTTTATCTTCTCGTCGAAGTCAAACCCTGTGGTCTTCCTTCTTGAGGCGGCTAGTGCGGGATTGTCCACCTTCTTCATGTTCATGCCCATCTTCAGCTCTGCGCTTCCCTGGGTCTTCAACTGCACACCGCCTGGACCGAAGATCTTCTCCGCCGGGCCTAAGTCGAAGTGCATATCGGTGAAGTCGAACTTGTTCTTGCCCGAGTTCTCGAAGGACTCTGCGTTCTTCTGCCTCCAAAACGCCGCCATGCTTTCCTTCAGCGTCCATTCGTTGTATTCTTCGGGGGTCATCAGCAGAGGAGCGTTAAGATACCCCGTAGCTTTGGCTGGGGTGAGGCCTGTGGATGGTTTCTGTGTCTGTGTCTGCGTGGACTTCGCATTGCCGCCGGTCGCCTTGCCGCCGTTGTTTCCTCCTGTGGCGTCCAGCGTGGTGCCTACGGTGTACGTGCCGTCCTTCTCGTCATAGACGGTCTCTGTCTTCAGGTTGTCGGGGTCTTTAAGGTCGGCGGTCTTCTTTTTCATGTTTTCCTTCGACTCCGCACCGGTCTTCTTCACGCTGAACCGAGGCTTGCCTTTGTTGTCGGTGGAGTCTGCCGCCACGTCCTCCTCTGGATAGGTGGGGAAAAGGCTCAGGACGTTCATCGTAGCCAACATGTTCAGACTTACGAGAACCAATATGATGGATATTATTTTTCGTGCGTTCACAGATAATATAACGTCCGCTTACACCTTTTTATTATATATGCCCACTTATTTAATATCTCCTTTGTTTCCCCTTTGCCCATTTTTCCATACCTTTGCCGAAGTAAAGAAAAATACAAGCGAAAATGATAGAATATCTGAGTGGACAACTTTCCGAAATAACTCCGGCTTTGGCGGTAGTGGACTGTCACGGCGTGGGTTACGGGGTAAACATCAGCCTCAACACTTTCTCCGCCATACAGAACGCCAAGGAGGTGAAGCTCTGGATTACGGAGTCTATACGCGAGGACGCATACCAGCTATGGGGGTTCAGCACACGCACCGAGCGCGAGCTGTTCAACCTTCTTGTCAGCGTCAGTGGCATAGGTGCCGCCATGGCGAGGATGGTACTCTCCGCCATGACACCGGCCGAGCTGTGCGGAGTGATAGGCGACGGCAATGACAAGATGCTCAAACAGGTGAAAGGCATCGGGCCGAAAGCCGCCCAACGTATCATAGTAGACCTCAAGGACAAGATAGGGTCTCTGGGCATAGACGCAGCGTCCGCAGGGTCACAGAGTTCCATGCCGGCCGTCAACGCCGAGGTGGCGGACGAAGCCATACAGGCACTTACCATGCTCGGCTTCTCGCCAGCCCCTGTACACAAGGTGGTGAAACAGATTCTCACAGATGAACCTGAAGCTCATGTGGAGAGGGTCATAAAGTTGGCGTTGAAGATGTTGTAGAACCTATAAATTATACGCAGATATGGAAATAAGGGAATTGCTCAATATAGCCATAAAGGCTTCCGTTGAGGCCGGGAAGGAGATAATGAAAATATACACCGACCCTTCTCAGGATTTCGGCATTGAGAAGAAGGCCGACAACAGTCCGCTGACCTTGGCCGACAAGGCGGCACACAGGTGCATTGCCGGTTACCTGTCGGACACCGGCATACCGCTGTTGTCCGAGGAAGGACGGCATCAACCGTACGAAGAACGTAAGCTATGGCGCCGTCTGTGGATAGTGGATCCGTTGGACGGAACGAAGGAGTTTATCAAGAAGAACGGTGAGTTCACCGTCAACATCGCGCTTGTAGAGGACGGTGCGCCTGTGATGGGTGTGGTCTATGTGCCTGCAACAGATGTGCTCTACTACGGCATTGTGGGCGAAGGCGCATGGAAGAAAGTGGGCGACGCATCGTCCAGCCGCTTGCCTTTGGACGAGAAGCACGACGGCTACGTGATAGTGGCGAGCCGAAGTCATCTTACACCCGAAACGGAAGCTTTTGTCAGAGAGATGCGCCACGTCCACGACAAGGTGACGCTCATAAGCAGCGGCAGCAGCATAAAGATATGCCTGGTGGCGGAAGGGTCGGCCGACGCATACCCGAGGTATGCGCCTACCATGGAATGGGATACCGCCGCTGGCGATGCCGTGGCAAGGGCTGCCGGCAGCAAGGTCATGGACTCCGCCACGGGCAGACCTGTGGTGTACAACAAGGAGAACCTGCTCAACCCGTGGTTTCTGGTAGTGAGGGAAGAACAAGAATGACTCGCAAAAACGGCATAACCGCACACCGCATTATGAAATAAGAGTTTTTTTTTGTCTATCCGATGGAAAATCCGTAATTTTGCAAGCTGAAAATACAACATAACACATATACAACGATGAACATATCCTACAAATGGCTTCGTGAATATATAGACACTACGCTTAATGCGCAAGAGGTGGCGGATGCCCTCACCAGCACAGGTCTGGAAGTGGACGGCGTAGAGGAAGTACAGAGCATAAAGGGTGGACTGGAAGGTCTGTGGATAGGCGAAGTGCTCACGTGCGAGGAGCACCCCAACAGCGACCACATGCACGTCTGCACCGTGGACGTGGCGCAGGGCGAACCTCTCCAGATAGTGTGCGGAGCGCCTAACGTGGCGGCAGGACAGAAAGTAGTCGTGGCTGTGATAGGCACAAAGCTATACGACGGCGACGAGTGCTTCACTATCAAGCGCAGCAAGCTGCGCGGGGTGGAGAGCTGCGGCATGATATGCGCCGAAGACGAGATAGGCATTGGCACAGACCATAGCGGCATCATTGTTCTGCCCGACGACGCTACCGTAGGTATGCCGGCCGCACAATATTACAATGTGGAGAGCGACTTCCTGATAGAGGTGGACATCACACCCAACAGGTCAGACGCATGCAGCCACTACGGAGTGGCGCGCGACCTCTACGCATGGCTTGTGCAGAATGGATACAAGACCTCGCTGCACCGCCCCGGATGCGAGGCTTTTGCCGTAGACAACGAGGAGATGCCGATAGAGGTGGAGGTGAAGAACTCCGAAGCGTGCCCCAGATACTGTGCGCTCACTCTCACCGACTGCCAAATTAAGGAGAGCCCCGAATGGTTGCAGAACAAACTGAGGACCATAGGACAACGCCCCATCAACAACATTGTGGACATCACCAACTACATAATGATGGCATACGGGCAACCTTTGCACTGCTTCGACGCCGACATGATAAAAGGTGGCAAGGTGGTGGTGAAGACCATGGAGGAAGGCACTCCTTTCGTCACTCTCGACGGAGTGGAACACAAGCTCTCGTCGGCGGACCTCTGCATCTGCAACGCGGAAGAGCCTATGTGCATTGCCGGTGTGTTCGGAGGCAAGGGAAGCGGTACATACGCCACCACTAAGAATGTGCTGCTGGAGAGTGCTTACTTCAACCCCACATACATACGTAAAAGTGCCAGGAGGCATGGCTTGAGCACCGACGCCAGTTTCCGTTTCGAACGCGGCATCGACCCCAACGGACAGATATACGCCCTCAAGCAGGCTGCCATACTCGCTAAGGAACTGGCGGGAGCGAAGGTCAGCATGCAGATAACGGACGTGTACCCTACCCCACTGCCCGATTTCCACGTGGACATCACATACGCTTACATAGACAAACTGGTGGGCAAGCATATCCCTCAGGAGACCGTGCAGAGCATCGTGACAAGCCTGGAAATGAAGATTGAGGAAAAGGATGAGAACGGACTGAAGCTCACCGTCCCTGCATATAGGGTGGACGTACAGCGTCCTTGCGACGTGGTGGAGGACATCCTCAGGATATACGGTTACAACAACGTGGAGATACCCACAACGCTCAACAGTTCCCTTTCCGTAAAAGGCGAGGCTGACAGAAGTCACAAGTTGCAGAATATCGTGGGTGAGCAACTGGTGGGCGAAGGTTTCAACGAGATTCTCAACAACAGTCTGCAAAAGGGCGCTTACTATAAGGACCTTGAATGTTACAAGGAGGAGAACCTTGTAAAGCTGCTCAACCCTCTGAGCCAAGACCTCAACAGCCTGCGTCAGACTCTGCTCTTCGGAGGACTGGAAAGCATAGCGCGCAACAGCAGCTACAGGAATTCCAACTTGCGTCTCTTCGAGTACGGCAACTGCTATAAGTTCGAGGCAGGACGCAAATGCCCCGACATTATACCCGGGGTAAGCAGCAGCCGCGACCCGTTCGTCATCAAACATGCCCTTGACGCGTACAGCGAGGATTACCATCTTGGACTGTGGCTGACCGGAAAGAGAGTAAGCGGAAGCTGGGCGCACGGCGACGAGGACAGCAGCTTTGCGGAACTGAAGGCTTACGTCATCAACGTCTTCAGCCGTCTGGGTGTTCCATTCGGTCTGCTCGTGTTCGGCGAAGGCAAGAGCGACATATTCCAGAAGAGTCTCTCCGTCACCAACCGTGCAGGCAAGACGCTTGCCGAGATGGGTATCGTTAGTGCCAAGATACAACATGCGTTCGGCATCGAGTCTCCGGTATATTACGCCGACCTGCACTGGAACCAGCTTATGAAAGTCACCAAGAACCAGAGTATGGTG
>CAVHNA010000074.1:0-4026 GCA_963637205.1 Bacteroidaceae bacterium
CCGCATGCCTTTTCCGTACGACGGTTCGGGGAAGAACATTTCTCCCCCGAACAGAGACAAAACAAACCTTTAAAATCCATATATATGAAAAGGAAGCACACTTGGGATTACATCCATCAGGAAGAAATCTTCGACACCAACGGAAGGTGTCTCATCGGCGCCATATCCGATGGTGCAAACTGCCTGTTCTTCGCTGTGAGCTGCGACGAGCCGGAAGGCCCGGAGATATGCCGCATCTTCTCGTCAATGACCTGCTGCGAGGAATCCGTCGAATGCACCTTCGAGTGGACGGTAGAGAACGACCAGCGCCTCCTCGACTGCCTTGCTGCATGCGGCGACGACTTCTGCGGCGAGGGCAGCCCCATCAGAACATTGTTCAACGATGAAAGACAAAAGTGACATGCGCCAAATTGAAGAAAGATGTCTGCGCCACGGCGCACGGACCCTTGACGACAAGGAACTGCTGACGCTGCTCATCGGCAACGAGGTGACGGCGGAGAGCCTGCTGACGGATTGCGAAGAGTCCGTCAAGAATCTGTCAAACATGTCGGTGGAGAGCGCAGATCATATCATCGGCTGCACCAGACACCGCTATGCAATGATACAGGCAGCCATGGAGCTGGGCAGACGCAGCCTGGTGGACAAGAAACGCAGCAAAGTGTGCGACGCACGCTCCGCTGCGTTTCTTGTGGCCCCGAAGATAGGCTTCCTCGATCACGAAGAATGCTGGGTGCTGTTCCTGAACGCCGACAACAGACAGCTGGCCTGCGAAAGAATCAGCACAGGCGGAGACAATTCGACGGTCATCGACATCAAGAGGATAGTGCGCCGCGCCCTGGAACTCAGGGCCTCAGCCATCATCCTTTTCCACAACCATCCCAGCGGCAACACCAAACCGGGGAAAAGCGACTGCAGTCAGACGGAGAAGCTGAAGAATGCCGTGAAATTCTTCGACATTCTGTTGCTGGACCATATCATCATCGCCTGTGACAGTTACTTTAGCTTCTCTGAAGAAAAGACAGGCAACATCTTTCAGGGGAAGATGCCGTCATCCCACGCCTAAAGGCACGGGTATTCACGCCGTCCGTCTGACATACGCATGTTACCGACACAGCCCTCTGGCGCAAGAGCGCCAGGGGGCTGTTTCTTTAAGACCCACTGTCGTAGGCATCCGGAATCCGCCGTGCAAGTCTTCGCTGGCGCTCCGTCCTGGCGGACCCTTGCGCGGGCGGCCCCCGCATGCCTTTTCCGTACGACGGTTCGGGGAAGAACATTTCTCCCCCGAACAGAAGCAAAATGAAATCCTAAAATCCAACAGCTATGCAGACAATCACGAACACGGAATGGTTCGAACAGTACAGCTTCGAGCCAGAAGCGCAGTGCCTCTACGAGAAGGACTGCTACTGGGACACCTATGGTCTGGACGATTGATTTTTCTAACACCATGAAACACATCATCAGCATAGCATCGCTTGCCGCGTGCTTCCTTCTCTTCGTCTCCTGCGGCACGGCATACGCCGTCACGGGCCAGCGGACAGCCACGGCACAAAGCGCGGACCCCTACGGAGGGCGCGGCACATACGGGGAATACATGGCCCTCGCCGGGCAGTGGCGCTCGCGTGGGCTGAACCACAGGGCGCAGGCCGCGGCAGCTGCGGAATCGCTGGGCAGCGCGCTGACGCGCAGCGCCGGCGGCACGCGGCAGAGCCTCAGCATGCGGCTTAGCGCGGCGAGTTACAGGGCAGGCTGCGCGGCGCGCTGCAGAGAGAGCCTGAGGCAAGCCCGGCGGGCCGACGCCGAGGCGCTGCGCTACCTTGAGCTCGCACACAAAGCGCGACATAAGATGACAGATGAAAACGCAATAGACAACAATAGATAAAACAACAAAGTTATGAAAATGTTTTTCTTCATCAGCGACCTCCGCGTCCGTGACGATGCGGGCAACACGCGCCCGACGCTGCGGGCCCTCCCGGACCAGACCTTCGAAGACGGAACGGGCGTCTCGACGGCTCTCAACGTACACTCGCCGAAGGAGGCGGGCAGCTGTCCCACGGGAGCACGTCTGGACTATCCCATGGGCACAATCTTCGCCTGCGACCATCTGGAGCTTGTGCACAGGGGCGAGCACTCGTATTACTCCGTCTACGGGGACGACGACATCTCCCGCACGCCCAACTTCCACCCCGTGGACACCGGCGACGGCTTCAGGTACGTGAAGGAGGAGCACCGCGACGAGCAGGCCAACGCCCTCTACGCGCTGTTCAGGATAGGCATCACGCCCACCGTCGACACGCCGCGGGCGGAGCCCGCCGTGGCGGGCACCAGCGGCGGCACGCTGGCGACGCGCCGCAGCCCCGCGGACGGCGCCAATGCCCGACGCTTCGGCTCCGGCACCTGGAAGGGGGACTACGAGGGCCAGATTGAACGCGAGGCGTTCATATACTCGCGCTGGGTGTCGCAGCTCTTCGCCGACAAGACGCTCTCGCTGATGGGCACGCCCTCGCCACAGCGACTGCAGGACATCCTCGCCGACGTCTACAGCGCGGGCGAGAGCCTTGACAGCGTCATCAACAGGAGCCGCTTCGAGACGTTCCTGAAGAAGAAGCTGCTCGACTACGACGACTTCGCGATGCTGCCTACGGAGACTCCGCAGGACAAGTACCTGCTGTGGCTGCTCGACGAGCACAGCGACGGCAGTCCCTGCACGGCGCAGAAGCGCAGGACGACGAACAGGGGCGACCTTGCCGACATCGCCTTCGCCGTGACGACGGCATTCATGAT
This sequence comes from Bacteroidaceae bacterium, assembly GCA_963637205.1. Taxonomy (GTDB): domain Bacteria; phylum Bacteroidota; class Bacteroidia; order Bacteroidales; family Bacteroidaceae; genus Physcousia. The sequence continues at coordinate 2,782 of CAVHNA010000074.1, forward strand.
CACGGGCAAGGCCGGGAAGGACAGGGTGGTGCAGAAAAGCATCGGCGACGCCCTGAAGGCGGGATGGACCGTTGACGACATGGTGCTGCCGGCCAACATGGCCCTCGCCGACGGCGCCGCCGACATGGTGGCCAAGATGGCGATGGGCATCATAGAGATGCCGAAGAGGGAGGCTGCCGCCGCGGGCAGGCCGTACATCGACACCATCATGGCCGACGGGAGCTGTGCGCGTCCCGGCGACGACGAAGGCTTCCACGTTGACGAGAAGCTGTGGAAGACGCTGGTGTACCGCCTCAAGAGACACATCAACACCCTGATCACGGGCCCGCAGGGCTCGGGCAAGACGGAGGTCATACGGCTGCTGTGCGAGAGGACGGGCACACCCTGCCGCATCTTCCAGATGGGAGGCATCACAGACCCCAGCGAGCAGCTCGTGGGCAAGCCCACCTGGGACACCGCCACGGGCGCGCCGCGCTTCGACTACGCCGACTTCGCCATGGCGATACAGCGGCCCGGCGTCATCATCCTCGACGAGATAAACCGCACGCCAAAGAACGGCATGAACATCCTCTTCGGCGTCCTCGACGGCACTCGCACCCTCGCCTGCGAGGGGGCCTACGGCGGCGACAGCAGGCAGATAAAGGTGCATCCCGACTGCTGCTTCATGGCCACCGCCAACTTCGGCGCGCAGTTCACGGGCACCACACGCCTTGACGAGGCGCTCGCCGACAGGTTCCGCGGCTACGGCATCATCGAGGTGGACTATCTGGGATACAGCGACGAGGTGACGGTGCTGCGCGCCAGGACGGGCATCGGCGAGAGCGATGCCAAGAACATAGCCCTCGTGGCCATGCGCGTGCGCGACTGGGCCAGGAACCGCAGCGACTACACGCCCACCGTATCCACACGCATGACGCTGGGCTGCGCCAGCATGGTGCGCGACGGCTTCCCCGTGCAGGAGGCCCTGGAGAGCGTCCTGCTGCCCCCCTACGACAACGGCAAGGGCGACGGCGACGCCACCAGCGAGAGGGCCCAGGTGCGGCAGATAATAAGCCAGCGCTTCAACTCCGGAGCATAGCCCCGCGACACGCGGAACTTGAAATAACGCATCTCAACCGACACTTCATACCGATACGGGCAACGTACATTGCATTAAGGCATTGATGGCGCAAAAATGTAAAAAATCACGCTTGCCCGGTACTCGGCTGGATTTCAACGGGAAAAACAGCCGAAAACGGCAAAATT
>CAVHNA010000074.1:4069-7298 GCA_963637205.1 Bacteroidaceae bacterium
AATTCCCGAAGTCTGAAATGACATCAGTTATAATGTTGTTCCACCGGCTGAATGATAAAGCTTTGCCGCACACCAACTGCAGTTCGGCTCCATATCCCTCTCAACAAGTTATCAACATCTTTTCAACGAAAAGGACGGTTTTTCTCAAAATTCTTACAAAACTCTCTTTTTAAAGCAAAAAATGATCCGGAAAATGGGCAAAATCAGTGATTCCGGGGCATTCCGGCAAAACGTTTGAGCACAGAGCGGTGTCATAATCCATCTGAAGAAGCGATGCAATAGAAATTTTGCATATCAGTTAATTTGCAACACGATTGATTATATCGCTCTCTTTTTATTACAAAACTCTCTTAATTAGGCACCCACAATGATTACAAAACTGCTTTAATTAACTGGGACGAACGTTATAACACGCTGGGTCTCTGAATAATGCGCTGTGACGAATGAATTTGATAGGTTCTGTCTTACTAAATAATACTACGACAGGACATAATTACTGACAGAGCGCGCACGCGCACGGCAATCTACGCGCGCCACACGCGCGAGAAAGCACCATACAGACGCACAAGGCGACGCCGCAGTGCGGATGTATGGAAGATGAAACGGAAAAAGGGGACGCGCGTCGGGAAGGAAGTGCGGGAGGAAAGCCCCGCGGCTTCTGAGCGAAGTGCACAACCCTCGCGCGCGCGTTGTTTCTATTGCTTTAACTATATATTAATAACAATAACAGTCTATATACATAATCAAGGCTTTTCGCAAGCCGTGGATCCAGCGCTGAAGGACGGGAGTCTGGATGCCCTTCAGGCTTTCAGAAACGCCCCTAAAATCGCAAATCACCCCCTCGGTCGGGGAGTTGCTCATCCGGTCGGCGAAACCCCGCGAAATCGCCCTAAAAACGACCGGCATGGAAGGAAGGCTTCACAGGCCGCTCAGTCCGGGCCTTTAGAAAAGGGGCGTAATCCGCCGGAAAGGCGCTGAAGCACAGTGCGGTGCCGCCGGAACACCGCAGGTCGCGGAAAGGGCCGCGGAAGCCCCCGAAAAGGATCAAACCCACACCTTCACCGCTCGTCCGGGGACGGCGGCGCCGCAAGCCGCAAGGGGCCTGCGCCAATGCCGTCCGCGGGCGCCCGCGTCTCACGGTCGGGAGGACCGCGCCGCCAGTCCTCCCGGAAACTCAAAGGCATGTAAAATCCAAATCAATCAAGTAATATGCAAACACAGAATCTGAGAATGAAGCTCTTCGAGATCCAGAAGAGCATGCGCACCTTCGCCGTCAGCGAAGGGTCGGAGAAGAAGACGAAGGGCAAGCCTTCGTACCAGTACACTCCCGGCTGGGAGATCGTCGAGAAGCTGCGCTCGGAGATGGACCGCCTCGGCGTCATGCTCGAGAGCAGCGTAGTCTCCAAGGAGCACAGGATGATCGAATACCCCGTCTACAAGGAATACGGCGGCGAGATACGCGCCTTCGAGAAGAAGGAGATGTACGTCACCGTCGACGTGGCGTACACGTGGGTCGACGCCGAGACCGGCGAGACCGCGGGGCCGTTCGTCATGCCCGGCGACGGCGCCAACGGCACGGACAAGAGCATGGCCAGCGCCCTCTCCCTCTCCGAGAGATACTTCCTGCTCAAGTACTTCAAGCTCACCACGCGCGAGAAGGACGATGACATCGACGCCCACGACAGCTCCGCGATACCCGGAGGGCTGACTCTGCCCGACGCGCGCGACAGGGGACGAGGGCCCGCCTACGCCCCCGCGCCGCAGTATGCCCCCGTGACGGCGCCGCCAGCCGCTGCCGCGCCCGGCGTCTGGGAACAGGCGGTGGACAGCCTCGCCTGCTTCGACGCGGGCACACAGACGCACAACGACATGCTGGCGAAATGGCTAAGCGCACTCAACAGATGCGGCTACGACACCTCCGTGCCAGGCTTCGCGGGACGGCTGTCGGAAACGGCCCAGGCCCGCCGCGAAGGACGCCCCGCGCGCCAGGCGGTTTGACACGCCCGGCAAAAGGCAGAACAGACAATCTAACAATCTAAATGTTTAACAATTTTAAAATTTAACAATATGGACAACGAGAAGAAGACTGGCGACCCTCTGGAGCCGATGATGGAAGAGATAGAGGCGGCGGTGACAGGGAGCCCGGAGGGAATCGAGGACGGCGAAGCGCGCGCCCTGGCGCAGCGATGCACCGACGCCGCAATGCTGCGGGCGCTGCTGCCGCGCCTCAAGGCCATGGCCGACAGGTTCCGCACGGCCATGGAGCAGTGCTCCGAGAAGGCGGCGATGTTCAGCGGAAGCAAGAGGCGGTGGAAGACATACATCGACAGCCTTGCCGCCGTGGCCGGCTACATGGCCGAAGGCTGCGGCCAGAAACGCTTCGCCGAAGGCGACGCCAGGGTCACCGTCACCGAGACGGAGACCGTAGTATGCGACGAGGAGGCCCTGCTGCAGCCCTACCTCCGCTCACCGGAATACTGTTTCCTGCAGAACGCGCTGCCCCCATGGGCAAAGGTGTCGCTCGCCGTGGACCGCACCGTCCTCAAGGCTCACCTCAAGAAGGACCGCTCGCTGCTCGAGGAACACCCCGACTGGGTGCACACCGCCATCAGCAGAAGCGTGTGTCTGAAATAGCGTCGCCTTCTCGCCGGGAACGTGTATCAAGTATTTTGTAAAACAAAGATATTTGAAAGCCTTGATTTATATGGAAGGAATTCATAACTTCGGTGAAAGAAACAAATCACCTACACTATGAGAAACACGCAAATAAAAGAAGCACTCGGCGATTACCTAAGATGCCAGAATGTAGACGAAGCCACCGTCGGCGCCGCGCTTGCCGCGGCGGACAAGGTCCTGGACGCACTGCGGGCAGTGACATGCCTGATACCCGCCGACAGCGCCGCCAGAGACGAAGTGCAGCAGGGTGCCGCGAATATGCTGGCCATGCTGTCGGAGGCGGGAGGATCCCATGGCGGCCTTGACGAAATGCTCGACGCATACTACAATGCGCTGTGCGACCTCATAGCTGCATGACAAGTTGAGCCTATTGTAGACAGCTTTCATTTTGCGCCCCCTCCGCTTCCGCCGAGGGGGCTTTTTCATGCCTTGAACAAGGGCTTTTTTGTATGTTAACGAAAATGCCAAATTACATTTTTGCAAATCAAGGGAAATGCTAAATTTTCACCTCCTAAGGGTGGACAGCGAGGGACGTTTTGAATACCTTTGAGAC
>CAVHNA010000074.1:7308-11670 GCA_963637205.1 Bacteroidaceae bacterium
ATGAAAGAAAAAATCAACAGGAGCGAGCCCACCAACAAGGTTCATCTCCACGGCTACATCAACGACGTAAAGGTCATCGACTACAAGAACGGCGACAGGAACGTGGTTCTCGACATGTGCACCATCGAGGCATGGAAGGACAACACCGGCCAGATGCAGAACGCACGCACCTATCACAACGTGAGTCTCGTCACCGACAGCGGCAAGCTCGTCAAGAGATTCGAGGACATCAAGGCCGACCTGGACAACAACCGCGCACACCGCGAAGAGGAAGGCTTCAAGCCCGCAGTGCACACCGCCAGCGTCGACGGCATGTTCATCACGCGCCCCCGCGAGGTGGAAAGGGAGGACGGCACCAAGGTGACCTACTACAACCAGATCGTCCTCGCCGACACCGAGAGTCTCAAGCTCGACGCCGCCAAGGATGAGAAGGAGGTGCGCAACGCGGCCGAGTTCAAGGGCAACATCGCCAAGATCGACATCAAGGAGAACGACAAGGGCGACAAGTTCGCCATCGTAAGCGTAGCCACGCACTACATCGCCCCCGGAGCCAAAGAGGGCGACTTCTACAGCGACAAGGGCAAGAACTACCACGAGGAGACATCATACGTCGAGACGCGCGTCTCCTCCAAGGGCCGCGGCGCCGACATCATGGCGAAGATCAACGCCGGCGAGCTCGAGGTGGGCGACCTGGTGAAGGCGCGCGGGCGCATGCACAACAACAACTTCGAGGACAAGGACGGCATCAAACGCTACAAGGTGGTGGTGGACCTCTCGTCCGTGGAGCTCGTGGCAAAGAAGGAGAGGAAGGCCGAGGCTGAAGAGAAGAAGGAGGAGAAGAAGGAGACAAAGAAGGCCGCGGCGAAGAAGACCGCCACAAAGAAGGCTACGTCCAAACGCAGCATCTAGGAGCGCTTCGGCGGAACCGGGCATCCGCTTTCGGTAACTTGGACGAGGGGGGCCGCCCGCAGGGGCTCCCCTCTTTTGATGAAAAACAAAAAGGCGATGAAGAAGAACGAGAAGAACAGCATACACCTCAAGGGGCTGGTATACACGTGCAGCGCCGCGACGGGGAAGAGCGGCGGCAGAGAGCGCCGCAGCGCGGCGCTGGTGATAGCCACGGCGGCGAAGGACGGCGACACGCTGCGGTGGCAGTACCACAGGGTGGGCGTCAGCGTCACACGCAAGATGGGGGCCCTGATGAACAGGATGGCGGATGACATAGAGAGCAACAGGGCGAACTACGGCAGGGAAGGCTACGTCCCCAAGACCTATGTCGCCGAGGCGGAGGGCAGCATCAGGACGGTCGGAGGTGAGACCTTCATCGACGCCGAAAGCGTCAAGTTCGCGCTGGCGCCTCCGGGCGGGGATGGCGTGGCTTTCGTCAACGAGGCCTCCGTCACGGGCACCGTGGAGGACGTCCTCGTCAACAACAACTACGCCAGCGTCATACTGCGCAGCGACGGCGTGCGCCTGCCGCTGATACTCTCCAGGAACGACGACAGGAAAGGCTATGAGGAGGCCGCCGCGGGGACGATAAAGAAAGGTGACGAGGTGTCCCTCGCGGGCCCCCTCTGCAGCAGGACATACAGCAACGGACGCGACACCACGGCATGCTGCATGCTGTACAACTGCACATACTCAGTGCGCCACAAGATGGACAGAAAACAGCAGGCACAACCCGCGGGCGTCACCATGTGACGTCACCTGCGCGGATAGCGGCGGTACAGCCTTGCCACGTCGGGCGTCGTGGACAGCCGCCAGGCGCGTATCTCCCCTATCCTTCGCGCCGTCGCCGCATAGGCGGCATCCTTGCCTTTCATGGCGTTGACGGCGTCAAGGGCGCCCTGCGTGTCGTCGCAATACATCAGCCACAGCGCCCTGCAGTACAGCGCCGCATCGCCGCCGCCCATGACGCGCAGATGCTTTGACGCCTCGCGGGCGTTGCCCAGCACCATGGCGGCGCCGAAGGCGTCGACATGGGCCTCAGGGCTCTCGGGATATGCCTCGGCGAAGTCCAGCGCCAGCTCGCAGAAGGCGCCGCCCCACAGCGCCGACGCACGCATCAGCACGCCGTAGTCCCCCGGCGAGAGCAGCAGCGGGCTGCCGTAGTACGCCTCCCACCGCGCAGCGTCATCAGCGTAGGGCTTCAGCTCATACTCCACAACGCACTCCACCCTCTCCAGGGAAGGGAAAAGACTTCCTGACATCGCGCCCCACACGGCGCCGCAGCCCCTGAGCTTCTTCTCACGGGCGTCCTTAGACAGCCCGGCGCCATCGATGACGGCGCGCGCCACGGCATCGCCGTGCAGAGCCGAGGCGTCAAGCCACCGTGCCACGGACGCCCAGTCCTCGCCCACGGTCCTGCGCGTCACCTTGGCGCCGCCGAAGACCTTCTCCGTCCTGAGATACTTCCACAACGACGCCAGACGTGCCTCGGCGGCCTTCCTGTTGGCGGATTCGGGGCCCTCGACGCCTCCATACGACAGCAGCGTCACACCCTTAACCACACCGGCGTTGACAAGCGGCGTCACTGACGTGAGGAACTCGTACATCATGGCCGCGTTGCCGCCCCGGCCCACGTCGAAGGTGCCGCCGGCGCCATACTGCGGCCTCAGGGTGAGGGTCACGCTGCGCCGCACCGCGCCGCCGTCGGAAGGATAAAGGGGAACGAAGTCGGGGTGAAACTCCGGCTCCGGCGTGAAGAGGAAGCACGCCACCTTGCGCGTCTCCCCGAAGCCGCGCCGTCCCCCGCGCCGGTATTCTGTGACACCCACCATCAGCTCCACGGAGTCGCGCCCCGGCACGCCGAAGCCTTCGGCGGAGGCCGCATAATGCTTGCGCCCCGAAGAGCCGCCGCCGACGAACACCAGCTCGTCATCACGCCCGGAGGCGCGCGTGCCGTCACCGCGCACGTCGGCAAGGCCGCCGCGCCGGCCGAGGCTGTAGAAGGACAGGGGACGCAGGTCCGCGCGCCTGCCGCCGCACACCAGGTACGGCTGCAGCACCACGGCGGAGCCTCGCGCCACGGCGTCGCTCATGATGTCAAAGTCCACGCTGACGGTGAGGGCGCCGCCGTCACCGCGGCTCACGGAAGCGCCGGCGACATCCCACACGAAGGGTGACTTCATCGCCGGCAGCGGCACGGCGGCAAGCAGCAGCGCCGCAGCGAGAAGGACGCGCCTCATCGCCCGACGAACATATATACGTTGAACCTCGCGCCGAAGGCGGGCCAGAACCAGCGCGCCGTGCCGTCACCGGCGACCCAGTGCATGTGCGGACGGAAATACACGCCGAGGCTGGAACGCGGCGCCACGAAGAACTCCGCGGAGGCCTCGGGCGTCACTCCCAGCAGCAGGCCCGCGCCGGGCACGCCGCCGGCACCCGCTACGACGCTGCGCACACGCGCGCCCATATCGGCCGTGGCGCCGAGCCACAGGACGGCAGCCCTGCTGCGGCTGTGGGCCGCGTCGAAGAGGAAGCCCCAGGAGGCGTAGACGTCGCTGTTGTGCACATCGTAGCCGACGGTACCGCCCTCCGCCGCCGCAGATGCCGCGGGATAGATGCCGCGGCTGAAAAGGCCCGAAGCGCGGCATGCCATGCGCGTGCCGTAGCCCAGACGGTCGAACGACACGTCGACAAGACAGGGAACGTCTCCGGCAGGGACGGCACCCGCGCCGGCGGAGAGCACCCACTGACCCGGGATCATGCGCTGCGCCTGAAGCTGCACCGAGAATAAATCAAGTAAAATTAAAAGCGCAAGAGATCTGCATCTGCCCATAATATAATCGTTTGAAAAGGCGGGAATGAAGGGTATCAGACCTCCCCACCCCGCCAGCATTGAACTAAACCTTATGCCAAAGGTAACAAAAATCAACGCTTTATCACAAATGCAATCAAGTATTTCGTATTTTTGAAATACGGCGAAGAGCTCAAACCCAGGCATAGCACCGCGCCCCAAACCCGAAAATCGAAGATTTGCGCGTTTGCGCCGCGGCGCTTACGCAAGATAACGCGGGGCGACGGATACCGCGCCCCCGAGAAATAGTTTAACTCTAAAAATTCAATAACGTGAGCTGCAGCTACAACTTCACCGAAGAGGACCTGAAGAACATTCAGGACTTCATGGAGAACGGCGACATCGCCACCCTCGACAGGGCCGCGGGACGCCGGCCGGAAGCCCACGCCGCAGGACCGCCCCGCAGATCCTGAAGAGTGAGCCAGCAGAAACTGATATTTATATATTTTTATATAAAATTTACAAAAATGGCGTGAAGTGCATTGACAGCGAGAGTCTGCACGAACTTCTTGAAGACGAATTCAGCCTTCACCCAGACTTTGAACATCGCGCAGCCCTCCTGC
>CAVHNA010000075.1:0-11614 GCA_963637205.1 Bacteroidaceae bacterium
GACAATCTCTCCGCCCAAGCATGAAAGTGGGGTGCGCATCGGCGATGCGCACCCCTCTGCATATTTCCAAGCCTAGCAGGAGCGTTCGCGCCCGCTCGGCGACGAAGGAGACGCTTGCCAGAGCAAGAAACGCGACCCAAAGAAGCAAACGCTCCTACTATCGTGCCGTGAAGACAAATAAAGTGTGCCGCAGGTCTTTGGCCAGACTTGCGGCACACCTTTGCAATGCTATCAGTTTCCGAACGTGAGCTTGTCGCCGTCCGAGGTGACGCGGATGGGCTTGTCCCTGTCCACGGCACCGCCGAGGAGCGCCTTGCTGAGGTCGTTGAGGAGCAGGTGCTGTATGGCCCTCTTTACGGGTCTTGCTCCGAAGTCAGGGTCGTAGCCCCTTTCCGCCAGCAGTGATACTGCGCTCTCGTCCAGCATTAGTGTGACACCGTTCTCGTGCAGCATCTTCTCTATGCCGTTGAGCTGTATCCTCACCACTTCCTTTATCTCCTCCTTCCTCAGCGGATGGAAGACGATGGTCTCGTCTATACGGTTGAGGAACTCGGGGCGTATGGTCTTGCGCAGCAGGTCGAGCACCTTGCGGCTGTTCTCCTCGTACGTGGAGGACGAGCTGATGAGGTTGCTGCCTAGGTTGCTGGTGAAGATGATGATGGTGTTGCGGAAGTTGACGGTGCGTCCCTTGGAGTCGGTAAGCCTACCGTCGTCGAGCACCTGCAGCAGCGTGTTGAAGACATCGGGGTGCGCCTTTTCAATCTCGTCGAAGAGCACCACCTGGTACGGCTTGCGCCTGACGGCCTCGGTGAGCTGTCCGCCCTCGTCGTATCCCACGTATCCTGGAGGGGCACCTATAAGCCTGGTGACGCTGAACTTCTCCTGGTACTCGCTCATGTCGATACGCGTCATCATGGACTCGTCGTCGAAGAGGTAGTCGGCCAGCGCCTTGGCCAGCTCCGTCTTACCCACACCGGTGGTGCCAAGGAAGATGAAACTGCCTATGGGTCGTTTGGGGTCCTGCAGTCCGGCCCGGCTGCGTCTGACGGCGTCGCTCACAGCCTTTATGGCCTCGTCCTGCCCTACCACACGCTTGTGCAGCTCTTCCTCCAGGTGCATCAGCTTGTCCCTTTCGCTCTGCTGCATCTTGCTGACAGGTATGCCAGTCCAGCGGCTCACCACGTCGGCAATGTCGTCAGCGTCCACCACTTCCTTCACCAGTGCCGAACCGCCCTGCGTCTGCTGCAACCGCTTCTGTATGTCCTCTATCTCGGACTCCAGGCCCTGCAGCTTGCCGTACCTAATCTCGGCCACTTTGCCGTAGTCGCCCTCGCGTTCAGCCTTCTCGGCCTCGTATTTCAGGCGTTCTATCTGCTGCTTGTTGTCCTGGATCTTGTCCACCAGACTCTTCTCGCTCTGCCACTTGGCCTTGAAGTCGCGCTCCTTCTCCTGTAGCTCGGCTATCTGCTTGTCCGTGGCGGCGGTGTCCTTGCCGTCCCTCTTGATGGCCTCGCGCTCTATCTCCAGCTGTTTGAGCTTACGCGTTATCTCGTCCAGTTCCTCCGGCACGGAGTCGTGCTCCATACGCAACTTGGCGGCGGCCTCGTCCATCAGGTCGATGGCCTTGTCGGGGAGGAAACGGTCGGTGATGTACCTGTTGGAAAGCTCCACGGCGGCTATGATGGCATCGTCCTGTATACGCACGTGGTGATGGTTTTCATACCTTTCCTTCAGTCCTCTAAGAATGCTTATGCACGAGAGTGTGTCGGGCTCGTCCACCATCACGGTCTGGAAACGCCGCTCCAGTGCCTTGTCCTTCTCGAAGTACTTGCGGTACTCGTCCAGCGTGGTGGCGCCAATGCTCCTGAGCTCGCCACGCGCCAGTGCCGGCTTCAGTATGTTGGCCGCATCCATGGCACCCTCGCCCTTGCCTGCGCCCACCAGGGTGTGTATCTCGTCTATGAAGAGAATGATGTTGCCGTCGCTCTTGGTCACTTCGTTGATCACGCTCTTCAGACGCTCCTCGAACTCGCCCTTGTACTTGGCACCGGCCACCAGTGCGCCCATGTCGAGGCTGTAGAGCTGCTTACCCTTTAGGTTCTCGGGCACGTCGCCTCGCAGTATACGGTGCGCCAAACCCTCCACGATGGCCGTCTTACCTGTACCCGGCTCGCCTATCAATATAGGGTTGTTCTTTGTCCTGCGCGATAGGATGTGCAGCACTCGCCTTATCTCCTCGTCACGCCCTATCACGGGGTCGAGCTTGCCCTTCCTGGCCTCGTCCACAAGGTTACGGGCGTACTTGGAGAGGCTCTGGTAGGTGTCCTCGCTGGTCTGCGACGTCACTTTCTCGCCTCCCCTCAACTCGTTAACGGCCTTCTTCAGCTCGGCTTCGCCAAGACCCATGTCCTTCAGCATTTTGGATGCCGTGCAGTTGACGGCCAGTATGCCGGCCAGTATATGTTCCACAGATACGAATTCGTCACCGTTCTTCTGCGCCTTGTCCTCAGCCTTGGAGAGCGCCTCGTTGGCATCGCGCGAGAGGTAGGGCTCGCCGCCTTGCACCTTCGGCAGGCTGCCTATCTGCGCGTCCACCGCCTGCTGCACCAAGTTAGGTGAGATGCCCGTTTTCTGGAATATGAAGTTGGCCACCTGTCCGGCCTCTTTCAGTATTCCCGCAAGCAGGTGTTCAGGCTCTATCTGCTGCTGCCCCTGGCTTCTTACCAGGTTGACGGCTTCCTGTACCACCTCCTGCGCTTTGATTGTAAATTTGTTGATGTTCATGATTTATCAGTTTTTGTAGTTATTATCCTATTTGTCTAATTCACGCCGTCTTCCTTACAAACTGTGTGCAACGCTTTGAATTACAGACAAGGTGACGCTATTGTGGACAATGTGTCAGACTGCGCATCGCGGAAGTGACGGCCGGAGAGCGGCTTTCTCAAAACCTCAGACAAAATTTGCTCGTTTCGGGGAATTTCCGTAATTTTGCGCACAATATAAAAGACATACATAAGTTACGCAATATGAGCAAGAAATTTACCGAACGTAATAAGATGAACCTCAGCGACATCAACAAGGAGATTCTGGAGGAGTGGAAACGCCTAGACGTGTTCCACCGCAGCATATCCGAGAAGGAGGGATGTCCTGACTACGTATTTTTTGAAGGACCTCCATCGGCCAACGGCCACCCCGGCATTCATCACGTGATGGGACGTACCATCAAGGACACCATATTGAGGTACAAGACCATGAAGGGCTTCAAGGTAAACCGCAAGGCCGGATGGGACACACACGGACTGCCAGTGGAGCTGAGCGTGGAGAAGAGTCTCGGCATCACCAAGGAGGACATAGGCAAGAAGATAAGCGTGGACGAATACAACGACGCCTGCCGCAAGAACGTGATGATGTACACCAGCGAGTGGACCGAGCTGACGGACAAGATGGGATACTGGGTAGACTTGGAACACCCCTACATCACCTACGACAACAAATACATAGAATCGCTCTGGTGGCTGCTGAAGCAGCTCTACGGCAAGGGACTGCTCTACAAGGGATACACCATACAGCCTTATTCCCCAGCCGCTGGCACTGGGCTTTCTTCGCACGAGCTCAACCAGCCGGGCTGCTACCGCGACGTGAAGGATACTTCGGTCACAGCTCAGTTCAGGGTGGAGCCGGAGTGCGCCTCGCCCAGCGCTAAGGCCATATACGACACTCTGGCCACGTACGGACTCCCCATATACATCCTGGCCTGGACCACCACGCCATGGACATTGCCGTCGAACACCGCCCTCTGCGTAGGACCCAAGTTGAAATACGTGGCGGTGAAGGGCAACAATCCCTACTCTGGCGAAGAGGCCATCTACATTCTTGCCGAGAGCCGTCTCAATGTGTATTTCACGCCAGAAGAAGGCAAGGACAAGGTGGAGACCATAGCTCTAGGCGAAAACGGAGACGGCGTGCTTGGTTCCGAACTCGTGGGTCTGCGCTATCGCCAGCTGATGCCATGGGTTAAGCCGTGCGCACTGGTGGACGACAAGATAGTGGACAAGAGCGCCGAGGCGTTCCGCGTTATTCCGGGCGACTACGTCACCACAGACGACGGTACTGGCATCGTGCACATTGCCCCCACCTTCGGAGCAGACGACGCCAAGGTGGCCAAGGATGCCGGTATACCGAGCCTCTTCGTGATAGACAAGGCCGGGGACACGCGTCCAATGGTGGACTTTCAGGGCAAGTACTTCCTGAAGAAGGACATGGACGAGACGTTCATCTCGATGTGCGTCAACGAGAGCTACTGGAAGCACAGCGGCGACTACGTGAAGAACGCTTACGACCCTAAATATAATGTAGGAGGCAAGTACGACGAGAAAGCCGCCGCCAAGGACATGGACTTGAACGTGGTGATGTGTCTGGAGATGAAAGCGGAGGGTACGGCCTTCAAGATAGAGAAGTTCGTACACAATTACCCGCACTGCTGGCGTACCGACAAACCTGTGCTCTACTACCCTCTCGACTCTTGGTTCATCCGCTCCACAGCCTGCAAGGACAGGATGGTGGAACTCAACAAGACCATCAAGTGGAAACCGGAGGCTACGGGCACGGGACGCTTCGGCAAATGGCTGGAGAACCTCAACGACTGGAACCTCTCGCGCAGCCGCTACTGGGGTACGCCTCTGCCGATATGGCGCAACAGGGACACAAGGGAAGAGATATGTATAGGTTCCATTGAAGAGCTGTACAACGAGATAGAACGTGCCGTAGCTGCCGGAGTGATGGCAAGCAACCCGCTCAAGGAAAAAGGATTCGTTCCCGGTGACATGGCGCAGGAGAACTACGACCGCATAGACCTGCACCGCCCGTACGTGGACCACATAAAGTTGGTGGGCAAGAACGGCAAGGACGTGCTCACCCGTGAGCTTGACCTCATAGACGTGTGGTTCGACTCTGGCGCGATGCCCTACGCACAGATACACTATCCCTTCGAGAACAAGGAGGCACTCGATTCCCGCAAGTGCTATCCCGCCGATTTCATAGCCGAGGGTGTGGACCAGACACGTGGATGGTTCTTCACGCTCCATGCCATAGCCACCATGGTGTTCGACTCCGTGGCATACAAGGCGGTCATCTCCAACGGGCTGGTTCTGGACAAGAACGGCATTAAGATGAGCAAGCGTCTTGGCAACGTCATCAATCCTTTCGAGTGCATAGAGACATTCGGCACAGACCCTGTGCGCTGGTATATGGTGACGAACTCCGCTCCTTGGGACAACCTGTCCTTTGACACTGACGGAGTGAAAGAGGTGGCCGGAGCGTTCTTCCTGAAGTTGCAGCAGACATACGGCCTCCTCGCCATGTACGCCAACGTGGACGGATGGGACAACACGCAACCTACGGTGCCTCTGGAGAAGCGCACCGTGCTTGACAGATGGATACTGAGCGAACTGAACACTCTGATAAAGGACGTGACGGACGCATTCGAAGACCTGGAGCCAACCAAGGCGGGACGTCTGATACAGTCGTTCACGGTGGACAATCTGAGTAACTGGTACGTGCGCCTCGCCAAGAAGCGTCTTTGGGGCGACGGACTCACCGACGACAAGCTGGCGTGCTACCAGACTCTGCACGAGTGCCTGCTCACGCTGAGCAAGCTGATAGCTCCCGTATCTCCGTTCTTCGCCGACAGGCTTTACCTCGACCTCACGCACGGCGAGGCCAAGGACAGCGTACATCTGGACGCATACCCCGTCTGCAACGCTTCTGCCATAGACAAGAACCTGGAAAGCGACATGGAGTGCGTGCAGAGCGTGTGTAGCCTGGCTCTCTCTCTCCGCAAGAAGGAGAAGATAGGCGTTAGGCAGCCACTGCGACGGATTGCCATACCCGTGACCGACCCAACTGTGAGAAATGGCATAGAGAGACTGAAGCAGCTAGTCCTTGAAGAACTCAACGTGAAGGACGTGGACTTCATAGAGGGCAACATGGTGGAGAAGAAGGTAAAGCCCAACTTCCGTGTCATGGGCAAGAAGTTCGGCAAACAGATGAAGGAAGCCGCAGCTGTGGTGACGGCTCTCTCGCAGGAGCAAATAGCGCAACTGGAGAACGGCACGGTCACCGTCAGTGTAGCCGGTTCGGACTACGAGTTGGTGCGTGAAGACGTGGAAATCAGTGCGGAGGAGATGCCTGGATGGAGCGTCGCTTCAGAGGGTGCGCTCACGGTGGCGCTGGATGTCACCGTCACGCCTGAGCTTATGCTGGAGGGCGTGGCCAGAGACCTCGTGCGCGGCATACAGAACCTTCGCAAGGAGAGCGGCTTCAAGATTACCGACCGCATCAACGTCACTCTGCCCGACAACGACAACAACCGCGCTTGTCTCGAATCGTTCAGGCAGTACATAGCCACACAGGTGCTTGCCGAAAGCATTGCCTTGGGCGAGACGTTGGCTGTGAGCAAAGCGTAACTGAAACTCATACATTATATATATCTTTAATCTGAAAACTATCATGGAGGATGTTAGACTGAGGTATTCTGACGAAGAACTGGAAGAGTTCCGTCAGTTGATAGAAGAGAAGCTGAAAGTCGCCAAACACGACTATGAGGTGCTGATGGATCAGTTGACCAACCGTAAGGGCAACGGGGTGGATGACACTTCGCCCACGTTCCACGCTTTGGAGGAAGGGTCCGAAGTGCAGTCGAAGGAGACGCTCATGAATATGGCGGCTCGTACGCAGAAGTTCATCCAGGGGCTCAACGCCGCTCTCGTTCGCATACAGAACAAGACATACGGCATCTGCCGCGAGACAGGCAAGCTAATTCCCAAGGAGCGTCTCCGCGCCGTGCCGCACGCCACTCTATCCATAGAAGCCAAACAAGCAAGAGACAAACGCTGACGACACACAGAGCATGACGAGAAAACAGAAACAGGCGGTGTTCGCCATACTCACGGTATTGGTGATGGTGGCCATAGACCAGTGGATAAAGATAACGGTTAAGACGTCGATGTATATGCACGAGAGCATCTGCGTCACGGACTGGTTCTACATACTCTTCACCGAGAACAGAGGTATGGCGTTCGGCATGGAGCTGTTCCACAAGATGTTTCTTACACTGTTCCGCATCGTGGCGGTGGGTGCGCTCGCATGGTACACATGCCGGCTCATCCGCCGCGGCGTTAGTTGGGGCTTGCTGCTTTGTCTGGTGCTGATAATAGCTGGCGCTGCCGGCAACATCTTCGACAGCGTCTTCTACGGCATGATATTCAACAATCCGCCCGCGCCTCTGTTGGCGGAGTTCGTGACGTGGGGCACCGGCTACGACACCCTCTTCATGGGCAGAGTGGTGGACATGTTCTACTTCCCGCTATTTGAATGGGACTGGCCGTCGTGGATGCCCGTCTGGGGCGGAGAACATTCCGTTTTCTTCAGTCCCATCTTCAACTTCGCCGATGCGTGCATCTCTTGCGGTGTGGTGGCTGTGTTGCTGTTTTACAAAGGCAAGGTGTTCGCATGAGCGGTGTTCGTCGCTTTCTTTTTCTCCCCGTCCTGCTTTCGGTATTCTGCGGATGCAAGCCGCAGAGACCCAAGGGCATCCTCCCGGAATCTAAGATGGAGGACGTGATGGTGGACTACCATCTGGCGCAGGGAATGGCGGAAAGCGGCAAAGACAACTACAAAGTGGCTTGTTACAAGTATGTGCAGGCGGTCTTCGCCAAGCACGGAGTCACGGAGGCGGAGTTCGACTCGTCTCTCGTCTATTACAGCTGTCATTCGGAGAAGATGGCGGAGATATACAAACGCGTGGTGACGCGGGTGGAGACGGAGGCCGAGCGTAACGGCATCGTAACGGAGAGCGAAAGCGACAACCCCTTCGCCAATCTCAGCGCAGACGGCGACACGGCCAACGTCTGGAAGGGACAGAGAGCCGTATCACTCACGCCCGACAACGTGAACCATCTGTTCCGGTTCTCGCAGAACGCAGACTCCACTTACCGCCCGGGCGACACCTTCGTATGGCGTTTCAACGCGAAGGCGGTGCAGAGCAACTGGCTGCTGGAGGCGTACGCCGTGATACAACTGGAATACACCAACGACAGCACCGTCCACCTCTCCAAGCACATCGGCGGTGACAACACCGTGAATCTGCGCTTCACGGAGAGCATGATTGAGGACTCCGTGCCGGTGCGCAGGATAAAGGGTTTCGTATACATGCCACCCAAGAAGAGGGAAAAGGGAGAGTTCTGCCTGTTGCTTCTCAACGACATCTCTCTGATACGTATGCACAGGCAGCTCGAGGAGAAGAAGGACACCATTCCCTCCGACACGCTGACGGCGGACACAGTGACGGCGGACACAGTGAAGGCTGAACCGGGTGAACGTGTGCGACTGACACCGACGCAGCTGCGCGACCAGCAGCCACACGACCAGCGCATCAACGTGATAAAGGAGAAGCCGCTTAGAATACGCCAGGGCGGCGGCAAACTTCAGAGGAGGAAGGCGAGATGAAACGCGGCTACCATCGTCTACTGCTCCCCGACTCCACCCTGATAGAAGGCCCGGTGGTGGTGGAGACATCCGAAGACGGAAGCTTCTGCGGGTGGCACCGGCTGAACGACGAAGAGCCGTCTGTGGTGTGGACGGGAGGCGAGTACGCGACAGCGTCCGACAACAGAAAGAATAAAGAATAATGTCTAACCAAATATTACAAACGAGAACAGCATGGAAAAGGTGATTATTACGGTGGTGGGAAAGGACACTACAGGCATCATTGCGCGCGTCTGCACATGCCTTGCGGACAACGACATCAACATACTTGACATCTCGCAGACCATAGTGCAGGGATTCTTCAATATGATGATGATAGCCGACATCTCTGCATGTGGCAAGAGTTTCGCCGACATGGCCTCTGAGCTTGACGCGGTGGGCGAAGCACTGGGCGTGCAGGTGAAATGCCAGAGAGAAGAGATATTCGAAAAGATGCACCGCATTTAGCACGTCAGCGTTATGATAAACATACTGGAAGTACTTGAGACCAACAAGATGGTGCAGGAGGAGACCCTCGACGTGCGCACCATCACCATGGGCATAAACCTGCTGGAGTGCGTGGACAGCGACCTGGACACGTGCTGCCGTAAGATATACGACAAGATAACATCCAAGGCGAAAGACCTTGTGAAGGTGGGCGACGAGATAAGCCAAGAGATAGGCATTCCCATCGTCAACAAGCGTGTCTCCATCACGCCCATCAGCCTGGTGGGCGGGTCGTGTTGCCATACGCCGGAGGATTACGTGTGCATAGCCAAGACGCTCGACGAGGCGGCCACCGCCGTGGGCGTTAATTTCCTGGGGGGATACAGTGCCGTGGTGAGCAAGGGCATGACGCGGTCCGACGAGCTGCTCATACGTTCCATCCCGCAGGCCATGGCCTCCACGGGCCGCATCTGCAGCAGCGTCAACGTGGGCAGCACCAAGACGGGCATCAACATGGACGCCGTCCGTCTGATGGGTGAGGTGATAAAGCAGACCGCCGAGGCCACCAAGGACAACGACTCGCTGGGCTGCGGCAAGCTGGTGGTGCTCTGCAACGCACCCGACGACAACCCCTTCATGGCGGGAGCCTTCCACGGAGTCAGCGAAGCCGACGCCATCATCAACGTGGGTGTCAGCGGTCCCGGCGTGGTGCACCATGTGCTGAAGGGCATCAGAGGCGAGAGCTTCGAGGTGCTCTGCGAGACTATCAAGCGCACGGCGTTCAAGATTACGCGAGTCGGACAGTACGTGGCGCAGGAGGCCAGCCGACGGCTGGGCGTGCCGTTCGGCATCATAGACCTCAGCCTCGCCCCCACTCCGGCCGTGGGCGACTCGGTGGCCGACATCCTTTGCGAGATAGGACTCGAGCACGCAGGTGCGCCCGGCACCACGGCGGCGCTGGCGTTGCTCAACGACCAGGTGAAGAAGGGAGGCGTGATGGCGAGCAGCTACGTGGGCGGACTCAGCGGCGCGTTCATCCCGGTCAGCGAAGACCAGGGCATGATAGACGCCGTGCAGGCCGGAGCACTTACGCTGGAGAAACTGGAGGCCATGACGTGCGTATGCTCCGTGGGACTTGACATGATAGCCATCCCGGGCTCCACGCCGGCGTACACCATCAGCGGCATCATAGCCGACGAGGCGGCCATCGGCATGATCAACCAGAAGACCACAGCCGTGCGCATCATACCCGTGGTGGGCAAGGACGTGGGCGACACGGTGGAGTTCGGCGGTCTGCTGGGCTACGCGCCTGTCATGCCGGTCAACAAGTTCAGCTGCGAGGCTTTCATCAGCCGCACCGGACGCATCCCGGCTCCCATACATTCCTTCAAGAACTGAAAACCAACAAACGACATTATAAATATCCGACAAATGAAAAGACTCCTTGTCGCCATCCTCGCCGTAGGATGTCTGCTCTCCGGAGCCGAGGCTAAGAAGAGCAAGAAGAAAACCAGTGGCAACCCCATCTTCCGGGGATGGTATGCCGACCCTGAGGCCGTCGTCATGGACGGACGCTACTGGGTGTTCCCCACGTTCAGCGCGCCGTACGAGCAGCAGCTCCATCTCGACGCGTTCTCCAGCAAAGACCTTGTCAACTGGCAGAAGCACGAGCGCGTGCTGGAGCAGAAGAACATACCCTGGCTGCAGAAATGCCTCTGGGCGCCGGCCATCATAGAGGCCAACGGCAAGTACTACCTCTTCTTCGGAGGCAACGACGTGCACGAGGGTGAAGTGGGCGGCATCGGCGTGGCGGTGAGCGACAAGCCGGAAGGTCCGTACAAGGACGCGCTGGGCAAGCCGCTCATCAACGAGATTGTGAACGGGGCGCAGCCCATCGACCAGTTCGTCTTCCGCGACGACGACGGACAGTACTACATGTTCTACGGCGGATGGCGCCACTGCAACGTCTGCAAGCTCAGCGACGACCTCCTGAGCATCGTGCCTTGGGAGGACGGGCAGAAGTTCCACGAGGTGACGCCCGACAAGTACGTGGAGGGTCCGTTCATGATGAAGCGCGACGGCAAGTACTACTTCATGTGGAGCGAGGGCGGATGGACAGGCCCCGACTACTGCGTGGCGTACGCCATCTCCGACTCGCCGTTCGGTCCGTTCAAGCGCATCGGCAAGATACTGGAGCGTGACGAGAGCGTGGCGCGCGGCGCCGGACACCACTCCGTGATAAAGGTGCCTGGCAAGGACGAGTATTACATCGTCTACCACCGCAGGCCGCTGGAGGAGACGGACGGTAACCACCGCGCCACCTGCATAGAGCGACTCTACTTCAACGCCGACGGCACCATCAAGCCCGTGAAGATGACCTTCGAGGGTGTCGCCGCTTCCAAGATAAAGAAAAAGAGATAAAAGAAGGCACGGCGTGGGTTTTCTTGGGTGCGCGGAGACAAACGCACCACAGCGGAAGATTTCTTTCTTCCGCTTTCTTACCCGAGGGTGTGGCCGTTCCGGCTGCACCCTCTTTCTTTCACGCCTGCCGGAGCAAGAAATGCGCCCAATAGGAGGCGCATTTGCGTCAAATGCGCCCTTGCAAGGAATCTAGCGGCTCCAGATTTCCTAGATTAGCTAGAGT
>CAVHNA010000076.1:0-11612 GCA_963637205.1 Bacteroidaceae bacterium
GGGTCGCGTTTGTCGCAAACGCTCCTCCTACTAGCGTTCGTCATTTTCAACCCAAGACATAACCCACAACCCACAACCCATTTGCGGTCGCGTTTGTCGCAAACGCTCCTCCTACTAGCGTTCGTCATTTTCAACCCAAAACATAAAACACAACACATTTGTGGTCGCGTTTGCCGCAAACGCTCCTACTATGCTGTCGCGACTGGCGGAGAACTTCTGTGGAGACGCATTTGCTTCCGCTCGGCGACGAGGGGGCCGCTTGCCAGAGCGAGAAATGCGCTCTTGTAGGTGATGGTTGCTTATTCTGTGGGGACGGTTTCTTGTGCGGCGGGGCGGATGTCGTCGGCGTCTATCACACCGTCTACGATGTGGACGCAGCGGTCAGCCATGGAGGCGAGGGTCTCGTCGTGCGTCACTATGACGAATGTCTGTCCCATGGTGTCGCGCAGGCGGAAGAAGAGCTTGTGCAGCTCCTCCTTGTTCTTGGTGTCGAGCGAACCGCTCGGCTCGTCGGCGAATATCACCTTGGGGTTGTTCACCAGAGCCCTGGCCACTGCCACGCGCTGCTTCTCTCCTCCGGAAAGCTCGGAGGGCTTGTGCTCCGCCCTGTCGGCGAGGCCCATGAACTCCAGCAGCCCGGCGGCCTTGGCCTTCGCTTCCGCCATGCCCAGTCCGGCTATCAGTGCCGGCATCATGACGTTCTCCAGCGCGGTGAACTCTGGCAGCAGCTGGTGGAACTGGAAGACGAAGCCGATGTTGCGGTTGCGGAACTTGCTGAGCCGTGCGCCGCTGAGCCGCGCCACGTCCTCGCCGTCTATCATCACCTGTCCAGAATCGGCACTGTCCAGCGTGCCCATTATCTGCAGCAGGGTGGTCTTGCCGGCTCCGCTGGGGCCTACGATGCTGACGATGTGTCCCTGTTCTATGTCGAGGCTCAGGTCTTTCAGTACGTGAAGCTGGCCGAAGCTCTTGTTTACTCCTCTCAGTGATATGATGTTCATCTTTTCTTTGTTTTTCCGTCCCCGCGCGTCGGCGACGGGGAAGTATGGTTTGTCTGTATGTCTTCTCGGCTGTGCGCTACCTTAATATCTTACGGCCGCCGGAGATGTAGACGCCGTGCCTGGCGGAGACGGAAACGCGCCGCCCCGTGAGGTCGTAGACTTCGGCTGAACGGCTGCCGTCGGCATCAGCGGAGACGGACTCCACGCCGTCGTAGCGGCGGAGCAGGAAGTCAAGCCCTGCACGAGCGTCTATCTCGCCGTGTCCGTACATGTTGTTGGGGTACGTCAGCGAGGTGTCCTTCCTGACGGCCGTGGCGGCCAGGGCTTCCATCACGTCCTGCCGCGTGAGCGATGGTATGGCCTGCAGCCAGAGGGCTATGATGCCCGCCACTATGGGGCACGACATGCTGGTGCCGCTCTGCGCGTTCCAGGCGTAGCGCCGTCCGTCGTGCCAGAACCGCTCCACGTCCCTCCGCGCCTCCCACGCATCGTCCTCCTGTTCGTAATAACTGCTGAACGCGCTTATCACGTTCACTCCCGGAGCCACCACGTCGGGCTTCGTCAGTCCCTGGAGCGTGGGCCCGGTGCTGGAGAAACGTCCCACCACGCCGCCGGTGCCGTAGTCGAGCGGAGCCCACTCGCCACCGGCGTTCAGCACTCCAGTGCGGTACGCCGTAGCCCCCACGCTGATGACGTAGGGCGAGGACGAGGGGAAGTTGACGTTGTGCGATATCTCGCCGTCGCAGTAGAGCGGATGGTTCGCGTCGCTCTGCAAGTACCCGCCGGCGGCGAAGCACTCCGCCTCCGTGCCCTTGCCCGAAACCGTGATGCCTATCTTGTGGAAGTGGCGCTGCGAGAGTCTCTTCACGAAGATCTCGGTGGCCCACGCCGTGCTGTCGTAGCACGTGGGATATGCGGCGGCCATCACCAGGTAGTCCTTCTCGCCCACCCTCAGCGTGTCGCCCACTATGCTGTCGGGGCTCTGCACGATGACGCCGGTGGAGACTGAATAGCGGCACGCCTCAGCGTCGGTGGAACTGTCAAAGAACGTCAGGTCCACGGTCACGTCTCCCCACGAGCGCACCACGTACGCGGCCGCCGACGTGCTGAAGAGCGTCATGGCACGGGCAGTGTCCTTGTCCGCCGGCTTGCGCATATAGCACTGGTAGAAACCCTCGTTGCCAGCCGAGGCGCAGATGATGCGCCCCGGACCTTCCATGCGCCCCAGCGCCTGCGAGGCCAGCATGTTGTCGCCGTAGAGGTCTTCTCCGCTGCCTTCGCTGAAGCTGACCACCGCGGGCTTCCCCGCCCTGTCGGCGTATGAGAAGAGGTACTGGAAGCCGAGCAGGTCGGTGGCCGACGTGTAGAGGTATTCCAGCGAGTCGGGTATCATCGGCTTGTCGTCGCTCACGGCGTTGGAGACCAAGCATAGGTCAGCCTCGGGAGCCGCCCCGGCATATACCGAGCCGTATCCGCTGCCCGCCGCCGTGCCTGCCGTGTGAGTGCCGTGGTACATTATCTGGGCGTCGGCTGAGCACGCCTTGGCGCGGACCGCTTCCTCGCCCACGTACGAGCTTCCCACGGGCAGGCTGTCAGCGTCGTTGCCGCCGCCGGTGTAGTCGAGCATGTCCCAGAATGCCTTTACCCTGTACTCCGACATGTCGTCGCTGTAGAACGTGGGATGCGTGAGGTCGAAGCCGATGTCCATCACTCCCACCACTACACCCTTGCCCGTGTAGGGCGTGAGGGCCGCTTCGGAGGGGCGGCACACCTCGTCGATGCGCGTCACCACACGCGACGTGTCCATCAGCGCATGGCACTTGTCCGCCGCCTCTATGCGTTCCACCCTCGGCAGCGCGGCCAGCTCCGTCAGCCGGTCCACGGGGATGAGTGCGGCGTGTATGTCGCCCCACGAGTGAAGGATGCGGCAACCTCTGCCGGTAAGCAGCGACGTGTCGCAGGTCTTCACCAGTGCGGATATCTTCTTGGCTTTTCGTTCTTTCGCTGGCATGCGTCTCTGCAGGCTGGCCTCCGTCGCCGCCCTGCGCACCAGCGTAGACATCTTCTCCGCTCCGTGCCTCTGGGCGCGGACGTGGACGGGAAGCAGGGCGAAGATGAACGCCAGCACGCCAGCTCCGGTGAGAGCCTTCTTCAACCACGAGCTCAGGGGCCTGGAGTGCCTGGTCACGGCCTTGCCGTTGGGAGTGAGCACTGACAGAGAGCCCATCGGGTCGCCCCACTGGTCGGGATAGAGCAGCATCACGTTGGTATGCCCGAAGTCGCGGTACACCTGCTTGGGCAGCAGTTCCATCTGCTCCTGGTAGGAGATGAAGCCCGGACGGGCCGCCACCAGCACGAGCATGCTGTTCATGTTGGTCTCGCCGCCGAGAGAGGCCACCTGGCTCCACTCGTTCATCTCGCGGTACTCGGCCCTCACGTGCGGATGCTTACGGTCCATGTAGCCGCGTATGTAGGGCAGCGTGTCCTTGTGGGCGTGGTACTGCACGTGGCAGTCGAGCTGTTCGCCTATACGGCACAAGTGCTCTATCCACTTGAAGAAGCCCACCTCGTACTCCGCCTTCTGTGGCACAGCCACCAGCACACGGCCTATCGTGCCCGGAGGCACAGTGCTGCGTACTGCCATCACCTCGCGGTGTGACCCGCTTATCACGTTGTCTATTACCGTGCCCAGCGAAGACTTGGACGTGCCTGTTGCGCTGCCGGAGAGGCTCATTATCACCTCGCCGCACTCATACTCGTTCATGGTGTGTATGATGCCCCCGGCTATGTTGGTGCTTATCCTGTTCACGGTGGTCATGTGCACGTCCGCTGCGGCGGCTATGCTCTGCGCCTTCTCCAGCAGCGTGGCGGCTTTCTTGTGGCTGTCCACGCCGTCGTCGCTGCCGTCGTCGTAAGCCACGGTCAGACCCATCAGGCTGTCGGGGATATAGGGGTTGCGTATTATCATGGCCAACTGCGTCATCACGTCCACGTTCTCTTGCCGGCTGTACGTTATCAGGCACTTGCCGTGGTAGGCTCCCTTGTTGTCTTCGAGCGAAGTGTCCTTCAGGGCCAGCGCACGGGCTCCGCGGTTGGTGGCGAGGCTTCCGATGATGCAACTGAAGAGGATGAGCATTACCGTACCGTTGAGCACCTGCTCGTCCATGAGGTTGACGCCGGGCTGCGTGCCTATCATCACTATGGCCAGCGCACCGGCGGCGTGCGCGTTGGTGAGGCCGAACATCAGCCTCATGCTGTTGATGTCGCGCCTACCAGTGAACGCCATAGCCATAGCGGCCAGCCACTTGCCCAGTGTACCCGTGACCACCATTACCAGCACCACCAGCAACGTCTGGGGGTCGCTCAGCAGCACGCGCATGTCCACTATCATGCCCACGCCTATCAGGAAATACGGTATGAAAAGGGCGTTGCCCACAAATTCCACATGCTTCATCAGCGGACTGGTCTTGGGGATAAGCCTGTTCACCACCAGTCCGGCCAGGAAAGCTCCCAGCAGTCCTTCCAGCCCCACCAGTTTGGCAAGGGAAGCGGAGAGGAACACCAAGGCCAGGATGAAGATATACTGCATCACGCTGTCGTCGTAGCGGCGCAAGAACCATCTGCCCATCCTTGGGAACGCCATCACCACGAATGCGCCGTACACCAGACATTTGAAGAGGAACCACGCCCACTTGGCAGGGGTGTTGCCGTCGCTGACAGTGCCTATGACGACAGCTAGCAACAGCAGGGCGGCGAAGATGGAGAACGCCGTGGCCACCACGCTTATCACCACGTCCCTGTGACGGTTGAGTCCGTACCGTCCCACCGTGGGGTACGCCACCAGAGTGTGGCTACTGTATATGCAGGCGAGGAGCACCGATGTCAAAACGCCGTAACCGAGTATGTATCTGCTGCTGACGAAACCCAAGACAAAAGGAATGAAGAACGTAAGCAGGCCGAACTTGACGCCGTCGCGTCCGTACTTCTCCACGCTCCCCATGTCCAACTCGAGGCCCGCCAAAAACATTATGTAATATATGCCCACTTGGCCGAACAACTGGAACGTGCTGTCCCTCTCCAAAAGCCCGAAGCCGTACTCGCCTATCATCACACCGGCCAAGATGAGGCCTATGACGTGCGGTATCCTGAGCTTTCCCAGCAACAAAGGTGCGAACAGTATGATGCAAAGCACTATGAAGAATATCCATGTGTGGTCTGTTACCATTGCGCCTTGTGATGCCAGTGACAATGCATATTGAAACATAAATATGCCTTTTTACGTTGTTCTTTTGCGCAAAGGTACACATTTCGGCTGAAATAATGCCAATATGAAGACGTTATTGCGCATTTTTGTGTACTTTTGCAGCGGTAAAAAGGCAATACGGAAATAAAAAGTAAGAACGCACAAACGTACACAAGTAATTTGTTTTAATCATAAATCATACAAGATGAGAGTAGCTATTGTAGGCGCCAGCGGCGCTGTGGGGCAGGAATTCCTGCGCGTGTTGGATGAGAGGAACTTCCCTATTGACGAACTGTTGCTTTTCGGCAGCCAGCGCAGCGCAGGCACCAAGTACACCTTCCGCGGCAAGGAAATAGAAGTCAAGCTCCTGCAGCACAACGATGACTTCAAGGGCGTGGACATAGCCTTCACCAGCGCTGGAGGAGGCACAAGCAAGGAATTCGCCGAGACCATAACCAAATACGGAGCGGTGATGATAGACAACTCGTCGGCTTTCCGCATGGACCAGGACGTGCCTCTGGTGGTGCCCGAATGCAACGCCGAAGACGCTCTCACACGTCCCAGGGGCATAATAGCCAACCCCAACTGCACCACCATCATGATGGTGGTGGTGCTGCAGTGCCTGGAGAACATTAGCCACATACGCCGCATACACGTGGCCAGCTACCAGGCTGCCAGCGGAGCGGGTGCCGCGGCTATGGCGGAACTGGAACAGCAATACCGCGAGGTGCTGGACGGCAAGCCCGTAACCGTGAACAAGTTCGCGTACCAGTTGGCGTACAATGTAATACCTCAGATAGACGTGTTCACCGACAACGGTTACACCAAGGAGGAGATGAAGATGTTCAATGAGACGAAGAAGATAATGCACACCGACGCCGCTTGCTCGGCCATGTGCGTCAGGGTCCCCAGCCTGCGCAGCCACTCGGAAGCCGTGTGGGTGGAGACGGAATCACCAGTCAGCCCCGAAGCGTTTGCCGAGGCCATCAAGAAGGGCGAAGGCGTACAGCTGATGGACGACCCCGCCAACAAGGTCTATCCCATGCCTCTCTTCCTGGCAGGCAAGGACGACGTCTACGTGGGACGTATCCGCAAAGACCTCACCTGCGAGAACGGACTTACCTTCTGGCTGGTGGGCGACCAGATAAAGAAAGGCGCGGCCCTCAACGCCGTGCAGATAGCCGAGTACCTCATAAAGGTGGGCAGCGTGAAGTAAGACGGACATCACGGCATACATAAACAGTTTGGCGCGTATCACTCTATAATGCGGTACGCGCCAAACTGTTATACTTACGTCCTGTCCGACGTTTACATCTCTATCTCTATGTGTATGCTCAGTCCGCCGCCGGGTGTGGCACTGGCCGTAGCCGAACCTCCATACTGCAAAGCTATGTTTTTGACGATGGCGAGTCCGAGTCCCGTACCTCCCAGTCTTCTGGAACGTCCCTTGTCCGTACGGTAGAAACGCTCGAAGATATGGTGCAGATGCTCAGGAGACACGCCCACGCCGTCGTCGGACAGCGTCACGTATATCCTGTCTATCTCGGAATAAGCCTTCACGCTGAACTTCTTGGCGCCTGCCGCATAGGACAACGCATTGTCGAACACGTTTCTGAAGAGAGAGTATATCAGAGACTCGTCGCCATGCGTGGGCAGTGTCTCCGGCATCTCCATATCCAGCACCACGCCGTGCTCCAGGAACTGTGCGCGCATCTCGTTCCCTATCTGCGTCAGTACCTTGGCAACGTCCACGTTGATGTCGGGGCGCGTCATGTCCGCCTCGTCAAGTCTTGTCAGCGTGCTCATGTCAGACAGCAGCCTGCTCATCCGCATGCTCTGGGCGTAGCATCTGTTTACGAACTCCTTGCGCTTCTCCTCGGGTATGTTCTGGTTGGTACACAGCGTCTCCAGATAGCCCTGTATGGTGGCGGTGGGGGTCTTCAGCTCGTGTGCGGCGTTTTCCGTCAGCTGTCGCTTTATGCGTTGTTTCTCTTCCTCCGCACGTCCAAGCCTGTATCTGAGGTACAGCACCAGGACTATAAGAAGCAGGATACCTGCGGTGTAGTAGAAGAACGAATAGTCGCGCTCGAGGCTTTCCGTCAAGGGAGCGGAATACGGTACGGAAGAACGCACGACAATGGTCGCGGGCAACACTACCGCCTTCCCCGTCTTCTCCTCTATCAAGCACTGTATCACCTCCGTTACTGGCGCACGCATCAGCGTGGCTGAATAGCAGTACTTCTGTCCGTAGGTTTCCGATGTGCGCTTGATATCAAAGCCCGAACCAGTGGCCAGAGCGTCCGCCACCTCCTTGCGGTGCAGATGGTTTCCCATGTTGCTGAGCCGCTCGTTTTTGCTGTCTAGCAACACGTTGCCTACCGTGTCTATAACGGTTACTCTAATGGTGCTGTCGCTCCAGCTGTAGTTGTTCAGCTGGAGCTTAGCCTGCAGTATGTCGCATCTGAAAGAATGTTCCCTCCGGTATTCGTAAATGCCGAAACACAGAGTAAACACAGATGCCATGATGGTGACTGTAAGGAATATGCTCCTTGCCGGTTTGTCTGTAAGTCTCATTGTAATCAGTTGTTAAGTTGTCTGTAAATATTATAAAGTGTGGGCGGACACGTCACGCGTCGAAATAATACCCGTAGCCGAAGCGCGTACGCAGGTGCTTGCCGTACTCGCCTATTTTCTTCCTGACTCTGTTTATGTTCACGTCCACTGTTCTGTCTTGCACTATTATGTCGTCGGGCCACACGCTTTCCAGTATCTTCTCCCTGGAGAACACTCTGCCCGGATGTGACAGGAAGAGCGCGAGCAACTCAAACTCCAACTTGGTGAAGGGTACTGTCTCTCCGTCCACCACGCATGTCTTGAGAGCCATGTCCATGGATATCCCCTCGTACTTTATCGTGTCTCCCTGGCTTTGCTGTACGTCTTGCGTCTGCCGGCTCCGTCTGAGCACCGCCTTTATCCTGGCCCTTACCTCGCTGATACGAAATGGCTTGCAGATATAGTCGTCCGAACCCAGCGCAAACCCTTGCAACAGGTCTTTCTCCATCGTCTTGGCGGTGCAGAAGATGATGGGGATGTTGGCGGTTCTGGGCGAAGCCTTCAACTCGCGCGCCCACTCGAAACCGGACTTGGGTGTCATCATCACGTCCAGCAGGATAAGGTCGGGCAACTCCTCTCCAAAATCAAAGGGAGCCTCCTTCGTCTCCACCTCATATCCGTCCATCTCAAGGTTGAACTGCAGTATCTCGCAGATGTCCTGTTCGTCGTCAACTATAAGAATACGCTGAGCCATATTGTCTTTATTTTCTTTGTTTTCCGATGCAAAAGTAGCTATTATTTCTGTATTTTCATCACGTCCGCAAGCTCAGTAACAGAAATGTAACAATTATGTAACGGCTATGAAACATTCGTCCGCTACCTTTGCCACGGTTTTAATAATAAGGGGAGTATGAGTACCAAAATTCAGATGAACGATTTCTGCTGGCCTCTTCCTGAGTGCATAGATTACCAGGACGCTTTGATGGGGTCGAGCTGCAGCGACGATGACGACGATGATGAACTTGACGACGATGACGACGACTGACCTACAATCCTATACATATATATAATAATGAGACTACTGTTATGGACAAGAGAAAAGCAAAACGCATTCAGAAGTATTTCTTTTACTTCAGAATGCTGGTGATAGCCATAGTGATATTGCTTGCTGTTTGTTTCCTCTGACAACAAACCAATAACGACAAACCTAATAAGTCTACATAAATTTATGGAACCTATTTTTCTTGCGATTATCATCTTTCTTTGCGTACTCGCAGTTTTCGACCTCGTAGTCGGAGTCAGCAACGATGCCGTCAACTTCATAAACGGCGCCATAGGAGCCAAGGTGGCACCCTACAAGACCATCATAGCCGTAGCGGCCGTTGGAGTCTTCATGGGGGCTTCTTTCTCCAACGGCATGATGGATGTGGCCCGCCACGGCATCTTCACTCCGCAGTATTTCACTTTTTACGAGGTGATGTGCATCTTCCTTGCCGTCATGGTGACAGATGTCGTACTGCTCGATGTCTTCAACTCCCTGGGTATGCCCACCTCCACCACCGTGAGTCTCGTCTTCGAGATGCTGGGCGGAGCATTCGCTCTGTCCGTCTTTAAGATGGCGGCTGGGGTTACAGGAGCCGACGGCATGCCATTGGGCATAGGAGACCTGCTAAACACCGACAAAGCGTTGAGTGTCATCATGGCCATATTCATGAGTGTGGCCATCGCTTTTGTGTTCGGATTGATTGTCATGTGGCTCAGCCGTATGCTTTTCTCCTTCGTCACACCGTCCAACAGGTCAGTGCGCACCATACTCTTCGGTGCCGTGTGCGCCACATCCATAGTATGGTTCCTGCTCATCAACGGACTGAAGGGTTCGTCACTCATGACGCCTGAGCTTAACGCTTTCATATCCGCCAACAACCTGCTCATCGTGGTTGTCTGTCTGGTGGCCATGACGGTGCTGATGCTTCTTCTGTCGTTGTTCAAGGTGGATATCCTCAAGGTGGTGGTACTGATGGGTACCTTCGCGCTCGCCATGGCCTTCGCCGGCAACGACCTCGTGAACTTCATCGGCGTACCTCTGACAGGACTCGACTCCTTTTTCGACTATATGGCCAACGGCAACGGACAGTCGCACGAGTACCTTATGAAATCCCTTCAGGAGAGTGCGCATACGCCTATAGGATATTTGATGATGGCTGGCGCGCTCATGGTGCTCACTTTGGTGTTCTCCAAGAAAGCGCAAAATGTGGTGAAGACCAGCGTCGACCTCAGCCGGCAGGACGAAGGCGACGAGATGTTCGGCTCGTCTGGCGTGGCGCGCACTCTGGTACGCTCCGCCATTAAGAGTACCAGTGCCGTGTGCAAGGTTCTTCCGGCATCGTTCAAGCAATATGTTAACAAACGTTTCGACTCCAAAGAGCTCACCCTGCCAGAAGGAGCGGCGTTCGACAAGGTAAGGGCCAGCGTCAACCTCGTGCTCGCCGGACTTCTCGTGGCGTTGGGTACCGCCTACAAGCTGCCCCTTTCCACCACGTACGTCACGTTCATGGTGGCCATGGGTGCCAGTCTTGCGGACAGGGCGTGGAGTCGCGAGAGTGCCGTATTCCGCATCACCGGCGTGATATCCGTGATTGGCGGCTGGTTCATCACGGCGGGCGTGGCGTTCTTCTTCGCCTTCCTGGTAACGTCGTTCATGTACTTCGGCAGCTACATGGCCATGGCAGCGTCCATAGCCCTGGCCATATTCCTTATCATCAGCAGCAACATGAGGTTCTCCAAGAAGGTGGTACAGCAGAAGGACGTGCTCTTCGAGCGTATGATGCACAGCACCGACAAAAAAGAGATTTGGACTCTTCTGTGCCAACACATAAACATCGGCAACGCGCGTCATCTGGCAGCTGTGGAGGCCGCTTACCGTACCGACACGGACTCTCTACTCACTGACAGCTACAAAGGTCTGAAGCAGACCTCCAGCCTGATAGACGAGCAGCGCAAGGAGCTGAAGAGACAACGTCGTCGCGAGCTGATTTCCATGCAGCGTCTTGACCCGATGGCCGTGATACCGCGCAACACATGGTACTTCTTGGGTATCAACTCATGCTCGCAGATGCTCTACTGCATGAAACGTATCAACGACCCTATCCGGGAACATATAGGCAACAACTTCTCGTCACTCCCCAAGGAGGAGCAGGGAGAGTTTATCCAGCTCAGGGACGGTGTGCTGTCCGTGTACGAGAAGGTACGGAAGATGCTTGAGAACGGCGACTATTCCGAAACGGACTCCATGCGAAACGAATGTACCGCCATTCAGCGACAGCTCTCCGCAGCCCGCAAACAGGCGATAGACAATCTTCAGGACAACAAGGTGAACATGAATTCGCAGCTCATCACCATCCTCGTCCTGCAGGAGTCGCAAGAGCTTGTGGGAAACCTGCGACACATGCTGCGCGGCATGAGCAAGTTCGCCGAATAAGGGGTGAACATAGCTTAGGCGAAATGGAAAGCGGCGGACGCTATTGAAGGATAGCAAAAGCATACTCTCAGAGCAGTAGTACTTCTCGGCGATAGCAGTACTACTGCTTTTCATTTTCGGTAGTACTGCTTTTCAAAATCGGTAGTACTGCTATTTTTGGGCAAACTAATGCTTGAGTGTGCGTTTGACGTAAGCTCGCCTCCTATTGACTCTATCTGATTTTACATTACATATTTCGGCGCACCCGACAAACCCCGTGGACGGAGTCCCAGAGGCTAACCAAAAACTGTTGACAAACGATACATGAAGAAAGGTATGTCTGAGACTCCTTTCATCT
>CAVHNA010000077.1:0-11422 GCA_963637205.1 Bacteroidaceae bacterium
GCAAGAATCACGCGTCAAAGCCTCCACGCAGACCCGCGTGAAGGAAGAATCACGCATCGAAGCTTCCACGCGGACTCGCGTGAAGCAAGAATCACTCGTCAAAAGGTCCACACGGACTCGCAAGAGGCAAGAATCACGCGTCAAAGCCTCCACGCAGACCCGCGTGAAGGAAGAATCACGCGTCGAAGGGTCCACGCAGACTTGCGTGAGGCAAGAATCACGCGTCGAAAGGAGTAATTGAGACAAAAAAGAGCAAAAAAAGCTTGGCGGCGGCTTCGCCCTAAGACGAAAAGGGAGGTTTCCGCTGCGCTGAAGACAAAAACAGACAACAAGCGACAAATAAATATTGTATAACTACCAAAACCGCGAGACGATGAAAGAAAAGAAAGAGACCGAGAAGAAGGCGACGAACCCCGAACAGCCTTCGGTGCCCGTGCGTGAACGTATGTGGAGAGAGAAATTCGCCAAGATTGAAGCCTACATCAACGAGCACCACCATCTGCCCAGCAAGAAGAAGAAAGACCACATGGACTTGGTGAACTGGTGGAAATACAACGTACGCCTCGCCAAGCGAGGTAAGCTCAGCGAGGCGCGTTTGCAGAAGTTGAGGGCTCTTAGCGAGTCGCGCGACGGTTACGTTCTGGTGCTGCCCGAAAAGGGAAAGTGACCAGACCCTGGGAGCCGGCTCTTACTTCGTGGCGTCGCAGATGGCGCGGAAGTAGCCCACGCTCTCGGCAATGCCCATGAAGGGATTGTCCATGTCCTTCTCGTGCTCCAGGCTCACGCAGCCAGAGTAACGGTACTTACGGAGAAGCCGGACGAAGCGGGGGAAGTCAATGATGCCCCTGCCCAGTTCGGCTCTCTTGCCTTCTTTGGTGTCGCCCGTCACGTCCTTGAGGTGCATGTCGTAGACGCGCGAGTGGTACTTGCAGAAGTCGCGCAGCGAGTCGCTCCCGTAGCGGAGGTTGTGGCCAATGTCCAGACACATGCCCATGCGCTCGTCACGGTCACAGACATGGTTCCAGATGTCCGTGGCATCGGGGTAGAGAGCCATGTCGGGTCCGTGCAGGTGTATGGCCAGCCGGATGTCGTACTGCTTCACCTTCTCCTCCACGTAGTCGAGCAGCTCATAGTTGGGCACTCCCACCAGCAGGTTCACTCCCACGCGCTTGGCATACTCGAAGGCCCTGTCCACCTCGGCTTCAGTCTTCATGTAGATGGGACCCACGGCGTAACCCTTCACGCCGTATTCTGCCAGTTTGTCGTGGAAATGCTTTATCTGCTCCTCGTTGCTCGTCAGCGGCAGGTGGAAGTCCTTTATGCAAAGGTAGTGCACGTCCAGCTTGCGCATGGTCTCCAGTGTCTTCTCCAGGTTGAACTTCGCGAACGTGAAACCGGCCATGCCCAGATGGAATGTGTCAGGCTCGGAGGGCGGAGTCTTGATGGTGGTGTTCTTCTTCTTGTCGCTTTTTTCCTTGGCGTAAGCTCCCGTGGGGATACCGCCCGCCGCCATCAGTATGGCCGATGCGGCGCTGTTCTTGAGAAAAGTCCTTCTTTCCATAAGTAGATGTGTGTTGTATAGTTGTTATGACGTAGCGTTACGCTTGTTGTCTCCGCGAATTTATACAAAATTTCACTAAGCCGTGCCAAAATGCGGCTCCAAATTGGCCAGAAAGGCGAAAACGCTTGTGCGTTTCATGCGAAATAACTAACTTTGCCCATAGCAAATGGCAGAAAACATGAACAAGTACAAGACTTACATAGCGTTCGACGCTTACGGAGTGATAGACCACGAAAACAGCAACATGCCGGTCTACGTCAGTCTGGAGAGGTGGGCCATGGAGCACCCCGACCGCTTCTGCTTCGTGAACACCGACGACATAGACTTCTCAGCCGAACACGAAGACCCGGTGGACAGCACCGTGAAGGGACACTTCCTGCAGCGGATGGCCGAAGCCGACAACCTGCTGGTGATAGCCAGCGAGAAGACTCACACCGAAAGCCCCATACTGAACTGGCAGATAAGCAAGGCGGTGAACAGGTACCACCTGCCCGTGGTGGTGGCGTACGACGGCTTCGACAAGGTGGACGAGCAGACGATGGTGGACTTCTTCGGCCATCTGCCCAACAAGATACGCAAGTACATGGGACGCAACAGCGCGCCCATAGCGCACATACCGCTGACGAAGGACAAGCTGGAGAGGGCGCTGTCGTCCTTCTCCATAAAGGACGGACTCTTTGCGTGGGACTCGAGTACCATATTCTGAACAAACTGAACACACACTAACACACAGACACATGCTGCACGGACAATACATAAAACGCATACAGATAGACTCGCTGTGGAACGGCAAGAGAAAGGTGGACTGGGAACTGCGGCCCGACGTGAACATACTCTCGGGAGTGAACGGAGTGGGGAAGAGCACCATCCTCAACAGGACGACGAAGCACCTGATGGACATAGCGCAGCAACGCGACGGCAACGACGGGGTGCACCTGACGTTCAGCCCCGACGAAGCCAACACCGTGGACTTCGACTTCATACGTTCCATCGACCGCCCGGCCATATCGGCGGACCTCATCAACAAAATCACGGACAACATACTGCACTCCGAGCTGGACTTCCACCTCTACCTGCTGCAGCGACGCTACCTCGACTACCAGGTGAACCTGAGCACTCGCATGCTGGAGCTCTTCGCCTCGCAAGACCCCGAAGCAATGCAGAAGGCACAGGACATAGCCAAGGAGAAACAGGTGTTCCTCGACATGGTGGACGACCTCTTCAAGGGAACCGGCAAGAGCGTGTGCCGCGACAAGAACGAACTTTACTTCAACTCCTTCGGCGAGACCATAGACCCCTACAAGCTCTCGAGCGGAGAGAAACAGATACTGATAATACTGCTCTCGTCGCTGGTGCAGGACAAGAAACACTGCGTGCTCTTCATGGACGAGCCGGACGTGAGCCTGCACGTGGAGTGGCAGCAGAGACTGATAAGCATGGTGAGGACGCTGAACCCTAACGTGCAGATCATCGTCACCACGCACAGCCCAGCCATGATAATGGAAGGGTGGGCCGACTGCGTGACAGACGTGGAGGACATCACCAAATAAAACGGCGCAAGAATCATGAAGAGGCTTGCCGACAATCTCACATCACAATACATAGCGTCCGCCAACAGACTCAAGCCGCACGGCGCACGGCGGAAGATAGTGGCTTACGTTGAGAGCTACGACGACGTGCTCTTCTGGCGCAACGTGCTGCAGGAATTCGAGAACGAGAAGTTCTACTTCGAGGTGATGCTGCCCAGCCGCAACTCGCTTACGAAGGGCAAGAAGTCCGCCCTGATGAACCGACTCGGCCCCTCCCTGGGCTCGTACATGATAGCGTGCGTGGATGCCGACTACGACCGGCTGATGCAGGGGAGCACGTACATGAGCCGGGCTGTGACGGAGACGCCTTACGTGTTCCACACCTACGTTTACGCCATAGAGAACTACCAGTGTTACGCTCCCTGTCTGCGCACCGCCTGCGTGATGAGCACGCTCAACGACCACGCGCTGGTGAACCTGGAGGCTTTCATGGAAGAATACAGCCGCATTGTATGGCCGCTGTTCGTTTGGAACGTGTGGGCCTGCCGCTACGGACACGGCAACGAGTTCACTATGGCCAACTTCAACGATACGGTGACGTTTCACGACACCAATCCGCAGGGGCTTGGCAAGCTGCTGGAAAACCTCCGGCACAAGGTAAACAAGACCGTGACGTGGCTCCAGAGAAAGTTCCCCGATGGCAAGAAGACCTACGCACCGTTTATGGACAGCCTGCTCGCCATGGGGCTCACACCCGAGACGACATACTTATATATGCAGGGACACGCACTGTTCGACAATGTGGTGATGCCGCTGCTCAAGCCCATCTGCACCATCCTGCGGCGCGAAAGGGAAAAGGAGATAACGCGGCTTGCCATGCACCGCACGCAGAAAGACAACGAGCTGGCAAGCTACCAGCACAGCCAGTGCCCCGTGGACGTGATGCTAAAGAAGGGTACGGACTACAAGGACTCAGCCCCTTATCAACTTTTGAGAGAGGATATCAAACGGCTTATGGCGGAGCTTGAGGGTGAGAAATAAAAGTCAAGTTTCTTAAGTAAACCGGTCTTGCAGAATACCACCACTATGTCTCCGGGCATTATCAGCGTGTTGCCCGACACGGGTTCGCCCACACCGTTGCGAACCATTCCTCCTATGGTGACTCCGGCAGGCAGGTGCAGCATCTTCACCGGCTTCTCCGTGATGGGGCTGCCCTCCCTGACAGTAAACTCAGCCACGTCAGCGTTGGCCACAGTCAGGCATTTCACGTTGGCAACGTCAGTGTCGAGCATCATCTGGTAGATGTGGCTGGCGGCTATGGTCTTCTTGTTGATGATGGTGCCGATGTCAAGCTTTTCCGCCATGGACACGTAGTCCATGTTCTCCACCATGGCCACGGTCTTGCGCACTCCCATTCTCTTGGCTGCGAGGCATGCCAGTATGTTGGTCTCCGTCTCCGGCGTCAGGGCTGCGAACGCCTGCATGTCCTTCAGTCCCTCGTCCAGCAGCAGGCCCGTGTCCCTGCCGTCACCCTGCACTACGCGCACGTCACTCTCGTCCAGCATCTCCACCAACTTGTGGCAGCGGCTCTCGTTCTGTTCCACTATCTTCACGCTGAAGAAGTCGGGCTTGCCCTCCACCACGTGCACGGTGGTGTTGCCGCCGCCCATTATCATCACATTGCGCACGTCTTGGTAGTCGTCTTTCCCCACAAGGGTGCGTATGTGGGAGATATATTTCTTGGTGGTCATGAAGTAGGCGATGTCGCCCAACCTCAGCTCGTCGTTTCCTCCGGGTATTATGGTAGCTTCCCCGCGTTTTATCGCCACTATGTGATACGGCGTGCCGGGGCCGCAGAGGTCTTTCAACGCTATGTTGAGTATGCCTGCGGACTCCCTCAGCTTTATGCCGAGCATGATGAGCGCGCCGTTCTGCACCTCCCAGTACTGCCTTACCCACGATCGTTTCAGTCCGTCCAGAATCTCCGACGCGGCCAAGGCTTCGGGGTAGATGATGGAGTCGATGCCCATGCCGCGGAAAAGGGACACGTACTGCTCGGACGTGTACTCGGCGTTGTCCACGCGCGCCACGGTCTTCTTGGCTCCAAGCGCATGGGCCAGCATGCAGCATGTGATGTTGCGCGTCTCCTCCGGCGTGACGGCTATGAAGAGGTCGGCGTGCTGTATGCCGGCCTCCTTCAGGCCGTTGATGGATGTGGGCGGCACGTTGAGCGTCAGCAAGTCGAAGTCGCCCGAGTTGTTTATCCTCGCCGTCTTCTCCGTACTCTCGTCTATGAGTATAATGTCCTGGTCTTCTCTTGACAGAAGTTCCGCAAGATGCGTGCCTACCGCTCCAGCTCCCGCTATGATGATTTTCATGTCCTCCTCCGGTTTACGCTTGTATGTCTTCTCCTAAAATGGCTTTACGGATGGACTCGCCGTCAAGTCCCGTTATCCGGTACAGCTCCTGCGGTGTGCCGTGTTCCACGAAGTTGTCGGGCAGGCCAAGTATCTTCAGTTCGGGATGGAACGAATGCTCCGCCATATATTCCGCCACGGCCGAACCCAGTCCGCCTTTCTTCACTCCGTCCTCCACAGTCACTATCCTCCTGCATGTCTTGCCCACATGCGACAGTATCTCCTCGTCTATCGGCTTCAGGAACCTCATGTCGTAGTGCGCCACGTCTTTGCCTTCTTTCCTGAGAGAGTCCACCACCGTCGCAGCCACGTTGCCTATTGGGCCGAGCGTCAGCACCGCCGTGTCGCCGCCTTGTGCGAGGCAACGTCCCTTGCCCACTGGGATGGCCTCAAGCGGGCACTTCCAGTCTACGTGCTCCGACCGTCCGCGCGGATAGCGGATTACGAAAGGTCCCATGTCAGGCAGTTGCGCCGTGTACATCAGCCTGCGCAACTCGTGCTCGTCGAGCGGCGAGGATATTGTAAGGTTCGGCACAGGGCGCAGCATGGCCAGGTCAAATGCGCCGTGATGCGTAGGGCCATCTTCTCCCACGATGCCGGCTCTGTCAAGACACAACACCACATTGAGTCTGCACAGCGCCACATCGTGAATGATATTGTCGTACGCTCTCTGTGAGAAGGATGAATAGATGTTGCAGAACGGTACGAGGCCTTCCTTCGCCATACCTCCCGAGAAAGTGAGCGCATGTCCTTCCGCTATGCCGACGTCAAAGGTGCGGTCGGGCATCTCTTCCATCATTATATTAAGGCCGCACCCTGTCGCCATGGCCGGTGTCACACCCACTATGCGATCGTTAGCGTGCGCCAGCTCCAACACAGTATTCCCGAACACGTCTTGGTATTTCGGCGGCAGCAGACTGGTGTCCTGCGCTATCTGCTTGCCTGTGTCAGGGTCGTACATGCCGGGCGCATGATAGACCGTTGGGTTCAGCTCCGCCATGGCGAAACCTTTGCCCTTCACTGTGTGCAAGTGAAGCAACTTGGGTCCCTTCATGTCCTTTATCTGGCGCAGTGTGGTCACCAGCTCCACCACGTTGTGTCCGTCGTCGGGACCGAAGTAACGTATGTTCATCCCGTCAAAGACATTCTGTTGGTTGTTAAGAAACGACTTGAGTGAATTGTTGAAACGTATAATCTTCAGTCGCCTGCTCTCGTTGAGTATTCCCCAATTTACCAAATGCTGCGAGGTGCGGAAGCGCACGTAGTTGTATAGCCTGCTGGTGTGCAAGTGGTGCAGGTACTGTTTCATGCCACCCACACTGTGGTCTATACTCATATTGTTGTCATTAAGTATTATGAGCAGGTCTGTCCCCGACGACGACACGTTGTTGATGCCCTCAAAGGAAAGTCCTCCGCTCATGCTTCCGTCACCTATCACCGCCACCACATGTCTGTCCGTCTCGCCTTTTCTCCTCGCCGCCACGGCCATGCCCAGCGCGGCTGAGATGCTGTTGGAGGCATGTCCGCAGGCGAAGGTGTCATACTCGCTCTCGTCTGGTGATGGGAAGGGGCGCAACCCGTGCAAGTGTCGGTAGGTGTGGAACTGTTCCCGCCGCCCGGTGAGTATCTTGTGCCCTGCAGCCTGATGACCTACGTCCCATACTATGCGGTCGTATGGCGTATTGAACACGTAGTGCAACGCCACGGTCAGTTCCACCACACCCAAGCTGCTGGCAAAGTGCCCGGGATTGTTCGCCATTTCCTTGATAATGGTATTTCTCAGTTCTGCGCATACTTGCGGCAGTTCGGAAATCGGCATTTCGCGTAAATCTTTCGGCAGGTGTATGTCTTGCAGTATATTTTTGGAGTCTTTTTCCACTTTCTGTGATAATTTGATATTACAAAGTTATATAATTTCGGCGAAGTTGAGTAATTTTGCAAGACAAAAATGGAAAATAAGTCGATGAAACGCAAAGATGTCCTGTTCCGCACAATGGTGGAACTTCCTCTTTGGGACACTCCCCTCAAGGTGACTGACAGCACTGTTTTCCTCGGGTCGTGCTTCGCCGAGAGGATAGGGGATCGTTTCTTGTCTTACAGGCTCTACACACTATGCAATCCGTTGGGAGTGGTCTACAATCCGGCCAGTGTACTAAGGCAGATAGAGTCGTGTTTTGGAATGGACGTGCAGGACATTCCAGTTTTCGAGACACGTGGTGAATGGCGCTGTTGGTGGGCTGGAACATCCGTCTCTGCCGCCACAGCCGACGGTTGTAGAGAAACGGTACACGACCTCTTGTCCACGCTCCGCGGTGCTCTGGTCAAGGCAAGATGCCTCTTTGTGACCCTCGGCACAAATGTCTGCTACAAGCTGATGGACAATGGGGAAGTGGTTACAAATTGCCACCGTATGCCTGCAGGTATGTTCAGTGAGTATAGGATGAGCGTGGAAGAATGCACGCAGTGTCTTGACGGCATAGTAGATGCGGTCCGCTCGTACAATCCAGAATGTAACGTGGTCTTCACGGTGAGTCCATACCGTTATTCCAAGTACACCTACCACGGCAGCCAGATTTCCAAAGCTACTCTCCTTCTGGCGGTAGACAGAGTGGTGAACGCCCGACCGGCGCAGGTAGGCTATTTCCCGGCGTATGAGATAGTGATGGACGAGTTGAGGGACTATCGCTTCTATGACACCGACATGCTTCATCCGTCCGCCGAGGCGGTGGATTACATCTGGCAATGTCTTACTGAGTGCGCCATGGACGAGAGGATGAGACGTTATCTTGTGGAGTACGAACCCGTGCGCAAAGGACTTTCACATCGTCCGTCAGATGCGGAGAGTGAGGAATATGCTGCATTCCGCAGAAAACTGTACGAAACGGATGAGAGAATCAGAAGGGAATACTTCCCCGACTCTTGCGTTGGGCGGCATGCAGAAAAGACAAAATGACAAAATATCTAAACGACAGAGGATGTACAGCATTAGCAATATAGCGGCACTGATAGGTGCCCACAGGTGCGGTTCTGAAGAGACGCAGATAGACTGGCTGCTGACAGACAGCAGAAGTCTTTGTTTCCCCGAGACCACTCTCTTCTTCGCCATTCGCACGGAACGCGGTGACGGACACAAATATATTCCTGACCTCTACAGGCGTGGTGTACGCAACTTCGTGGTAGAGGAGAAGCCTTTGGCCGGCTACACCGACTCCAACTTCCTTGTTGTACCTGACGCAAGGCAAGCTCTTCAGAGACTAGCCGAGAGACATAGAGAGGAGTTTTCCATTCCTGTGATAGGCATTGCTGGCAGCAACGGCAAGACCACCGTCAAGGAATGGCTTTATCAGATTCTCTCGCCCGACTATGCCGTGACACGCTCCCCCAGAAGCTATAACTCCCAGATAGGAGTGCCCTTGTCTGTGTGGGGGCTGTGGGAAGGTAGCGGCATAGGCATCTTCGAGGCCGCCATCTCGCAACCCGGCGAGATGCAGGCTCTCCAGCGCATCATACAGCCTACGATAGGTGTCTTCACGTGTCTTGGCGAGGCGCATCAGGAGAACTTCCAAAGCATGGAGCAGAAGTGCATGGAGAAACTGTCTCTTTTCCACGACGCCAAGGCTCTCATCTATCCTGCTGACGATGCGGTGGTATGGAAATGCGTACGCAACATGCAGTTCGGGGGCGAAAAGATACCGTTCCGCACTACAGGCAACGCTGTGGAGGACAACAAGGAGATATGCCGCACCGTGTGCCGCTATCTTGGCATGGCTGACGATGTGGTGGAGGAGAGGATAATGACCCTTGAGCCTGTGGCAATGCGACTGGAGGTGAAGGCTGGCGTACGCGGCATCACCATCATCAACGATTCCTACAACAGCGACCTCAACGGACTGGACATAGCACTTGACTTTATGTCACGTCGACCAGACTGCGACGGTAAGACGAGAACCCTCGTCCTCAGTGACATACAGCAGACAGGAGTGCCGCCAGTTATGTTCTACACGCATGTGGCCCAGATGTTGGCGCAAAGGAAAATAAATCTCTTCATAGGTGTCGGACCTGTCATCTCAGAGTACAGACAATGTTTCGCCGAGCTGGACGCCGTATGCGAGTTCTACCCTTACACCGAGGCTTTTCTTGCCGGCAAGACGTTCGCCGGCATGGCGGATACGCTGGTACTTGTGAAGGGCGCGCGTTCCTTCCACTTTGAGGAGATTACGGAACGTCTGGAGCAAAAGGTACACGAGACGATTATGGAAGTTGATCTGGACGCGTTGGCGGACAATCTCAACTATTACCGTTCTTTCCTTCGCCCCGAGACCAAGACGGTTTGTATGGTGAAGGCTGACGCATACGGAATGGGTGCGGTGGAGGTTGCCAAGACACTGCAGGAACACAGGGCGGACTATTTGGCGGTGGCTGTGGCCGACGAGGGTGTGGCGTTACGCAACGCCGGGATAACGTCCAACATCATGGTCATGAATCCGGAGATGAACAGCTTCCGTACACTCTTCCAGTACAACTTAGAGCCCGAGGTGTACAGTTTCCGTCTTCTGGACGCCCTTATCAGAGAGGCGGAGAAGGAGGGCATCACCAACTTCCCTGTCCACATCAAGCTTGACACGGGTATGCACCGTATGGGTTTCCGTCCCGAAGCTGACATGGACGAGCTTGTCAAGCGTCTGAAGCATCAGTGCGCCCTTATACCACGCTCCGTATTCTCTCACTTCGTTGGCAGCGACAGCGACCAGTTTGACGACTTCTCAAAGCAACAGTATGACCTCTTCCTCCGTGGCAGCAACGCCATGCAAAGCGCATTTCAGCATCGCATACTGCGGCACATCTGCAACAGCGCCGGCATAGAACGATTCCCGGACAGACAGATGGAGATGGTGCGCCTCGGTCTCGGTCTCTACGGCATAGACAGCTGCGACGGCAGAGTCATCAACAACGTGGCCACCCTGCGTACCACCATACTGCAGATACACTCCGTGCCTGCTGGAGACAGCGTGGGCTATAGCCGCCGCACTGTGTTGGACCGCGACAGCCGCATTGCCAGCATTCCCATAGGTTATGCCGATGGCGTGGTGCGCAAGCTTGGAAACCGTGCCGGATACTGTCTTGTCAATGGTTGCAAGGCTCCGTATGTCGGCAACATCTGCATGGACGTGTGCATGATAGATGTCACGGACATACCGTGTAGCGAAGGCGACACCGTCACCGTTTTCGGCAAAGACCTCTCGCCAACGGTGCTGGCCGACATAGCGGGAACTATCCCTTACGAGATACTCACTGGCATCAGCGGTAGAGTGAAAAAGGTCTACTGCAAGAAATGAGGTACAACGACAAACAATACACATTATATTATTATGAAGAAATACATCATCTGCGCCGCTTTGGCGTGCGTCTGTCTTGCCGCCACCACATCGTGTACAAAAAACGATGTTCCCGAACCAAGCGACATAAGTGGCGGATCACAAAGTCAACAAGAAGACGAAACCATGACCTTTTTCACTGGCAGTGCCAAGGACGCCGACGGTGTCTCCAGTCGTGTATGGACATGTACCCTTGTTGAGGGGGAATGGCAATCTATAGGCAAGACCATAACTATGGACAGTAATTTGTACTTCACAAGCGACATCACGGAGTTCGGCGACGAAGGCTCCTGGAGTGTGGACGGTAAAATACTGAACATATACGGCCGGACAACAAGCATGCGCTTCGCTTACACCAAGCTGTCCAGCAAGAAGATGCGACTGCAACAAATATCGTATGACACCAGTAGCGGAAATTTGGCCCTTGAGTTCGAGTGCCAAGAATAACACATATCGTAGGCATAAGACATAAACACTATTCAACAACTAACTAAAGAAAGAATATATAAGATGAAGAAAATGATGACATGGGCGCTTGCG
>CAVHNA010000078.1:0-4070 GCA_963637205.1 Bacteroidaceae bacterium
CCTCTACACCTTCTATGTTGATTTTTGGCAGCGTCAGGACAAAGCTATCCCAAGGGGTTGTGAATGTTGGGTCCATACCTTCGGTGTAATCGTCATGACCTCTATAAGCCAAGAGTATCTTTCGGAATCCAGAGCCACGACGCTCCATATACTTCAAACGGCTGAAGATGTCGGCAAGAAGTGCCCAAGATTAGTCTTTTCCTCAAACTTTCTCTGAAAGATTTTTAGCCATTTATGCTGTTATTTTAAAGAAAATATATACTTTTGTGGCAGAAATCCGTGGAATTCCACAAAAATATAACATAAAAGCATGATTTTTGAGCGTAAGAAATACATAGAAGAACTCGTCTCTGCCGATGGCATTGGGATGATAAAAATAGTGACGGGAATCCGTCGTTGCGGAAAGTCCTTTCTGCTTTTCACGTTGTTTAAGCAGCATCTGTTAGATTCGGGGGTTGCTGCAGATCATATAATAGAGGTGAATCTGGAAGACCGACGTAATCGAAGACTAAGAGACCCGGATGCACTTTTAGACCATATTGACAAACTTATGGTTGATAAAGGAAAGTATTACATACTGCTTGACGAGGTGCAGATGGTAAAGGAATTTGAGGATGTGCTCAATTCGTTCCTTCACATAAGTAATGCAGAGGTTTACGTGACAGGTTCAAACGCTAAATTCTTGTCCAAAGATGTGATAACCGAATTCCGTGGCAGAGGTTGGGAAATACGTCTGAGACCATTGAGCTTTGCCGAATACTACGAGGGCATAGGCGGAGATTATAGACATGCTCTGGAAACGTATTATATATATGGTGGACTTCCCGCAGTAGCTTTGCTGAACACTCCAGAAGAAAAACAGAAATACTTGCGCAGTGTTTATGAGACGGTTTATCTTCGGGATGTACTGCAACGCAACTGTTTGCGTAATCCTGATGGTATGAGCGAATTGGTGAAGGTACTTGCCTCATCGATGGGCTGCAGCACCAACGTCCAGCGAATAGCCAACACATTCAAATCTGCAGGCGGACTGGACATCGGCAACAACACTATTGCGAGGTATATAGAGCATTTGGAAGACTCCTTTATTATTAACGAAGCTTTGCGCTATAACGTAAAGGGAAGAAAGTATATCGGAACCGAAACAAAGTACTATTTCGAGGATACTGGCATA
This sequence comes from Bacteroidaceae bacterium, assembly GCA_963637205.1. Classification (GTDB taxonomy): domain Bacteria; phylum Bacteroidota; class Bacteroidia; order Bacteroidales; family Bacteroidaceae; genus Physcousia. Next base: position 1,175 of record CAVHNA010000078.1, read on the forward strand.
CGCAATGCCATTGTGGATTTCCGCCAAATAGAGTTTACGCATGCAATGGAGAATGTGGTGTACAACGAGCTGCGCCGTTTGGGATATAGCGTGGATGTTGGGCAAGTGGAAGTGTTTAGGGATAATGCGGAAGGAAAAACCACACGGAGCAATCTCGAAATAGATTTTGTGGTAAACAAAGCTGATGAAAGACTATATATACAATCGGCTTTCTCGCTTCCCGATCACGAGAAGGTACGTCAGGAAGAGGCTTCGTTACTTAATGTTCCGGATGGTTTCCGCAAAATAGTAATTGTGGGTGACCGTGGGCTCTCCAACTATGACGATGAAGGAATCCTGCTTCTAAGTTTGCGAGATTTCCTGCTCAAAGGAAAGATGCATTGGCAAAACGCTGATTAACAAAATAAACAGGATCTATGATAAGTTGAACATCAATAACTAAAGTGTCGCGTGAACGATATGGCGCAAAAATACAGCAAATATCCGAAAACAAGGCCAAATACACAAAGTTGGGTTAAATATTTCATCAGATTGCTGCACGATTCTTCTTATGGATTCATTTGGCGTCTTTGTCGCCCAAGAATCAGTATTTACAAGATGATACAGGTTGCCAAGAGTTGCGTATCCGCCACACTTGCGTAATGTCTCTATGACCTGTTGCGTTTATGTATATTTTTGTGCCATTACTATTTCTGTTTCAATATGCTCCTACTACCTGTGTCTTCAAGTATTTTCCATCTGTAGGAGTGCAATCTGATTAAATTTTGTCAGATGTTCTGGCTGTGAAATTCTATAATTTCACATGTAGAAGTTTTGCAACATCCACGTCAAAAAGCTTTTGCTGTACGAAAAAAAGCTCTTGTTCCGCAAGGGCAATATATTTTCTTTGTCAACGCAGTCTCTGACATCGGTTGCCGTTTGCGTATGCCTCTCCGTTATATTGACCTGTTGACTTCCTCTATGTAGTCCAGTATTTCATCCTTGCCAAGCCCGGTCTCCGCGCTTGTCACGAAATAGGGTGGCAGCTCTTCCCATTGGTCGCCCAGAGCAGCGAGGTAGCTGCTCACCGATGCCGCCAGTTTGGACTTGGACAGCTTGTCAGCTTTCGTGAAGACGATGGAGAAAGGCACTGAGTTCTCCCCCAGCCACTCTATGAACTCGAGGTCTATCTTCTGCGGGGCGTGCCGCGAGTCGATGAGAAGAAACAAGTTGACGAGTTGCTCACGCTGCAAGATGTAGAAACTTATCATCATCTCGAACGCCAGCTGCTCTTTCTTTCCCCTTTTGGCGAAACCATAGCCGGGGAGGTCTACCAGATACCACTCGTCGTTGATGACAAAATGGTTGATGAGTGTTGTCTTGCCCGGTGTAGCCGATGTCTTGGCGAGCTTGCCGCGGCCGGTAAGCATGTTGATGAGGCTGGACTTGCCCACGTTACTTCTGCCTATGAAGGCGTATTCGCACTTGTTGTCAGTTGGGCACTGCTCCACTTTGGCACTGCTCGTCAAATATTCAGCTTTCTTTATCTGCATTGTCGTGTATGGTTTATGTGTTGAGTATTTGATAATGGAAACGCGTCAGAATGAATAGTTGAGTCCCATGCTGAGGTATTCCTTGAACATAAAGTATTTGCCGTTCTTGTTCTTGAAGTTCACCGCACTGTCGTCGTACCTCGGGTAGAGATAGAGCTGCGCCGAGATGAGCTTTGTGACGGTGAAGTTGAACGTGTTGGTCCACTCCACTTTGTTGGAGTGCAGGTTGCTGAACCAGTATATATTGCTGTTCCACGTAATCTGGTTGCAAATCCTCCATGTGGTGTTCAACGTGATGTTGGGACCGAAGGTGTGTGTAGAGTGGTGTCCCTCGTCTATGCCGAAGTTGCGCACCAGCTTGTCGCGGTTGCAGTATCTGATGGAGTACGCCAAAGGAGCTATGTTGAGTGTACCGGTGAACCTCTTCTTCTTGCCGTACGCTATGTCGTACTTAAGACCGGGAGCTATGGTGATGTCCATAGGCGAGAACATGTCCGTAGTCACCTCCGTGCTGTTGGCCCTGTAGTTGGGAACCACCTGTGTCTGTATGCGCACCTGTCCCGAATAGTAAAGAGTCTTCACCGCCTTGTAGCCGAAGTTGGTGGTATAGCAGATACGGTTGCTTGTAGGCCTGAAGGTGCGTCTCTCGTCCGACTCGCTTGTCTGGAAGCCCAGCTGGAACTCCAGACGGTTGCTCCACGTCAGTTTCTTCTGGTTGTCGAAGTTGAGCTGCAGGTTGATGTTGCTGTTGCCTGAGTAGTTGTTCTCGCCACCTTGGTACCAGTTGTCCGAGAAATAGTTTTGGGTAAACTGCAGCGAGGCGTTGCCCGAGAACTTCCAGAAGTTGGGACGGCGTGTAACCACCTCCACCTTTTCATCCAGACTCGGCATGAGGTTGGCCGCCGTCACCTTGTCGGAGAGACGGTCCTCCGTCTCCAGCTTGTCCTTGACATCCTTGCGGAAGAGTCCTTGGTTGCGTACCGTCTCCTCTGTCTGCGTGACTAGCGAAGGATATTTCGTGTAGAAACGTGCCAGCAGATAGTTCATCTCCGCCACGCGCATCAGTTGGTAGTCCGTGATAGTGGTGTCTTTGTCCACCATCATCTGTCGCAGCGGAGAAGTGTAGAGGGTGGGGGTGAGCACAGCCTTGAAATAATACGGATTGGGTGCGGAAAGCGTAGCGTTCCTGTTGAGACTGTCTCTCCATTCCACAAGATAAGAGAGGTATTCCAAATATGTGTCAGTCAGCTGGGTGGTGTCCGCTTCATGCTGCATAGCGCCACCATTGCCCCCCGCACTCGTCACGGTCTGCGGAGAGGCCGGGAGAGCGAAGAAAAGCATCAGACACGAAATCAGAAAACAAG
>CAVHNA010000078.1:4140-11186 GCA_963637205.1 Bacteroidaceae bacterium
AGGTAACAGTTGAGCATTTTTTTGTATTTTTGCAACTTAAAAGCGGAAATCGCAAAAAATATTAACTCAACAAACACGTAACAAATACAATACAAGAAAATGGACAAAAACACGACCGTCGGACTCACGCTCATAGGCGTACTCTTGGTAGGAGCTGTTTATTTCAGTCAGCCGTCAGAGGCGGAAAAACAGCGCATGGCGCAGCAGGATAGCATAATAACCGCACAAAAGGCGGCGGAAGAGGCACAGGCACAGGCAGACAAGGCAGCCAAACTGTCGTTGGTGGCCGACACAGCGGTGGCCGACAGCAACTCTATATTCTTCGCCCACAGAAGAGGCGAGCAGCAGGACATCACACTGGAGAACGAGAAGGTGAAGGTGACGATAAACACCAAGGGCGCTACCGTGTCGCAGGCTGAGGTAAAGGGCTACAAGAGCCACCTGACCGGCAGCGACGTGCTGCTGTTCACGCCCGAGCAGTCGCACATGAGCTTCGCCCTGGCTGGGAAGACGGACAACATCATGTCAGACGACTTCTACTTCACTCCAGTCAGTCAGAACGACACTTCGGTGACTTTGGCCATACAGGACGGAGGCAAGACGCTGGAGGTATCCTACTCGCTGCAACCCAATTCATACGCTTTGGATATGGACATCACGGCTAAGGGAATGTCCGGATTCTTCAACCCCAACACCGAGACGATGTCCATAAAGTGGATAGACCGTATAGCGCAGCAGGAGAAGGGCTACGACTTCGAGAACCGCTATTCCTCGCTCACGTACAAGCGCAAGGACAGCGGCACGAAGACCCTTGACGTGAGCGGTGACGAAGAGAAATCGCCAGAAGAGACTCTCGACTGGGTGGCGTTCAAAAACCAGTTCTTCAGCGCAGTACTCGTCTCCTACGACGGTTTCACCAATACCAAGCTGGAGAGTGTGGCGGAAAAAGACAAGAAGAGCGGCTTCCTGAAGACCTACAAGGCGCAGCTCAACACCAAGTTCGACCCCTCGGGCAAGGAAAAGACCTCGCTGAGCATGTACCTGGGCACGAACGATTTCCATGGACTGCAGAAGCACAACAAGATAATGTCGGTTGACAAGAGTCTGGAGCTGGAAGAACTCGTGGACTTGGGATGGCCCATCGTGAGGTGGATAAACAGATGGTTCATCATCTACCTCTTCGACTGGCTCTCCGCCTTCGGCCTCAACATGGGTCTGGTGCTGCTGTTGCTCACTCTCATCGTTAAGGCTCTGGTGTTCCCCACCAACAAGAAGAGCTATGTGAGCAGTGTGAAGATGAAGGTGCTGAAGCCGCAGATAGACGCGCTCAGCGCCAAGTACCCCAAGCAGGAAGATGCCATGAAGAAGCAACAGGAGATGATGCAGATATACAGCTCGTACGGCGTGAGCCCCATGGGCGGATGCCTGCCTATGCTGTTGCAGACTCCCGTCTGGATTGCCCTCTTCAACTTCGTGCCCAATGCCATAGAGCTCCGCGGTGAGGGTTTCCTATGGGCCGACGACCTCAGCACATACGACGACCTCATCAGATGGGGAGGCGACATCTGGCTGATAGGCGACCACCTGAGCATCTTCTGCCTGCTCTTCTGCCTTACCAATATCGTCAACACGTGGATAAGCATGCGCCAGCAGCAGAACCAGATGAGCGGTGAGCAGGCGCAGCAGATGAAGATGATGCAGTACATGATGTACGCCATGCCACTGATGTTCTTCTTCATGTTCAACAACTACAGCAGCGGACTCTGCTACTATTATTTCCTTTCTGGCCTCACCTCCATCATTATCATGTGGTACCTGAGACGCACCACCGACGAGAAGGCTATACTGGCCAAGCTGGAGGCTTACCGCCAGCAGCACAAGAACGACCCCAAGAAGACGAGCAACATGGCAGCGCGACTGGAAGCCCTGCAGAAGATGCAGGAGGAGCAGGCTCGCCAACGCAAGAACAAGTAACGAACCGGAGAAAGACGAATGACACTAAAGACTAAGATAGCGGCTACCTTGTTATGGGTAGCCGTTCCAGCAACAGACATCATGGCAGACAGCGACCTCATGACACCGGAGATTCTCTGGAGCATGCATCGCATAGGAGCGTACACGGCGTCGCCCGATGGCAAGACCATAGCCTACTCGGCCAGCACGCCAAACATAAAGGAGAACCGCAACATTTCGTCCATCTTCACCATACAGACCGACGGCACAGGACGTAAGCAGCTGAGCGAAGGCGAGAAGAGCGAGAGCGAACCGGCCTTCATAGACGGAGGCGAACGCATAGCCTTCCTCTCGGGAGGCGATATCTGGACCATGAAGGCCGACGGCACCGACCGCCAGCGCATGAGCAAGGACGGTGACATAGAAGGGTTCAAGTTTTCGCCCGACGGCAGTCAGGTGATACTCATCCGTCAGACAGAACAGAAGGGTAGCATACAGCCCAAGGAGGAAGACCTGCCGTTGGCTACCGGGCTGGTGATAGACGACATGAACTACAAACACTGGGACCAGTACGTGCAGACCGTGCCGCACATCTTCCTGGCCTCCGTCACCCCTATGGGCGTAACAGACGCCAAGGACTTGCTGGAGGGTGAGCCATACGAGTGCCCTGTGTTGCCCTTCGGAGGCACGGAGCAGTTCTGTTGGAGTCCCGACGGCAAGCTGATAGCCTATACGTCGCGCAAGAAGACGGGCGTGCAGTACGCCATCAGTACCGACACAGACATATATATATATAATGTGGAGACGGGGCAGACTACCAACGTGTGCAAGCCCGAGGGCTACACCGAGCCAGAGGCCGACCCTCTGGAGAGCATGGCCAACCAGAAGAAGAACTTCTCCGGCACCGACATCAACGCCGGTTACGACCAAGACCCGCAGTTCAGTCCCGACGGCACCATGCTGGCATGGAAGAGCATGAAGCGCGACGGTTACGAGAGCGACCGCTTGAGGCTCTGTGTGTTTGACATGAAGACTTCCGCCAAGACATACGTCACCGAGTCACACGAGAGCGGCGTGGACGCTTTCTGCTGGGCGGCCGACGGCAAGAGTCTCTACTTCACCAGCGTATGGCAGGCACGTTCCATGATATACCGCACCAACATGAAGGGCGAGGTGACGGCAGTCACCACTGGCGACTACGACTACGGCAACGTGGTCTGCCTGCCCGACAACCGCCAGATACTCACCAACCGTCACAGCATCTCCGCTCCCGACGACCTCTACGTGCTCACCACGGTGAAGAAGAAAGGAGTGGTGGCCAGACAGCTGACCTTCGAGAACAAGGACATACTGGACAAACTGACCATGGGCGAGGTGAAGGAACGCTGGGTAAGCACTACCGACGGCAAGCAGGAACTGTGCTGGGTGATATACCCGCCACACTTTGACCCGTCGAAGAAGTATCCCACGCTGCTCTTCTGCGAGGGCGGCCCGCAGAGTCCTGTCAGCCAGTTCTGGTCATACCGCTGGAACTTCCAGATAATGGCGGCCAACGGTTACATCATCATAGCTCCCAACAGACGCGGCCTGCCAGGCTTCGGCATGGAGTGGCTGGAGCAGATAAGCGGCGACTACAGCGGGCAGTGCATGAAGGACTACCTCTCCGCCATAGACGACATAGCCAAGGAGAGCTATGTGGACAGCGACCATCTGGGATGCGTGGGTGCCAGCTTCGGCGGATACAGCGTGTACTGGCTCGCCGGCAACCACGACAAGCGGTTCAAGGCTTTCATAGCGCACGACGGCATCTTCAACACCACGCAGCAGTACTACGAGACCGAGGAGATGTGGTTCCCCAACTGGGACTTGGGCGGCACTCCCGACCGCCACGCCAGCAACAAGGCTTTCACCCAGAGTCCGCACCTCTATGTGGACAAGTGGGACACCCCCATACTCTGCATACACGGCGAGAAAGACTACAGAATACTGCACAGCCAGGGGCAGAGCGCGTTCAGTGCGGCCCGCATGCACGGTGTGCCTGCGCAGCTGCTCCTCTTCCCCGACGAGAACCACTGGGTACTGAAGCCGCAGAACGGCATACTCTGGCAGAGGACGTTCTTCCGCTGGCTGGACAGATGGCTGAAATGACGACAGACTGCCATGCGCCGGAAGACGATTCAAACAAGAATAAACTTATCATAACAACGACAAAGCCGACCTCCACCGTCGCTCCGTCAAGAGAGATAGACGGTGAAGACTGCGGCAAATAACATGACAAAAGACAATGGAAAAACTAAGTGACAACGCAGCGGCCAGATGGGCGATACTCGTCATCGTGTCCGCCACCATGATGTTCGCCTACTTCTTTACGGACGTGATGTCGCCGCTTGAACCCCTGCTCACGGCGGCCAAGGATCAGGGCGGCCTGGGATGGAGCAGCGATGACTACGGATTCTTCAGCGGTTCGTACGGCTTCTTCAACGTGTTCCTCGGACTGCTCTTCGTGGGCGGTATAATACTCGACAAGTGCGGCATCCGCTTTACCGGCATCATGTCCACCGCTCTTATGTTCGGCGGTGCGCTCATCAAGTGGTATGCCGTGGGGCATAGCTTCGAAGGTGAGATTTTCGGTTATGGCATGCAGGTGATGGTGGCCTGTCTCGGCTTCGCCATCTACGGCGTGGGCTGTGAGATAGCCGGTATCACGGTGAGCAAGGTGATAGTGAAATGGTTCACCGGGCACGAGCTGGCCTTGGCCATGGGTGTGCAGGTGGGACTGGCGCGTCTGGGCACGGCGGCTGCTCTGAGCTATGCGTTGCCCTTCGCCAACCGCATGGGCGGCGTGTCAGCCTCGGTGGGACTGGGAGCCGCTATGCTCTGCATCGGCATGACAGCGTTTCTTGTTTATTGCGTCATGGACCGCAAACTCGACAGTCAGGTGCATGAGTCGTCGTCCGCTCCAGAAGAGACGCTGAAGTGGGCCGACATCGTCTACCTCGTCACCAACCGCGGTTTCTGGTACATAGCCCTTCTCTGCCTGATGTTCTACGCCGGAGTGTTCCCCTTCCTTAAGTTCGCCACCAAGCTGATGGTGCTCAAGTACGGCGTGGACCCCGAGAGCGCAGGAGCCATACCCTCCATGCTTCCATACGGTACCATCTTCCTCACGCCCCTGTTCGGCTACATATACGACAAGGTGGGCAAGGGTGCCACGCTTATGCTCATAGGCTCCGTGTTGCTCACCGCCGTACATGTGACGTTCGCCCTTCCGCTGTGCCATGTGTGGTTGGCTGTGACGCTGATGGTGGTGCTTGGTGTGGCCTTCGGCATGGTGCCGAGTGCCATGTGGCCCAGTGTACCCAAGATAATACCTATGCAGGTGCTGGGTACGGCATACGCCCTTATCTTCTACATACAGAACATAGGACTATCCATGGTGCCCATCTGGATAGGCAAGGTGAACCAAGCCAACACCGACGCCAACGGAGTGATAGACTACACCGAGAGTATGAGCGTCTTTGCCGCCTTCGGCGTGGTATCCATCATCATCTCCGTGCTGCTCTGGATAGAAAACAAGAAGAAAGGCTACGGTCTGGAAGACCGAAACATGAAATGACACGACTTCCAAATCACTACGGTCTGAACGCCGTAGTGATTTTTTTTCCGAGAGAGTGTCTGTCAAACAGGAGATGAAGACTTGGTATGTACCCTTAGCGCAGAAACTGTCGTCAACGAATGACCCGTTCTTGGAATGATAAAAGCAAAGAAGATGAGCAGAATAGAGGAGGAACAGCAGGTCGTAGAGCAGATGATACGGCTGTACTGCAAGAAGAAGGAAGAAAACAGAGAATTGTGTCCCTCATGCGCGGAGTTGTTGCGGTACGCCAATGCACGATTGGGGCATTGCAAGTTCGGCGAAAACAAGACCACTTGCAAGAAATGCCCCGTCCATTGCTACCGCCCCGAGATGAAAGAAAAGATACGCAAAGTGATGCGCTGGGCAGGTCCGAGAATGATATGGTATCACCCTGTTGCTGCCGTCAGACATTTAATCAGAGAATTATAACTCAGCGATGAATAAACGAGAATACATACAGGCCAACAAGGATTGGCTCACGGTGAAAGCCGAGGAAGAGGGAGTGAAAGTGCTTCCAAAGGGTATATTATATAAGGTGTTGTCTGAGGGGAAGAACGACGGCGTTCACCCTACACCACGCAGCATTGTGACGGCACACTATACAGGAAGGACTATTGACGGTAAGCAGTTTGACAGCAGCCGTGGCGGAGTGCCACTTGCCATTCGTCTGTGCGACCTCATTGATGGTTGGATAATCGCCATGCAGCAGATGTGCGTGGGCGACAAATGGGAAGTCTATATCCCTGCCGAGATGGGCTACGGCAAGTTCTCGCAGCCCGGTATCCCTGGCGGTTCCACACTGATATTCGAAATTGAGTTGATAGGCATAGCGTAGAAAAGAGATGATACGTCTGACATACATCTTCCATAGCGGTTTCCTGCTGGAAACGGACAGTTGCATCATTGTCTTCGACTATTGGATGGATCCGGCTGGCGTTGTGCGTCGGTGTATCAACCACGCCCGGACAAAGCCCGTCTATGTCTTTGCGAGCCATTTCCATGAAGACCACTTCACTCGTGAGATATTCACATGGAGGGAATACAACCCCAGCTCCCGCTACACTTATATACTCTCAAAAGATATACTGAAACGTCGCAGGGCGAAGAATGATGAAGCCGACGTATGGTTGGCTAAAGGAGGAACTTGGGAAGATGAATACGTCAAAGTGACAGCTACCGGGAGTAATGACAGCGGTGTGAGTTGGATTGTGGAGGTTGATGGGAAGCGCATCTTCCATGCCGGTGACCTCTGCAACTGGTATGCACGCTTCCTTGAAGGACCGACTCCAGACAAGGAAATCTATAGCGAGGAGTTCGGGGAGCATTTCAATCCTGTGACCGAAGAGAAACGGTTTTTGGGAGAACTGAAAGACATCCGGAAGATTACAGACTCCTTTGACCTTGTGATGTTCCCGGTGGATGGGCGCATCGGCAACGGCTACACCATCGGAGCACG
>CAVHNA010000079.1:0-11093 GCA_963637205.1 Bacteroidaceae bacterium
GGCTTATAGAAAAAAGCTATGTCGATCAAACCTCTGACCTCCTAAAGCGCGGTTGCCGCATAGACCTCTTGGGAATGCAGATGCACCTTTTCAATCCCAAGCAATGTGCCGACATAGCTGCCGGAGTCGCAATAGAGACTCCAGAAAGCGAGTGGGGCAAATTGAGTACCCTCTCACAAGCAGGGCTTCCCATTCACGTTAGCGAAATCACAATCACCGCACCGTCGGATGACGAAAAAGGCAGGAAGATACAGGCGATAATAGCACGCAACCTCTACCGCCTTTGGTTCAGCTCGGCATCCGTGGCAGGGATAACATGGTGGAATGTCGTCGACAACTGCGGTGCTAAGGGCGAGCCCTCCACTTCAGGGCTTTTCACACGCGACATGCAGCCCAAGATGGTGTTCTTCGCTCTTGACAGGCTCATCAACCACGAATGGCGTACCAACACGGAGGCTAAACCTGACAAGGATGGCAAGCTTCGTTTTCGTGGTTTCCGCGGCAGTTACGAACTCATTTACACCGATAACAATGGCAATGTGAGGACTCTGCAATACCACGTAAAGTAAGGAAAAATACGCAGTAAAATCAGGTGAAGTCTTGTCGTACGACATGGGGTTGCAAGGTCGTACGACATGAGGTGGTATAGTCGTACGACATGAGCTCCTATAGTCGTACGACATGAAGGTACATAGTCGTACGACGTGAGAAATCATGCTCTTGCCCCATGCTATTTTGGTAACGAAAGGGGTCAAAGTTGGGTTAATGTGTAGTTAACCTCTTCCCTACGCCCTCGCGTGCGTAATATATATAATGTGTAGTGTGCATTCTCACAGGAAGCGTTAGTGTTCAGTTGTCGGTAATGCGAAAGACGACGGATGACTTTCTCCTTACGGTATTATATCGGATTTTTTGTAGAAATTGTTTATTCTGGCTGCCGTTTTCAACAGTTCTTGGTACGCCTCCTTGATGATTCCTTTTTCAGAGTCTTTAAGTCGGTGGCCGGCATTGTGAACAACTTTTATTGTGCTTATATTTCTGAGCAAGGGCTCTTTTTCCTCGTCGTCCTTATACGTGATAAGCTCGTCTTGGTCTCCTAAAATGGCGATTGTCACCCACCCGTTCTCCGTTCTGTCCCATCTCTCCAGTATGTTTTCCCTTGGGTCGAAGAGCGGATGCTGGTTTCTATACCTGACGTAATTCTCTATCTGCCGCTTGTCGTCGCATATAGTGGTAAGCACTTCCTCCAGTTTCAAGTCCGTCAACGGGTTGATGAGTATGCACGGCAGGGATGTGAGGGCGGCTACATGCATAGTAAGCCAGCCGCCAAGACTTGACCCGATAATCATATTGATATTGTGGTCTTTTACTGTGGCGCGAAGGTCTTTTACAGCTATCTCAGGGTCAAACTGATTGTAAGGTACGGAGACGACGTTAGCGTCGGTAATGTTTTCCTTAATCCAACTGCACGTGGACGATTCGGGAGAACTGCCATAACCGTAGATGTAAAGTATATTGTTCATATCACACATTTTGATTGTAACACAATATAGTTAACAGTCGCCGAAAATTCGAAAATTCTGATGCAAAATTTTCTTGTAGCACGCTTAGTCTATGAATCTTCTGGAGAGGCCGCCGAATTCCTCTATTCTTCTGTCTCTGAGGAACGGCCACCAACGGCGTACATTCTCGCAGCGGTTCATGTCCACTTCCACCACGGCGGTCTCTTCGCTGTCCTTGCTCGCCATGTAGAGCATCTCGCCTTGCGGTCCCGCCACGAAGCTGCTGCCCCAGAACAGTATGCCGCGTGTCTGTCCGCTGGGGTCGGGCTCGTGCCCTACACGGTTGACGGCTATCACGGGCAGCCCGTTGGCTACGGCATGACCTCGCTGCACGGTAGTCCACGCTTCGCGCTGTCGTTCTTGCTCTTCGGGTGTGTCGCTGCTCTCGTAGCCGATGGCGGTGGGGTAGATGAGCAGTTGCGCTCCCTGCAGAGCCATCAGCCTTGCGCCTTCGGGATACCACTGGTCCCAACACACCTGTACTCCCAGCTTGCCAAGGCTCGTGGTGATGGGGTGAAAGCCGGTGTCGCCCGGCGTGAAGTAGAACTTCTCGTAGTATGCAGGGTCGTCCGGTATGTGCATCTTGCGATATTTGCCGGCTATGCTTCCGTCGGAGTCAAAGACCACTGCCGTGTTGTGGTACAGACCTGCGGCACGGCGTTCGAAGAGACTGGTGACGAGCACTATGCCGTATCTCTTGGCCAGCGCCCCGTAGAATTCCGTGGAAGGACCCGGTATTGGTTCCGCCAGACCACAGAAATCCACGTTCTCCGTTTGGCAGAAATAGAGAGTGTCGTGCAGTTCCTGCAGCACTACCAGTTGCGCTCCCTGTCCGGCTACTTTGGCGATATTGTCCGCCAGTTTCTCCTTGTTGCTCTGTATGTCAGCCGAGCAACTCTGTTGTATGATGCCTATTTTCATTTGTCGGTGTCTGTATGTTCGTTGATGACAGTGTGTCTGCTGAATGCTTCGTCGTTTATCACGCCGACGGGGAACTGCATGGTGCAGCAGTGCAGACTGCCGTGTTGCACTATGAGAGACTGGCAGTCTATGCCTACTATCTGATGGCGCGGGAACGCCTTCTGTAGTTGGGCGCGTGCCGCCTCGTCTAGTGCCGCTTGTCCGTATGTAGGCATAAGCACCGCACCGTTCATCACCAGGAAGTTGGCGTATGTGGCAGGCAGCCTGTTTCCCTCTTCGTCATATACAGGAGCCGCCATGGGTAAGGGTATGAGCCGGTACGGCTTGTCGTCCTTGGTGCGGAATGCCTTCAGTTCTTCCTCCATCAGTTGCAGTTCGGTGTAGTGCTCATCGTCCTTGTCGTTGCACTGCACGTATGCTATGGTGTCGGCAGGGCACAGACGCGCCAAGGTGTCTACATGGCAGTCGGTGTCGTCGCCAGCCAGATACCCATGTCTAATCCACAGCATGCGGTCTGCATGAAGGTAGTGCAGCAGTCTTTCCTCAATGTCGGCCTCTGAAAGAGGCTGGTTGCGGTGTGGAGCCGTGAGGCACTGTGCGGTGGTGAGTATAGTGCCTTGTCCATCGCTCTCTATGCTTCCTCCCTCCAATACGAAGTCGTTATGGTCGGTGTATGCGCCGTTAAGCAGTCCGGTGGCATACAGTCGCGAGCTGATGGCGTTGTCCAGAGTTGACTCGAACTTCTCTCCCCATCCGTTGAAACGGAAATCAAGCAGTAGAGGACGCTCTCCGCCACGTAGGGTAATGAAGCCGTGGTCGCGCGCCCAAGTGTCGTTGGTCGGGCATTGGCACAACGCTATATTGCCGAGCACGGACGACGGAAGCTGTTCCTTCAGCAGGACTTTCACCTCCTCGGGGTGCGGTGTCACTATCAGCAGCCTTTCCCTGCAGGCTATCTCCATGGCTATACGTACGTAGCAGTGCGTCACCTGTGGCAGTATAGGTGCCCAGTCGGTCTGAGTGTGCGGCCATGTCAACTGCACGCCACTCTGCGGAGCCCATTCGGCAGGCAGATGAGTGGTGGAGATTCCGAAGTTGGCCAGTTCCGCTGGTGTCTCGCCAGTCAGCTCCAGTGTCAGTCCGTCTCTGGACATGGTTGGGATGGATGAGTGCAGTGCCATTTGTCAGTGTTGTCGTGTATATTATATATTATGTATAACCGCAACTTTAGAGATTGCGTGCAAAGTTAGCGTTTTCGAAAGAAATCACAAAATAAATTTGGTGTTTATGCCCTTTTGCCGTACCTTTGTCGCAGATAAATCATACTTACCATGAGCGTGAGAGTTCGAGAAGTGATTGACACCCTTGAAAATTTTGCGCCTCTGCCCCTTCAGGAGAGCTATGACAATGCCGGCCTGCAGGTAGGATTGACGGAGGCGGAAGTGTCAGGGGTTTTATTGTGTCTTGACGTAACCGAAGAGGTGGTGTCTGAGGCAGTGCAGCTGGGGTGCAATCTTATAGTGGCTCACCATCCGCTGTTGTTCCGCGGGCTGAAATGCGTGTCGGACACGGACAGCGTGCAGAGATGTGTGCGTGCCGCTATACAGGCGGATGTGAGCATCTATGCCGCCCATACCAATCTGGACAACGCCATGGACGGAGTCAACTACGTGATAGCCGAGCGCCTGGGCTTGGTGGACGTGGAGCTGATGCAGCCACGGAAGGTGGCGGCGACGGTGGACGGCAAGCCGGGCAGTGTGGTGGCTGGCAGCGGCGTGATAGGCTATCTGCCAGAAGCCGAAGACTCGTTGGCCTTTTTGCAGAGGGTGAAGCAGGCATTCTCCATAGAGTGCCTTATGCACAACGAACTGTTGCAACGGCCTGTGCAATGCGTGGCTCTGTGCGGAGGAGCCGGGGACTTCCTGCTGGACGAAGCCGTGAGGCTGAAGGCGGACGCTTTCCTGACGGGAGAGATGCACTATCACCGTTACTTCGGGTATGGACAACAGATACAGATAGGCGTGATGGGACATTACCAGAGCGAGCAGTACACTCCCGACCTCATGCGTAACGTCATAGCTGAGAAATTCCAACAGCTGCCGCTTTTCATCACGTCGGTGTGCACCAACCCAATTAAGTATCTGTAAAATAAGGAAACAACAAAAACAATATAACACAATATTATGGCAAAAGAAAAAGCAAAGGCTACCGCTGAACTGAGCGTGGAAGACAAACTGAGAAACCTCTACACCCTGCAGACCATGTTGTCTGAAATAGACAAGATAAAGACTCTGAGGGGAGAACTGCCACTGGAGGTGGAAGATCTGGAGATAGAAATAGAACGACTGACCACCCGTATAGAGAAAATAAACGGTGAGATAGCCACCCTCAACAAGGACATAACCGAGCGCAAGGGCAACATAGAGGTTAACAAAGTCAACATAGAACGCTACAAGGAACAGCAGAACTCTGTCCGCAACAACCGCGAGTATGACAACCTGAGCAAGCAGATAGAGTATGCCGAGCTGGACAATGTGCTGAACGAAAAGAAGATAAAGGAAGCCAAGGAAGAAGTGGACAACAAGACCCAAGAGGTGACACAGTGCAACTTGGCTGTCAACGACAGGCGCATAGACCTGGAGATAAAGAAAGGCGAGCTGGAAGACATAGTCAGCGAGACCAAGGCAGAGGAAGACAAACTTCGCGAGAAAGCCAAAAACTTGGAGCTGTCCATAGAGCCGCGTCTGCTGAACGCATTCAAGCGTATCCGCCGCAACAGCCGCAATGGCCTGGGAGTGGTGTATGTGCAGCGCGACGCTTGCGGAGGTTGCTTCAACAAGATTCCGCCACAGAGGCAGCTCGACATACGCATGCGCAAGAAGATAATAGTATGCGAATACTGCGGACGTATCATGGTGGATCCGGAGTTGGCTGGTGTATCCGTCGCTCCCAAACCAGAGGAGAAGAAACGTCGCCGTACAGTACGCAAGAGAACCGAGGAGTAAAGACACCGGATGAAACATATATTGGACTTGACCGTGACATCGGCGGAACGCCTGCACGAGCGTTTCCTCCTGATCAAGGCTACGGACGCAGACAAGCCTCTGCCCGAGATGAGACCGGGACAGTTTGCGCAGGTGAGGATAGACCGTTCAAAGGACACCTTCCTGCGCAGGCCCATCAGCATACATTATGTAGACAAGGACTCCAACGAAGTCTGGTTCCTGGTGCAGATGGTGGGGAAAGGTACGCGCAGCCTGTCACTGCTGTCGCCAGGAGACACGCTTAACGTGGTGTTACCGCTTGGCAACGGTTTCGGCATGCCAGATTCCGCTGACTGCAAGACGCTCCTTGTAGGCGGCGGCGTAGGTGTGGCTCCCTTGCTCTATATGGGCAAATGTCTCAGAGACAAGGGATGCACCCCCGTGTTCCTGCTCGGCGCACGTAGTGGGGCTGACCTCCTGCAGCAGGAAGCCTTCAAGGCTCTTGGCGAGGTCTTTGTCACTACCGAGGACGGAAGCGAGGGAGAGAAAGGTTTCGTCACCAACCACTCCATACTGGAAGAAAGGTCTTTTGACCGCATCTGCGTGTGTGGCCCCAAACCAATGATGGTGGCGGTGGCACGTTACGCCCATAGCCATGATACGCCGTGCGAGGTAAGTCTGGAGAACATGATGGCGTGTGGCTTGGGAGCTTGCCTGTGCTGCGTGGAGGACACGCAGGACGGCAACGTGTGCGTGTGTAAGGAAGGACCGGTATTCGATATAAACAAACTGAAATGGCAGATTTAAGGACAAGGATAGCGGGACTCTCGCTGAAGAACCCTGTGATGACCGCAAGCGGAACGTTCGGCTACGGGCTGGAGTTCCAAGACTTCGTGGATTTGACGAAGATAGGTGGAATCATAGTCAAAGGCACAACGCTGGCACCCAGACAGGGCAATCCGTATCCGCGTATGGCAGAGACGGCGCAGGGCATGCTCAACTGCGTGGGGCTGCAAAACAAAGGCGTGGACTATTTTTGCCAGCATATCTATCCGCAGATAAAGGATATCCGCACCAACATCATAGTCAATGTCTCGGGCAACTGCCCCGAAGACTATGCCGAGTGTGCCGCACGCATCGGCGAACTGGAGAACATACCGGCCATAGAACTTAATATCTCGTGTCCCAACGTGAAGCACGGAGGAATGGCGTTCGGTACTACCACTGAAGGTGCGGCAAGCGTGGTGAAAGCCGTGAGGAAGGCTTACAACAAGACACTCATCGTAAAGCTTTCGCCCAACGTCACCAGCATCACAGACATTGCCATGGCGGCGCAGGATGCCGGAGCGGATGCCCTGAGCCTTATCAACACCCTTATGGGTATGGCCATAGACGCTGAGAAGCGCAGACGCGTACTGAGCATCGGCACTGGCGGACTCAGCGGCCCGTGTGTCAAGCCCGTGGCGCTGAGAATGGTGTATCAGGTGACTCATGCCGTCAACATACCGGTGATAGGACTGGGGGGAATAAGCTCGGCTACTGATGCAGTAGAGTTCCTCCTTGCAGGAGCGTCTGCCGTGGAGATAGGAACCGCCAATTTCCTTGACCCGTCCATTACGGTAAAGGTGGCGGACGGTATCAACGAGTATCTTGACCGCCACGGCTTCGCCTCGGTGAGCGATATAGTAGGGACGGTGAAGTAGTGGCGCAGTCTGAGCCAAAAAACAGTGTGACATGAGAATAGACATTGTAACGGTATTGCCGGAGTTGCTGGAAAATTTCACCAAGGAGTCCATAGTGGGTCGTGCCCAAAAGAAAGGACTAGCGGAGATATACGTACACAATCTGCGCGACTACACCAAGGACAAATGGCGCAGGGTGGACGACTATCCTTTCGGCGGCTTTGCGGGTATGGTGATGCAGTGCGAGCCTATAGACAACTGCATAAGCCACTTGACAAGCGAAAGACATTACGACGAGATTATCTTTACCACGCCTGACGGAGAGCAGTTCTCTCAGCCAATGGCCAACAGCCTCAGTCTGTGCGAGAACATCATAATACTGTGTGGCCACTACAAAGGAGTGGACTACCGCGTGAGGGAACATCTCGTAACGAAGGAGGTAAGCATAGGCGACTACGTGCTAACCGGAGGTGAACTGGCCGCGGCTGTGATGACGGATGCCATAGTGCGTATTATACCCGGAGTGATAGGCGATGAGCAGAGTGCGCTCTCAGACTCGTTTCAGGACGGTCTGCTGGCGGCACCGGTGTACACACGTCCCGCTGAGTATAAAGACTGGGGAAGAGTTCCTGACGTGCTGCTTTCGGGACACGAGGCAAAGATAAAGGAATGGGAACTTCAGCAAAGTCTGGAACGCACCAAAAGGTTGAGACCTGACTTGCTGAAGAAGTGAACCGCATTGCCGCCTTGGCCTTTTGCTTGACGCATACACATGAGGTGAGGATATAAACCATACTTGACATGAACGAACAGAGGAAAATGAACCTGTATATCATTGCAGGTTGCAACGGAGCCGGAAAGACCACGGCTTCTTTCACGGTTTTGCCCGAGATGCTCAAATGCAGGGAGTTTGTCAATGCCGATGAGATAGCGGCAGGACTGTCTCCGTTCAATCCGGAAGGCGTGGCCATACAGGCAGGCCGACTGATGATAGAACGCATCATACATCTCCTGAAAGAGGGCGAGACATTCGCCTTTGAGACCACGCTGGCCACACGTTCGTACGTGAAGCTGATACAACAGGCCAAGAGAAGGGGATATTTCGTCACTCTGCTGTTCTTCTCGCTGAGCACGCCAGAGCAAGCGATACGCCGTGTAGCCAAACGAGTGAGTCTGGGCGGACATAACATACCCACTGACGTGATTCTTCGCAGGTATGACGCCGGGCTGCACAACCTCTTCCGTCTCTATATGCCCATCTGCGATTATTGGGCTCTGTACGACAACAGCGACTGCCCTGCCGTGAAGATAGCGTACGGGGAGACTCTGGAAAAAGTGAATGTCATAGAAGGGGAACGCTACCGCACCCTTTCCGAAAAGTACGATACGCAGGAGGAGGGCGGCACCAAATGAACAGGAAGGAAATACTGGAGATGCAGCGGCGTATAGACGACGGAATACGGCTGGCGCACAAGAGGCTGCTGGAAAGGGCTTCCGTAACGCACCAGCCGCTGGTGGTGAACAGAGACGGGCGCATAGTGGACTTCTTGCCTGAATCTCCATCGTCCGCCGTTCTCAAGACTTCCGGCAATCCGTTAGCAAGGAGAGATAACAAATAGCGGCTTTCGCCGTCGGCAAATCACGAAAGATACATATCACAGTACACATTATGGAAACCGGATTGGAATATACCTCAGAGACAAAGGTGACAACCTCCATGTTAGCTTGTAACGTAGGTAGTGGAGACATGGAGGTGCTGGCTACCCCTGCCATGCTGGCTCTTATGGAAAACGCCGCTATGATGGCGGTGGCGTCAAGTCTGCCAGAGGAGTCTGCCACGGTGGGCGGACATATCAGCAGCAGTCACCTGATGCCCACACCCTGTGGCGAGACTATAACGGCCACGGCCGTGCTTGTGGCTGTGGATCGCAGAAAACTGACGTTCCGCGTTACGGCGCATGACAGCAAAGGCAATCTGCTTGGAGAGGGTGAGCATCTGCGTTTTATAGTAGACCGCAAACGTTTTCTTGCGAACATACATTAGACGGGGTCGTTTTTGCTAGCCTTTTTGACGGAAATTGACAACTTGGTTGGCCAATTTCCGTTTTTGTGTACATTTTTTGCGTTTTCCTTTGACGGTGTACAAACCTTTTGTACACGCAAGTCCTACCTTCGCATACAGAAACATACAAAACAGTTATAAACCACGACCCGAACCCTTGTATGGTCGACTCGCAACGGAGGTATGAGCAAGGGGTGAAGATATGACTACAACATGTGCAGTGAAGGGACAGGCGAAGGTGCGCCGTAGTGTTGTCAATATGTTGGTTCACTCTTCTGCGGTAACCGCATTGGCAAAGGTGTTCTCCGCTATATTGGAGAAGAACGTTTCCAACAAAGAAGTTCTCTGTATTATTAACGCTTCTGTCAGTTTCAGCGCCATGGTGCTTTTGTGCGGCGTGTCCGTGATAATGGCAGGAATCATGTTGTGCTGGTTTGGGGTATCAGTTTACCAGTGCGCCAAAGTCTCAAGGTAAGATTAAATTTGGCGAGTGAAGTCTGTGTCTCGTTTTTTCTTGCTAACTTTGCAGCGCAAAGTTTAAGGTATAAAAGTACAGGAAAATGAGAAAGATCAATTGTATCGGGATACTCACCAGCGGAGGAGATGCCCCTGGAATGAATGCGGCCATACGCGCCGTGACGCGCGCCGCCATTGCAAACGATTTCCGTGTTATGGCCGTTTACCGCGGCTATGAAGGGCTTATCAATGGAGAGATACGTGAGTTCTCTACCGAGGACGTAAGCAATATCATACAGCGCGGAGGCACCATACTGAAGACAGCCCGTAGCCATTAGTTCGAGACTTCGGAGGGTAGGCGCAAGGCTTATGACAACATGATGGATAACGGGATCGACGCTCTGGTGGTGATAGGGGGAAACGGTTCGCTCACGGGCGCTCGTATCTTTGCGGAGGAGTTTGACGTACCTTGCATAGGTTTGCCCGGCACCATAGACAACGATCTCAACGGTACGGACAGCACCATAGGGTATGACACTACGCTGAACACCATAATGGAGTGTGTGGACAAAATCCGCGATACAGCCACCAGTCACGAGCGTATCTTTTTTGTGGAGGTAATGGGTAGGGACGCCGGTTTCTTGGCGCAGAACAGTGCCATAGCCGCAGGAGCGGAAGCTGCCATTATACCTGAAGACAGCACCGGGGCTGACCAGTTGGAACGCTTCATAGGAAGAGGTATACGCAAGAGCAAGTCCAGTAGCATTGTCATAGTGAGCGAGAGTCCAAAATGCGGAGCCATGTACTATGCTGACAGGGTGAGGAAGAGATATCCCGAATTTGACGTGCGTGTCTCCATACTCGGCCATCTGCAGCGTGGAGGTAGCCCCAGTGCCGGTGACCGTATCTTGGCCAGCAGGCTTGGCGTAGGCGCCATTCGGGCCATTCTGGAAGGTCAGCGCAATGTGATGATAGGCATAAAGAATGATGAAGTGGTGTATGTTCCATTCACGAACGCCATCAAGAGCGACAAGCCGGTAAAGAAAGAACTTATCGACGACTTGGAGGTGCTGAGCATATGAGTGTCGTTCATGATCATCCGGGGTTCTTCCTTAGCGTATGTATTATATAATAATGTATAGAGGACAAAAAAGAAAGATTTTTCCGAAAAAAAAAGGTCATAGAAGTTGT
This sequence comes from Bacteroidaceae bacterium, assembly GCA_963637205.1. Taxonomy (GTDB): domain Bacteria; phylum Bacteroidota; class Bacteroidia; order Bacteroidales; family Bacteroidaceae; genus Physcousia. The sequence goes on from CAVHNA010000079.1 coordinate 10,859, forward strand.
GAGGTAACAGAAAAGGCCGTACCTTTGCATCGCAATTCGGAAGAGATGACCCAAGCGAGGGAAATTAGAAAAACGGATGCTAAGGGCGTTTAGCTCAGCTGGTTCAGAGCGTCTGCCTTACAAGCAGAGGGTCGGCGGTTCGAATCCGTCAACGCCCACATGACATACGATTGGCTCCTTAGCTCAACTGAATAGAGCATTTGACTACGGATCAAAAGGTTGCAGGTTTGAATCC
>CAVHNA010000080.1:0-10993 GCA_963637205.1 Bacteroidaceae bacterium
GGCGTGCCTGTTAGTGATGTGGAGCGTCGGCACAAAGGCTTTTGACAGCGAAGTGGACGGTCTGTTGGAGGGGGGGCTTCTCTATTCAAAGAACGCATCTTCTGCCGTCAAGGCTTTTGACAGTGACGCTTCAACGTATTTTGATGCCGGCTCGTCCACCATGCAATATGTAGGACTTGACCTTGGCACACCACATGTGGTGACACGTATCAGTTTTACTCCTGCACCGACATCTGCTGGGCCTGACCGTATGCTTCTCTCCGTATTCGAGGGAGCCAACGAGCCGGACTTCATGGATGCCGTTCCATTGTATCTTATTTCCTCCACTCCAGCTGACGGAGAGGAGACCACGGTGGACATAAATGTGAGCCGTGGCTTCCGCTATGTGCGTTATGTAGGGGGGGCGGGCTCTTTTTGTCAGGTGGCGGAACTGAAGTTCTACGGACATGAAGGCGAGGGCGACGATTCCCAGTTCTATCAGATAACCGACATTCCTACCATGAGCATACACGTGTCGGACAACGCCGTGCCGGTAAACAGAGGAGAGGACTTCGAGTCGCGCTCCACGCTTATATACGACGGCGGCACCCTTGTTCAGGAATACCCCGTTCTCGTGAGGGTGAGGGGCAACTATTCCGCCACGCCGGAGAATAAACCGTACCGTGTGAAGTTCAACGACGGCAAGAGCCACCGCATGATGAAAGGGTCTTCGGTGAACGAGTCCACCGTGAAAGCCAAGAAATGGGTGCTTCTCAACAGTTGGCGTGACAAGACCCTGATGCGTAACCCTGTGGCGTGGGAGATGTCCAAGTTGGTAGGCCCCAAGTTTACGCCATGGTGCCAGCCGGTAGACCTCATCCTCAACGGCGACTACCGCGGCACGTACATTCTGGCAGACCACGTTTCCGTTCACGAGGGACGTATAGAACTTACCGAGATGAACGAAGACGACGTAGAAGGAGAGGCTCTGACGGGAGGTTATTTCGTGGAGGTGGACAACAACGCCTCGCGCGAACCTTATTATTTCTACTCCAATCACGGCAACCCCATCAGCGTCCACGACCCCGACGAGGATGTCATGCAGTCGCAGCAGTTCCAGTATATCAAGGACACCTTCAATGCCATGGAGGACATTGTCTTCGGCGATGACTATGCCGACAAGGGCAAGGGTTACGCCTCTGTGCTTGACGTGGAGTCGTTCCTGAAATATTTTCTCATCAGCGAGTTCAACGGCAATACGGACATGCTGTGCCAGGTGTTCATGTACAAGGAGCGCGGCGACTCTCATTTTTATACAGGCCCAGTGTGGGACCATGAGCTTGCCCTCGACGACGATGCCACAGTCTATCCGGGCAATGACAGGGAAGACTGGACATACACTGTGCGTGAAACCGGCAACTGGGGCGACTTCGTGACACGCGTGCTTTCCGACCCTGCCGCCATGCAGCGTCTGCAGACCATGTGGGCGACTCTCCGGGACGACTCGCTCTTTACCAAGGAGAACGTGGTGGCCAAGGTGGACTCACTGCGGAAGGACATGCGGCAGTCGGCATACCTTAATTTCCTCCGTTGGCCTTATCTCAACCAGTACATCAGTCTTACCGCAGCTATCCGCGGCAGCTGGGAGGCGGAGGTCGATGTGGTGCGCGACTATGTGAAGGGACGCATAGCGTGGATGGACAAGAAACTTCATTATGACACGTTGGAAGAGGAAGACGGAGTCTACCAGATAGACACGCCACGCGACATCTGCACTTTCGCACAGATGGTGGCTTCAGGCGACACCAAGGCGAAGGCGGTGGTGACGGCGGACTTGGACATGGATGGCGTTTCGTCCAGATTTATACCCATAGGCACCTCCAGCAAACCTTACTCAGGCACCTTTGATGGCGGAGACCATGTCATCAGCAATCTGCATGTGGAGGGTTCTGACTATGTGGGACTCTTCGGCATGCTCGGCATGGGAGCTGACGTCAAAGGCGTGAATATAGACAGCACATGTACGTTCAGCGGAGACAACTATGTGGCTGCGCTTGCAGGTTATGTGCGCAACGGCACTGTTAACGTCAGCGAGTGTACCACTGGAGCGAAGGTGACTGCCACAGGAACAAACGCTGCCGGGTTAGTAGGCACAAGTAGACTGGTGGCAAAGCTGTCAATCACTCATTGTAGCAATACCGGCGACATCTCGGCGGCATCAGGGGCGGCGTCTATGGTAGCTCCCGCCGCCGGTCAGGTCACTGTGGCGCATTCCTTCAATGCGGGACATGTGAATGAGGGGGCAGGGAGTGATGTGTTCGCTTCGTCTTCACGCCAGCTTACCCTCACCAACTGCTACGATATACTCTGCTCACAGGCTGAACAGGTGACGGAGGCTCAGGTGTCATCCGGAGAGTTGTGTTTCATTATCAACGGTAATGAAGGGAACGACTACTGGAGACAAAACCTTGACAACGGTCAGACTCCGGATGCCTTCCCCGTACCATATATACATAATGGTATAGTGTACCGTACCCCCGGAGGGTATTCCAACTTCAATTCTACCACAGGCTCATACCGCTACTACAAACTCCTTATCACTGCCATTGGCGACGGGAATGTGGTACAGTTCTCAGAGTTTGATCTCTTGGACGAGACGAAGTCGGAAATCTCGGATATGAAGGTATACGCTGGTACAGAGAGTAGTATTCACAAAGAAAGTTGGACTAACGTGGCGGACAACAAGACAAGTACCAAGTACTGCTCCGGAAGTTTCAATGGCGACACCTTCTTCCTGTTTGACGCGGCACGACAGGTTCCTATCTCTGGTTACCGCTTCTACACTGCCAACGATACCAAATCATACCCCGGACGCAACCCGAAGAGCTGGAGGCTGTATGGTAGCAACACATACACCACGGATGCGGAACAGGATTGTTGGGAGTTGATAGACAGCCGCACTGACGACAGCACGCTCGGAGCGACCAACTACACTCCATACGATTTCTACGTAGGGGACTCGTCTGTTGGCGAAGTGGAGAGTTTAGCTTTGCAGGCTGATACCGAAGAGTTGGAACAGGGCGATTCGCTTTCGCTCGTCGCCACTGTAGAACCCAGTTCCATGAGTTCAGTCGGACTCTTGTGGAAGTCCACGTCACCTCAGGTGGCATCGGTGACGCAGAATGGTATGGTGAAGGCTCTGACACCCGGAGAGACTGACATAGTGGTGAAAGTTCCCCACTACGGCGAGGCCAGCGCCACGCTCCATCTTATCGTGAACGAACCGTCATATACTTTGGGTGATGTCAACAGCGACGGACATGTAGATGGGGTGGATTTGGTAGCCATGTTGCGCATAGTCATGGGTGATACTAAGGGTTCATACGTGCTCAAGGCAGCTGACATTAACCGTGACGGAGAGGTAAACCGGGCTGATGTGCCTTTGCTCATATCGCTGATACTCGCAGGTGATTGATGTTACTTCTGCATGGTTAAAAGTTGTTAACAAAAACGGAATACGCCGTCAGAATTCACAGTTTTGTGATACTATTTTATAATTTTGCGTGGAATTGGCACTGAATATGATATTAAAGTATCTTAAAGAATGCGAAAATGGCGAAAGACGAACAAGGTCGGTAAAATGTGGAATATGTGCAAATTAACTATAATTATTAACTAAAGCAAAACTGACATGAAGAGATTTACTCTTTCTCACAAGGTGTGGTCGTTTGCGGCGTCCGTGTTGATGCTGCTGTCCGCACAGAGTGCAGCGGCGCAGTATGTCAATCTTACTGCGTTGTCTGGTACAGGTGGTACTTCCGGCGAGGGCTATGCCAAGTTGGTTGACCATAACATTGGCACCAAGATGGGGCACTCCTTCGACCCGTCTAACCCGGACAGGGCGGATGCCTACATCATCATCAAGGCCGAAAAGGCGGTGTTGCCAGTCAACTATTTCCTCAACACAGGAAATGACACAGGTTCTGCCCCGGGCCGTAACTGGGATACGTGGACTATTTACGCCGCTAATTTTGACAGTGACGAAGAAGCTACTGTAGACGCAGAGGCATGGACTGTGGTGGACAGACGTGTAGCAGAGCCTCTGCCTGCTAAGAACAACGCTTATGTGGACTTCAAGTTCAACAAGGTAGAGGGAAACACCACCGCCTATCAGTATTTCTATATCAGAATAGAAAAATCTGTGCAGGGAACTGATACATGGTTGCAGATGTCGGAGTTCGGCCTTTGTACTTCCGAAGAGTTCAAAGAGTCCTTGCAGACTCCTGCCGCTGACAAGCTCACGTACCAGATAATTTCAGGTACACGTAACAATACAGACGGCGAGTCGTTGTCCAAACTCTTTGACAATGACTACAACACCAAGTGGGGTAACGGCATAGGTGACAAACCTTATTTCATCATCCGTACTTCACGTCCAATAGCTCCCACTTTCTACAAGCTTGTTACAGGTGTTGATGCCGCTCAGTGGACTCACCGTAACTGGAAGAACTGGACTATCTATGCCATTGCGGATCCGGAGGACGGAAGCAATCCTGAGAAAGACGATGAAGGATGGACGGCTATAGATGTCAAGACCAACGTGTCTGAGGACGTACTTCCCGACATCAACAGTTACGATGTGTTTTTTAACCTTTCCGAAGGCAATACCGCTAAGTACAGCTACTTTAAGGTGGAGATAACCGAAATCATGAGTGGTACAAGCGGCTATATGCAGATGACGGAGTTTGACCTCGGTGACGAGTCCAACAGACAGAGCTTTGTGGATGAACAGGTGAAGAGGTCTGGTCTTGACCTGACGGTTCTGATCAGTAAGGACGTGATGGACAAATGCAAAGCGGCTATGGAACTGGTTGGCAAGGCAGCCAGCGCCGACGATATGAACAAAGCGAGAGCCTCTGTTTATGCTGTGACCCAGGAGTATGCTGAGAGCAAGACTGCATACGACAACTGGCTTGTTGCCGTCAAGAACGCAAAGGTTGCCATTGAAGGCGGCACTCTGAAGCAGGCTGCTGTGGAATATCTCCAGAAATATGTTTCTGACGAGATTATAGCTCCCAACGAAGCTGACTATCCCTATGGTAACTATGGTTACATCAAGGAGTACGGTCTGCCTACCACAGAACAGATAAAGGAAGAGGCTAACCGTATAGTTGCGTATGTCGCAAAGAATACAGCTGTGCAGGTAGATCCCATCTATGTCACGTATGAGGCCATTTCGGGTAGTGGCTCTGGAAACGATAGTGAGAGCCACGGAGCCCTTATTGACGGTGACAAGACCGGCACCAAGTGGTGTTCTGGTAGCGAGTATAAGCCTTGGTACATAATATTCAAATCTTCAGAGCCCATCAAACCCTCTTACTATGGTCTCGTAACTGGTGGTGACACTAAGAGCTACTCCGACCGTAACTGGAAGACGTGGAGAGTATATGCAGCTAACTTTGACAGTGACGATGTTGCCACCAAGGATGCCGAGGATTGGGTATTGCTGGACAGCAGAGCGAATGTAGGTACAGAGATTCTCAAGGCGGAAAACATCTACGAGAACTATATAAACATGCAGAACCCCGCCACTGAGGATTATCAGTACTTCATGATAAATGTTGACGAGGCCATCGGCAGTCTCCAGCAGATGAACGAGTTCACGTTCTACAATTCAGGAAACCTGGAAGACCAGCGTTCAGAGTTCCTCCTTGCCATTGAGGATTCTCTTGCAGCATGCGGTCTGGAGATAGACGAGAACACTCTCTGCAACAAAGACCTCTATAACAAGTACGTTTCCGCTTTGGCTACGGTGAATGACGCCATGGATGCTCCTACGCTTATCGGCGGCAAGAATGACGCCATGCAACTTATAGGCCAGATATTGACATCCACAGGCAAGTGGGAGAGCTACGTAACTGCGGTAGAGACTCTCAACGCTGATGACTTCGCTGAGTATCCTGAGGTGCAGGCTTGGGTAGAAACATACAAGACTGCCGACGAAGCAGCTTCTGCCAAGTTCGTGAACGGTACGTATGCATACATCACCAACAACCGTACTCTTACAGATTCGGAAGTTGAGAAGGAGACAGCGCGTATAGAGTTTTACACGAACGCCATCTACAACGATTCGTACATCGTGCTTGATGGCTATACTGTAGGCCAGTGGGGTGACGGTCACTATAAGAATATCGTTGACAACAGCCTTGAGACCAAGTGGGGCGGTCAGCCAAGCAGCAAGGGTGAAACATACGTCATCTTCCGCACATTGGGTGCCGTCAATCCGTACTTCTATACCCTTACCACTGGTGCTGATACGTACTCATATCAGGGACGTAACTGGAAGACATGGCGAATCTACGGTGCTAACTTCGAGGGTGACGGTGCTGCTACAAAGGACGCTGACGGCTGGGTACTCGTAGACGAGAAGGTGAACATAGGTCAGGAACGTCTGCACCCCGAGAACCTTACGGCTTCTTACTTTGGCTTCAGCACTGAGACCACAGTACCTTATAAATATTATAAGGTGGTGGTGTACGAAGCATACGACGGTGCTGCCATCCAGATGCAGGAGCTCCGCTTCGGAACAGAGGAAGAATTCCGCGAGATAAAGGATACATACATCTCCGAGGCTACTTCGTTCAACAGTGACGTGGTGTGCGAACAGGCTCTCGCAGACAAGTACGAGAACAGCATCAAGGAGATTGACGAATGTGTGAACATGGAGGCTCTCTTCCGCATCAACTATGAAATCTCCGAGTTGCAGAACCAGATAAACGAAAGTGTAAAGAACTACGAGGCTTATGCCGCTGCGGTGGAGACCATGAAGAGCTATGTTGAAGAAAGCAAGCTGGACGACACTGATGCTTTGGCTACGCTGAAGTCTTACCTCAACGACGATGTAGAACCTTCAGAGACAGGTTTCCCCAACGGTAGCTCTGTTTACGTAGTCGAGAACCATCTTCTCGCCGACAGTGTTCTGGCAGAGGAGACTGAATACATGGAAAGCCTCAAGGTAGCTGCCATCAGAGGTGGTTACGCTGCCGGCACCGACGTTTCTTCACTCATCGTCAACCCGAGTTTCGCCAAGGCAGAGGACGTAAAGGACAGCAACGGCAAGAAACTGGGGAGGAGCGCCACAGGATGGGACGGTCTGCTGTACACCAACGGAACCAATACGGAGGGCACAATGTCAGCCGCTGAGTTCTGTGAGACAAATGAAGTGTTTGACATCAACCAGACTCTCACAGGTCTGAGGAACGGTTACTACCAGCTGAAGCTCAACGCAGGTTTCCGCGTAGCTAAGGACAGACTCACAGATTACAACTACTCTGCTTTCGCTTACGCAAATGATGTCAAGACATTCATTCCTGCCGTGATAGAAGGTCTGTTGCCAAAGGATGAAGCGGTGAACCGCGAGAACTGTTGGCTTGAGGGCAGCGTCGCCGACAAGCCTATCATCAACGAGGCTGATACTACCGATACCCTTGGATATGTCATCTGGGGTGTACAGAGCTGCTGCTACGCATTCAACGCTGGTCGTTACGAGATACCTATGGTAGTGAAGGTAACTGACGGAACTCTCACGTTCGGTGTCAAGAACGAAGGAGCCGTCACCACAGGCAATTGGGTAGGCGCAGGTAACTTCCGTCTGGCATATCTGGGCGAGAACGAGGCAGATGCTGCCGAGGCTATCGCGGAGGCAGTAAGCTACAACGCCGCTCGTGCGAAGACTCTTACCGACAGCTATGTGGCTGCTGACGCCAGTGACGATGCTTACAATAAGGCACCCGGCTTTGCTGCAAGTGACAAGGAGAAGTTGGCTGTCGTGTCTGCACAGACCAAGTACGACGAGCTGGTAGCTGACGGAGAAGTGTTCCAGAACGTCCTTGACTGCCAGAAGGCATACTACAGACTCTACGTTATTAAGAACAACGTCTATAACAAGTGGATTAACCATATCGCCCTTGACAACCAAGATCAGCTTGACGAGGATGTCTATGGTGTAGTGGACAAGTTGACAGCAGGCTCTTACGACAACGTTGCCGCTACGGAGACAGAAGGTGCTTCTCTTTATGAGAAGTATCCCGATTATCTGGAGGTTGACATGACGAAGACCAACAGTGTAGCGGTAGAAGAGTTTGGAGAGTTTGAGTACACTATCAGCACCGAGGGTGAGCGTCCATTCGTTTTCCTCAAGGGTTTCTATGAGGACCTTACGGCGGACCGTACGGTATTGGCATACGAATATATGTCTTCCACAAGCATAACTGAAGGTAACATGTACTTCGGTACGCCCAACGTAAGTTCCGAGCAGGTATTGAAGGCTGCTCCGCTTGCACCCGCAACGGAATGGACACGCGTATACATTGACATCACCGACGCTGTCAAGAGCTGGGGATTCGGTAAGGCTTCTCATGTCCTCAGATGGGACATCATCGGCGAAGCTGAAGCTACACTCGACATTAACGCACGCAACTTCGTCGTTATCACAGCCGACGAGGCTCCGGACGCTATCAACAGTGTTTCCACTTCTGACATTGAAGGCACAGACGCCATCTATAACCTGTCAGGTCAGCGTGTAGGTAAGGCTTCTAAGGGTATCCTCATTATCAACGGCAAGAAATACCTTGTAAAGTGATAGGGATAATCCCATAACCTAATATTCCTCCCGGCTCCGGAGGCTCAGTCTGGAGCCGGGAGGATCTTTATCAGACCATATTTACAACAAGTAGACATTATATTTCATTTACGAAAGAGAGATGAGAAAGCAGTTCTTCCATATTGTCGCAGTCTTGATGATTCTGACATCATGCAAAGAGAATATAGACACATCTGCGCGTTACGTCTTCAAAGACCATACCGTAGCGAGCTATCTTGAGTCGCAGCCGCGGTATTCGCAGTATGTGGAACTTACCAAGAACGTGCCGATGAGCGACCATAGCTCCAGCAGCACCGTGTACCAGTTGCTTACGGCCAGAGGTAACTACACGTGTTTCGCTCTGCCGAACGACGCCATAGACGAGTACTTGCAGAGCCTGGTGGAGAAAGGACTTATAACATCTCCCTCGTGGGACGCATTCCCAAATGAACGCAAACTGGACTCTATCCGTAAGGTGATAGTACGCAACTCCATCATAGACGGAGGCGACGAGGAGTCGCAGAGATACACTCTCGCTCAGTTCCCCACAGAGACGAATGCGGAATTCCCGCTTCCGAACATCAACGACAAGAGGCTTTACATCTCATGGCCCGAAGACCAGCCGGACAGCCTCTACATCAATGGCGAGTGCAACATAGACCTTCGCAACAGGGACATACCGCTCACCAATGGTGTGATACATGAGATACACAAGGTGATAGCTCCCAACGATCTCACGGCTACCAACTTCCTGCAGCAGATTCTTGATAACAAGACAGAGGGATATCTCGTCTTCTGCAAATGTGTTCAGGCGTGTGGCCTGCTTGACACCCTCTCCGCGATACGTGACGAGGTCTATGAGCTGAAGTACCAGAGCGGAGAGATAGAAGACTTTGAGGACTATATGAGCAAGGGCTTCTCGGACAAGTCGGGTAACTCCAACTCCGATGCCATTGTTCCTGAACACCGCAAGTACGGCTTCACCATATTCGCTGAGACTGACGACTTCTGGCGTTCGCAAGGCATAGACCCACAAAGTGCGGATGTGCCGGCACAGGTTATGAAATGGATTCAGGACAACGGCAAGTACCTTACTGAAGAGAAACTGACATTCGACGACCAATATGATAATGAAAACAACGCCCTTTACTATTGGACGACATACCATATACTGCCCATGCGACTGGCTGCCAACAAGCTCGTTTACCACTGCAACGAGATAGGTTACAGTTTAAACAATCCGGGCAATTATTCCATTCCTGTCTATGAGTGGTATCCCACCCTGGGTTCGAGTCAAAGGAAAGCGGAGGTGTTTACCTTAACCGTTTCCCCAACCTTGACAACGGAATATACGGCACGGGACATGAGGTTCTCCCTTGCCCTGAGGGAAAGGAAGGCAGCCTTGTGATAAAGGACGATCCCCTTGCCAATGTCACGGACATGGAGAACGCTTGCATCTATCCGATAGACGCGCCTCTGGCGTACGACGACGCCACCAGAGACAACCTTGGCAAGGAGCGTATACGCTTTGATGGAATGGCTCTGTTCCCCGAGGCTATGACCAACGGCATAAGGCGTGCCGAATCTAATCAAGACAAGTACCAGCACGTGTATATCCCCGCCAACAAGGTGTACCAGTATTTCGACAACATGAGCATTCTCAGCGATGATACGAACTTCATATATTTCAATGGTTACCGTATCAATTGGGCCAATTATTGTCAGGATGAAATGAAGGCCATCGGACGTTTTGACATTATGTTCACCTTGCCGCCGGTGCCAAAGAGAGGAACATACGAACTCAGATACAAGACCCTTGCAACAGGCGCACGCGGTATCGTGCAGATATATTTCGGTTCCGATCCTAACAGGCTGCAAGCCGCCGGTATTCCTATAGACATGACGAAAGGAATTGTGGATAGCTTCGGTGAGTCGGCAACGTGGTCGGATCTTGACGACGCCGTACACGACGAGGACGGAATCATTGACGTGGACCATAACCTACGCAACCACGGACTTATGAAGGCTGCACGTCACGAGGTACACGAGTCCAACGCCAGCCTCTCGGCAAGAGACGACAGCAGGCAGACGCGACATATCATAGTTCGTGAACAGCTTGACCCGAACAAGACGTATTATGTAAGGTTCAAGTCTGTTCTTGACTCGGATACGAAGGAGCTTTATATGGACTATATGGAATGGTGTCCAAAGGAGGTGTACGACAATCCAGAAAGCCCCGAAGACGTCTGGTGACGAGTGAACACGACTGAAAAACCATTCAACATTTCATGTGCAAACCATTCTTTGGAGGGTTTGCACATGACCTTTTGTAGCCATTCCGTGACAAATATCGGAAGATGGCATAAATAACAG
>CAVHNA010000081.1:0-10975 GCA_963637205.1 Bacteroidaceae bacterium
GGAAACGCCTCCCGAACCAAGTCTTTTTGATTAACGGGGGCTTACTTTTTGAAAAGCAAGCCCGAAGCCCCATTTTAAAGGGCTTCGGGCAGAATATTTATGACCTTTTGAGTTTTAGCGGACAGCAATAATTTCTTTCTGAATCTTGCTCACCACCCCAACCTGATTGAGCGGCAGACGTACGATGCGACTGTGTTCGGCTATTGCCTGCATGATACCTTGGCGAATCCACCAGACGGCATAGGAAATGAACTTGAAGCCACGCGTCTCGTCAAACCTTTCCGCCGCCTTTATCAGTCCAATGTTGTCCTCTTCTACAAGGTCGATAAGTGCCAGCCCCTGATACTGGTATTGCTTGGCTACCGACACCACAAAGCGCAGGTTAGCCATAACCAGCTCCTCCTTGGCCCGTTCTCCCTTGCGTCCTCCCTTGTGTATCTGTTGTGCGAGTTCTATCTCCTCGTCAATGGAGACCATGGGATAACGGCTGATCTCTACAAGATACTTGTCAAGAGAATCGATGCGAATGGTAATGGCGGATGCAATTTTAAGTTGTCTCATGTGCTAATTGTTTTTTGATAACCCTTCTATATATACTCTCAAAAAAATGGATGAATACGGCGTTATCCACATCGAATCCTGCACAAACAGCACGAATGTGTGTATGTATTTAAATACAATTAACGCATGGCAACATTATTTAATACGCAGCTCGTACATTAACTGCCCATTAACTCCAGTTCCTTTCCGTTAGCCAATCGTTAACTACCCGTTAACTAAAAGTCATTCTTTTGGGCAGCAATTCTCAGGTCGTACGACTATAGGACTTCATGTCGTACGACCATGCACTCTCATGTCGTACGTTAACTACCTTTCATGTCGTACGACTACAGAACTACATATCGTACAACTTGACAACACCTAAAAATTGGACATGTTGAAACGCCACTATGGGATTTGTATGAGTCTGCCGCCATCGTGCATTTCCATTTTGAGCCATTGCTTGTAGAGCGTCATCTCCAAAGAGAGGGTCATAGCCATAAGGCTACCGTCAAAAGTTTCCTGACCATCTTCTCCTCACCGTTTACCTGGGGACAGGCTATGTGACATTTCCCGTCCGTCATGTTTTCTGACGGCGCAAAGGTATCTATTTTTGGGTTATGACGTTACATTTTGGGCAAAAAACGATAGCGTGTGTCAAAATAACAGATACACGCCGTTTTGCGTAGCAAAATGCTTTTAGTCGTACTGTTTTCGGAATTTTCCGTCAGACATAGCCACCTTGTTTCTTTTCCCACCGAACTTGCCGAAACGCAGGTTGGCCGAGAAGATAACGTAAGAGTGGACAAGCTCGTTGCGCATGTCCGTCCTGCTGGTGGCACTGATACTGCGGTTCACTTCGTCACGCTGCCCGAGGATGTCCACGGCACGGACGGAAAGCGTGAGGTTGCGCCTCTTCAGCAGTCGTTGCGACAAAGACGCGTTCCATATCAAGACATCCGTGTTCATGGCCTCGTCGTAGTATCCGCGCCTGCTCCGCTCACTGATGTCCGACCCGAGGGTAGTCCCCCAAGGGGCCGTTATCTGGAAAGAACCACCGTACCCGAAAGTGTGATGGTCGAGCCGTGTTGCCGAGGTATTGGTGTTCCGGCTTATGTTGTACCTGAAGCTGCCGTTGGCCGACACCTCCGTCTTCCATCCGCTCGCCGTTTCCCTCCGGAACGAGAGGCGCAGGGTCTGCTGCACGTGTCCGCCGCGTGTCCTGTTGGTGACAGTGGTTTTCTCCTTGCTGCGATAGACATAGCCTATGGAATTGGTCATGCCCGAGGATGTGCCGGAGTTAAGGTGCCAGTGTTTCTTTGTCCCGAGAGCCGTGTTGAAGTTGTAGGTGGCACGCATGTTCCAGTTGCCGTTCACATTCACCGGCATCGTCACGCGTCCGCCCGTAGTCTCGTTGTACTCCGTGCGGTTGGTCGTGCCGTTATGCGTGGTGTTGAACTGCATGTTCAAGTTTGACGACCGTTGTTTGTCGGGCACGGACCGTCTGTATTCAAGACTCGCCTTGTGCGTGAATGAAGGGTTCAGACTAGCGTTGCCGATGCGTATGTTCAGAGGATTGGCATCGGATAGCGTGTCGGGTATCATGTCCGTGATGGACGGTTGGTCGGTAGTGCCGTCGTACCTAACGTTCAGCTGTTCCTCGCGACTGAACTTATACCGGAAGTTGACCGTCGGAGCCATGTTCACCACGTTACGCGCCAGCACGGTATCTATCTTGCCCTTCATGTAGTCTGTATGCATAGACTGCGGCCGCACCGACGCACCCACCGTCAGCTGATATTTTGTTTTGTTGACGCGCAACTGAAGACGTGCATTCTGGTCGTGGTATCTGTTGGTGGTGTAGTTGCACTGCCTCTTGTCCACCACGGCGAACGGCGAAGAAGAAAACTGCGTGAAATTGTCCGCATTGGTTCCCAGAGCATCGTTGTCAGGGTCGAAAATGGATGTCACCTCGCGCCGGTTGTCCCTGAAGCGATATGAATAACGGTACGACATCTGCAGGAAGACATGTTGCATAAGCGGTTCGCTGTAACTCGCCGTCACGCTGACGTTGCGACTTTGCTGCGGCGTATGGTTGTACTGGGTTTTATGGTAGACTGAGTCGCCTCCGTCGTACGCCAACATCTGGTAATAGTCCGTCTGCGAGAAGCTGGAACTCTCGTTGCGGTTGCGACTATATCCTCCCGACACGCTCAGAGTGACGTTGCGCCCTGGTTTGGCAAGCCTCTTGTTCACCTGCACCGAAGCGGACACACTACGTGAGTCGGTATGACTGTCGTTGGAGCCTCGGCGGTGATTGACTCCCACCTGCCGGCAGACGTTGACATAGTCGGCGAGAGGGTCGGTGGAATACAGATATGGGTCTTCGCTAAACGAAGCGGACTCCGAGTTGGATCTTCTGTCGCCAAAGCTGAGGTCCGCCTCCGGGCGAAATAGTATGTTCCACGTTGAGTCCGGTTTCCACTCCACCTTATACTGGAAGCCGAAGTCCCGGTTGCGTCCGTCGCTCCAGTTATGGCTATTGGTATAGGCGGCTTTCCTTGCCTCAAAGCTCTGGCTGGATGTATAGGTCTCGTTTCCGCTTTGCCGGAAACGCCCGTTCAAGCTGCCGTTCAGCTCCACCACCGCATTTTGCCAGTTCATGGTGGCGCCCACGCTCTGCTCGTCCGTCTTGCCGTCGCCGCCTGTGTTGCCGACGTTGGAGACGAGCGAATACTTCTGGCTGCCCTTGAACTTGTTGACGTTGACTCTGCCGCGGTAACGTCCCTTCGTACCGCCGCCGCCGGAGACATTGCCGAAGAGCCCGCGTTTCTTCCCTTTCTTCACACTGAGGTCAAGCACTGTGCGCTCGTTGCCGTCGTCTATGCCAGTGATACGTGCGTGGTCGCTTTTCTTGTCGTACGCCTTTATCTTGTCTATGGTCTCCGCCGGGATATTCTTCAGCACCATCTCCATGTTGTTACCGAAGAACTCCTTGCCGTCCACCAGAATCTGGTTAATCTCCTTACCATTCCACGTTATCTTGCCGTTCTCCTCTACCTCCACGCCGGGCAGCTTCTTCAGGAGCTCCTCCACCATGGCACCGTCTTCCACGGAGAACGCCGCCGTATTGTACGCCACAGTATCCTCCACCACGGACATCTCGGGTATCTTGCCTTCCACCACGGCTTCCTTCATCAGGGTGGCGTTCTCCCTCATCAGGATGTCGGCCACACGGCAGTTGGCACTCTTGCCCTGCAGTTTTACGGAGAACGACTGTTCCTGAAATCCCATGAAAGTGACCTTCAGTGTGTACGCTCCCCGAGGTACTCCGCTGACGAGGAACGCCCCACTCTGCTGTGTGGTGGCTCCACCCACCAGCTTACCGTCGGAACCGTACAGCCTGATGCCGGCTCCATCCAACGGGTGCAAGGTCTGGTACTCGTACACCACACCGCGTACGTTCACCTTACGGACAACGCTGTCGTTCCGTGCGGAAGAGACGAGCGTGTCAGCGGAGAGCGCATGCGCAAACGTCGGCACTACCGTCAGCACAGACAGGAAAAGGAAGAGCAGCCTCATCAATATGTCGGGACGTATTATATAACAAAATGTATACTTCTAGACAGCCGAAAGGCGGCACTCCGAAAAAGGGACTGCCGCCTTCGTGCTTTTCGTCATCTATGCTTAGAGAGCCATTACCGTGAGGATAAGGACTAGCAAGCCAAGAATGGCGTACAACTCGGGGAACACTGCGAGCACCATGGTAGTACCCAAAGCGTTGTGGCCGGCTCCGATGGCGCTGATACCGTTGGCGCAAACCTTAGCCTGACGGACAGACGAGAAGAATGCCACCAGACCCATGGCCAGACCAACGCCGAAAATGGCGCAAGCCGTGGGCATGCTAACGTCGGGAGTAATCTTGCCGTTGAGCATGAAGAAACCCACGAAGCCGTAGAGTCCCTGTGATGAAGGGAAGGCCGTGAGGGCCATGTAGGAACCGCTCGCCGTGGGGTTTTTCTTGAACGCGCCTATCGCAGCGTTGCCGCAGATGGTAACTCCGTACGAACTACCCATTCCCGAAAGCGCCACGCAAAGTGCCACACCCAGATAAGCCAAAAAAAGTGCTAAATTCTCCATAATTTGATTCTTTTATTTGTTATTATTGTTGTTTGTTCATTTCATCTCCCTGAAAGGAGTGTATTCTTTGCCTCCGCCCTCAAAGTCGGCGTTCTTGAAGAACTCCACGAAGGTGAGTCGCATGGGATGAACGAATGCGCTGATCATGCTGAGGGCGAACGTGATGCCGTGTCCAGCCAACAGGATGAGAACCATGGGCAACCAACGTATGTACCATGCCAACGATTCGGTGAAGTCGTACGCCAGCGAGTTGAACACGCCGCCCAACACGCCGCCGGTAAGGCCGAGGGCAAAAAGACGCGTGTAGCTGAGCAGGTCGCCGAAGAGTCCCGTCGCCATTCCGTACACAGCCCACAGCCCGCCGCCCAGATTGGCGAAGAAGCCCAGTACAGGACGCTTGTATCCGGCCGGATTGTTGTACAACATGATGCCGACAACACACAGGGCGAGCAGTCCCATCATGGCGTAGCTAACTGCGGAAGGCAGGTTCACGCCACTGAAGGGAAGACCGTAGACCACAATGACGGCCACCAGAGCGAAGAACCACGAGAACGGACATATAGCATATTTCCAGCCGAAGTTCTTGTATGCCTTGCACGCCTTCAGCACCATGGCGAGGAGCACCTGCGCCAGCCCTATGAAGACGGAGATGACCATCATGGGCGAGTAGCCGAAGATGGGTCCCACGCCGTTGTCATTGATAAAGTATGGTTTTACAGATGCCAATATCGCCCAGTCCTGCTGTGTGAGGTCAAGACCGAACACGGTGCCGGTGAGCAGACCGCAGATTATGGTCATAAGGCCGAGCCACGCCCCCAGCTTGCCGTAGCTCTTGATGCTATCGTTGCCGAAGTGGGCTACCAAGAGTCCGCCCACCAAGACCAGCAGACCGTAGCCGCCATCGCCCAGGCAAAGCCCAAAGAAGAGCATGAAGAAGGGAGCGAAGAACACGCAGGGGTCTATGTCATGATAGCTGGGCATGGAATACATTCTGAGGATAGGCTCGAAAAGACTTGAGTAAGAGCCGTTGGTGATATGCACGGGCACGTCATCTTCGTACGCCGGGTCTTCCATCTCGTAGAAGACCTTGGCGCTGTCAAGGTAGTTCGTAAGCTCTTCCGTCTTGCCGGCCTGCACCCATCCCACCATCAGACGGAGGGCATCGCCAGCCACCGACTGGTCGCTGAGCCGCACTTGGCTCAGCTGTATCTCGTTCTGCGCTTTCATCTGCCCCGTCTTCAGCGTGTCGCACATCTTGTCGTTTATGTAGAGCATCTGCGCACGCTTCCCGTTGAGCGTCTTCTGCAGGCTTTCCAGTTCCGCCTTCGCCTGACTCTGCGTGACGGACGGCAGGAACATCTGTTCGGCCTGTATGTCGGGTTTTTCCTCACTGAAGGTGATGAAATACGTACTCTTGGAAGCCTCGCTGACGGGTGTGGCGAAGTACTCGTCCACCCACTCCTTGCGCATATACTTGCTGCCGCATCTGAAGAAATGGACTTTCAGCCCTGTCTCGGCGGTGAAACGATCCAACACCGACGGATCGAACTCGCCCCACGGTTCCAGTGCCTCCACGTCCTTCTCCTTAGCGTCTATCTCGTGCCTCAGCGAGTTCTCCTCGGCCTGCAGACGCTCCACGGCGGCCAGCACGGAGTCGGGGGTGTCGTCAAAGTCCACGCTCTGTGGCATCTCCACCGTCTTGTTGTATGTCTTGGCGGCAATCTCCATAGACTGTAACGCCATGCAGAAACGCTGTTCCTTGTCCAGCGCCGACTGCAGCTCGGGGCTGCTCGCTCCCTGCTGCAACTGCTGCACGTGCACCACTCCGATGGAGCGTATCGAAGAGAGGAAGCTCTCGTATTCGCTGTTAGTCACCAGAAAAGTGACTTTCTTCATTTTCTCTATCATGCCACGGTCTCCTTCCTTTTCTCCTGAAGTGACTTCAGTATCTTCTGCGACGACTTGGAGAGGTTCTCCTCGTCTTCCATAAATCTCTTTATCTTACGCACGGCCTCTTGGAAGCCTGGTATCTGCACCTTCTCGAAGAGGTTCACCTTCTGCGTGGTCTTCTTGCGCGAGTGCTCCAGGAGGTGAAGTTTGGCGAGCACGAACTCACGCTCTACGGCAGTCTTGGCGAGTCCCTGCAGGAGGCTGATGCCGTCGAAGTACCACTTGGGCGCACTGAAGAGTCCGAACGGTCGCACCTCCAAGTCTATGTTGGTGAGCACCGGCACGCGCACCCCGGCTATCTTCTTCACATCGAAGTGAGCGTCTTTCAGCGACACCAACGACGTGTCAAATTCGCACCACAGGGCGTACATCTTTTCGTAGCCTTCTATCTGGCTTTGCAACTTGCGCTCCAAAGCATCCGCCTCTTCCTTGCTCTTCTTCACCTCGAGCCTCAAAGCCGTCTCTTTGCTCTTAATGATGGGCAGGGTGCGCTGGCGCATCTTTAGATTCTTCTCTATCTGCTGGAGGGAAGTCTTGTTGTACTGAAACTTTATGGCCATTGACTAATACCTGTATCTATGTGGACTTATGTTCTCTATATGTTGTCGAAACACGGCCACAAAATTAGCGATTCTTATCCAATCACACAAAAAAAAGTCGCTTTCATGTACACAAAACAAGAAATAACGGTAGGCCAGATTCGTTTTAGAAGAAAAAAAAGTACTTTTGTCGCGCAATGGAAAACGAGTCGCTAAAACAACGCGTGGCAGGCGGCATTCTCTGGGGCGGATTGTCCAACGGGGCGATGCAGGTGTTCGGGGCACTGGTAGGTCTGGTGCTGATGCGCCTGCTTACGCCGTCCGACTACGGGAAGGTGGCCATGCTCAACATCTTCTCGGCCTTGGCGTGCGCCCTTCAGGAGAGCGGTTTCATAGCCGCCCTGTGCAACCGAAAGGAGCCCACGCACGAGGAGTACAACGCCGTGTTTTGGTTCAACCTCTCAGTGAGCGCGGCGCTGTACGCTGCGCTGTGGCTGGCGGCTCCCCTGATAGCGGATTTCTACGGCGACCCGGACCTGACGGCACTGTCGCGCTACCTGTTCCTGGGCTTTCTGTTTTCCGGTCTGGGCGTGGTGCAGAGAGCCTACCTCTTCGGACATCTCATGGTGAAGCAGACCAACGTGTGCAACCTCACCGCCATCACCGTCTCCAGCCTTGTGGGCATAGTCATGGCGTGGCGCGGGTTCGCCTATTGGGGCATCGTCACGCAGTCGGTGCTCTACGTGCTGATAGTGCAACTGATGAGCTGGCGTTTCTCGCCGTGGCGGCCTACGCTGGACATACGCCTGCGTCCGGCACTGGAGATGTTCGGCTTCAGCGGCAAGCTGCTTGTCACCAACACTTTCAACATCCTCAACAACCATGCGTTCAGCGTGCTGCTGGGCAAGTGCTTCTCCAGTCACACGGCAGGTGTCTACACCACGGCACGCAAGTGGGACGACATGGCCTCGTGCACCGTCAACGGCATGATATCCGGGGTCTCGCAACCGGTGCTGGTGCAGGTGAAAGGTGACCGCGGACGCTACCTGTACGTGTTCCGCAAGATGCTGCGGTTCGTGTGCTTCGTCTCCTTCCCGGCCATGCTGGGGCTTGGCACGGTGGCGCACGAGTTCATAGTGCTGACAGGAGGCCAGAAGTGGGCGGAGAGCGGACACATACTCTCACTGCTGTGCCTGCACGGAGCCTTCGTGCCCGTGACCACGCTGTACAGCAACCTGACCATAAGCATGGGCAAGAGCGACGCCAACATGACGTGCACCGTGTGCCAGTGTCTGGCCGTGTGGGTGGGGCTGTTGGCCCTGTACCCTCTGGGCATGACGTGCATGGTGGTCTACTTCGTGGCGCTCAACATAGCGTGGCTCGCCTTCTGGCAGTGGTGGGCCAAGCGGCTGACAGGACTGAGGTGGAGGGACGCCGTGGCGGACATCGCCCCGTTCTTCATGTTCGCCCTGGGCGTGATGGCCTTCACGTGGTGGGTGACGTGCGGCATAGAGTCGCTGTGGTGGCTACTGGCCTGCCGCGTGGCGCTGGGAGCCGCGCTCTACGCCGGCATCACATGGGCCAGCGGGGCTCGCATCATGAGAGACACCATAGGATATTTCACGGAAAAACGCAAATGCGGATGAACGATAAGAAACGCATAGAATGGCTGGACGCCATGAGGGGGTTCACCATGCTGATGGTGGTGGCATACCACACCGAACTGATGGCATTCCAAGAGACGGAGAAGACCTCGGCGGCCATGTCGCTGCTGGTGCTCTTCCGCATGCCGCTCTTCTTCTTCGTGAGCGGTTTCCTGGCCTACCGCAGCCGCTTCGAGTGGACAGTGCCCAACACGGTGAGCCTGCTCTGGAAGAAGGTGAGGGTGCAGGTGATACCCACGCTGGTCTTCCTCTGTGCCTTCATAGTGATACGCCGGACGGACTTCACCCACAGCTTCATGGAGGCCATGAAGAGCCCCACCAAGGGCGGCTACTGGTTCACGCTGGTGCTGCTGCAGATGTTCTTCATATACTATCTCTTCGCCTTCGCCGAGCAACGCCTCGGATGGAAAGAGAAGACGTGGCGGTGGGTGCCCGTGACGCTCTTCTGGGCGGCCAGCCTGGTGGCGTACGAGACGGCGTACATGCCCAAGGTGTTCACCTACCCCAAGTCGGACTTCATGACCTACACCAGCCTCATCCAGACCGTGCGCTATATGCACTTCTTCCTGCTGGGCAACATCGTGCACCGCTACTGGAGGGCGGCGCAGCGCGTCTTCGACCACCCGTGCTTCTTCCCCGCCCTCGCACTGGCTGCCTTCGTCTGCTGCTCCGACTTCCTGCGGTGGCACACGCTGCGGCTGACGTGGACCAACCTGCCGCGCACGCTGGGCATGTACGGCACCATGCTCACCGTGGTGCTCTTCTTCCGCCACTACCAGAGCTCCTTCACCAAAGACCGGCCGCTGGGAGCCTTCCTGCAGTACGTGGGGACGCGCACCCTTGATGTCTACCTCCTCCACTACATCTTCATGCCGAAGCTGCCTTTCGTGGGAGAGTGGCTCAACGCCAACAGGCCCAACTTCGTAATCAGCGTCACGCTCTCGCTGGCCGTGGCGCTAGTGGTGACGAACTTCTGCCTGCTCACCAGCAACATACTCCGCATCAGCCCCTTCTACAGCGAGCATCTCTTCGGAAGGAAGGCCGACGCGCCGCAGACAAGACAAGAAAACGACAAATCATGAACATATCACTACTGACAAGCAAGCTCCGACTATCGCTGCAGAAGAAAGCCGGACTCACCAAGAACAAGAAGTGCTACGCCGCATGGGCGGCCAAGGGACACATCAAGCAGCCCACCGTGAGCGTGATAATACAGAGCCACGACAAGAGTGAACAGGTGAAGCACATACTGCCGAAGCTGCGCCTCTACCCCGACGTGGAGATTATAGTCATAGACGACGGTTCCGGACCCGGCCACACCGCCGCGCTGGCACGCGCCCTGACCGGTGCCAACGAGTTCATGGTGCGCGCCAACGACCTCTACGAGAACATCACCTACGACAAGTGCATACGCTTCGCCAACGGCAAGTACATAGCGCTGCTGCAGGACGACGACGACTTCGACGGCGCGGGATGGATGCTCCGCGCCGTGCAACTCCTCGACCAGCATCCGCAGATGGCCATACTCGGGGGCAAGGACGGCATGAGCATTCGTTTCGAGCATGACCGGCAGTGGGCACACGGAGGCGACCACCAGGAGAAGGGCGACTTCTGCTTCGTCACCGCTGTGAACCGTGCGCCCATGTGGATCAACAAGGAGCTCTTCGTGCGCCACCTCCACCACATCGACTACAGCTTCGCACCCTTCCAGTTCGACGACTACGAGCTCTGCGCCCGTGCCTGGACGCTGGGTCTGAAGGTGGGCTGGTACGACGCCGGCTTCCGCAGCCTCAGCGCAGGCGGCATGCGCCTCTGGAACAACGCCTTCACCAAGGAGCAGAGCCTGAAGAACGGCCAACGCCTCTACGCTCTCTACAAAGACAAGGAAGAAGCCATCCGCCAAACCGTAGAGAGGCAGTAGGAGCAACTGAAGGAGGATCGTTTGCTTCTTGGAGTCGCGCCTCGGAGAGGTGCTCCTACTATTCCTCTTGGGGTCGCGTTTGACGCAAACGCTCCTACTACGCTGCCGGAGAGTAGGAGGCGCATTTGCGTCCGCTCGGCGACGAAGGAGACGCTTGCCAAAGCAAGAAATGCGCCCTTGCAAGGGAGAGAGAGCTTGCCGCGTGCTGTGGGTCGCGTTTG
>CAVHNA010000082.1:0-6304 GCA_963637205.1 Bacteroidaceae bacterium
CTGCGGAGCACATACACACCGTTCTGGTCTTCAGTATAAGAATAGTTGGACGCTGGTTGGTCGGGAAAGAGTGAAGCATGATAGAAAGGGTCTATCCAGTCCATCCTGTCCACTCCTGTTGACGTACGGTGTACGTCCAGTATCTCAAAGTGGTGAAATTCGCTTCCGGCTTTGAAGATGAGATTCTTGTTGTGCGTAAACTCTATGCCTTTGCCACTGCGTATGTTGGGGGTAAGGTCGCTGACGCAGTTGTCGTGTCTGCGGTTCTGCATCACCACGGTATGCAAATTCTGACTGGGGTCTATGACATCAAGAGTCCCATAGTCTATAGCCAAAGACACCTGCTGGTGTTGGCCGTTGAAGTCGATGTCCGTATTGCTGCTTATCTCGCTTCGTATTCCTGCCGTGTTCTCGTACACGCAGAATTGGGCCTCCAGTACAGGGCTCTCCTCGTCATCCTCGTCGAAGACCAGCACCCTATAGTTACCGCTCAGCAGAAAGCGCGTCTCGCGGTTGGGCAGTGAAAGGCTGTAGTGGGTGTATATCTGTGTGGTGTTGAAACTTTTCTCGCAGTCCTCTACCAGCTGGTCGTTGAGTCCTGCCAGATAGTCGCTCTCGAACAGACCCTCCGAAGGTGTCCAGTCCCAGTTGCAGTGTTCTATATGGTAGCGGTATCTGTGGAAGTCGTGACTCATCTGATCCCAACTTATCTCCACGCCCTGCCGTTTGGCAAGTGACAGTACAGGCGGCATGGTGGGGTCATCGTCCACCACCAGTGTAAGCGTGCGTACGCTGGAGTCAAAGATTCTCTGCACCTGAGCATACAGGTATGTGTGCAGACACAGCACCATCAGGAGGGAAGCGCACAGTCGTCTTGTCATTCGTTATTCTCCTTTCCGGAAAGTATAGGCAAGTGCCATCCGTACTTCACCGCCAGCACCCTTATCACTATCACCGTTATGATGCTGAGCAGGGCGTTCACTTCCACGGACATCCCGGCCTTATGGCACATGGCGTACACCAGTCCTCCAGCCACACAGGCAAGGGCGTAAATCTCTTTTCGGAATATCAACGGCACTTCGTTGATGAACACGTCGCGGATAACTCCGCCCGCCGCTCCTGTGATGGAACCCATTGTGATGGCTGTCCAATAAGGGAATCCCATGTTCAATGTCTTCTCTATGCCGATAACATTGAACAGAGCCAGTCCTATGGTGTCAAATATGAACCATGTGTTTTTCTGTCTTATCAGGTATTTGTCAAAGCATTTCACCCACGCCACAGCTATGGCGCAACAGACGAAGTAACTGCTGTTGGTCATCCAGAAGGGATTGACACCCAGCATGAAATCGCGCAGTGTGCCGCCTCCTATGGCTGTGGCCATGCCCACAATCCATGCTCCGAAGATGTCGAACCGCTTGGCTGAGGCAAGCCTGATGCCTGAGAGTGCGAACGCAAATGTGCCGACGAATTCTATGACGACGAACGACGTGGGCAGTCTCAAGGTAGCCCCCATCTCTTGCAGGAGACGGATAATCCACGAAACCATTTCTGTAGCCATGCCCGTGCGGCGTTATTCTATGATGCCGGTTTCCTTCCACTGGGCAATGGTCGCCTTCACGTCAGCAAGAGCCGTCCCATTGTCCACCTCGTATTCTTTCGTCAGTTCTTCCGTCAGGGTCTCAGCGTCGAAATCCTTGCCTTCCGCCGTTTTCCACAGGAATGCAGCTGTCTCGTTGAGGCAGATAAGCTTGCTGAAATCTATGTTCTCCATGCCGGAGGCTATGACTATATTCTCGCCGCACACGTTGCGCAGTTCAAATCCTTTCTTGATTCTCATTGTCTTTGTGATATGATTATGTTTTATTCCACTGTTTCCGGGTCAGACGGCGACGCACTTATACACCGCCAACAGAATACGCCTTATGGGGCGCAGCGTCCTCCATAGCTTTACGGCTCTGCGCAGACGAGGGTCTGACGCAGGGATGGTACGTGCCGGACGGATGTATTCTGTTACCACGCCGCATATATCGGATATGGCGCACCTCTCCACTCCTCTGACGTTGCCGTCGCCCTGGAGTGTTATCAGTTTCCCGTCTTTGTTTAAGATGCGGTGCAGAACGTAACGCCCCGGAGCTATGCAGGCCAGCACGGCGTCGCCGACTTCATATCTCTGTCGAGCCTCCAGCCTTACCCGGTCCCTACCGTATTCTATGAAAGGTCTCATGCTGTAACCCTTCACCCATATCGTGACGGACTTGCCCTCGGAGAGTTTCTCGGACACGAGTGCAAGGAAGACGGCGTTGGGGAACTCTATCCGCCGTGAGTCTGTCACAGTGCCGTTGCGTCTGTGATATGAACGCCGTAGCGGAGCAAAGACATACCGCAGGCATTTCAGCGTTACGTTCTTCAGTTTGTCCGTCATTCTCCTAAAGCCATTGTGCGGTGGCATAATATGGCGGCTTCCGCATTGGGCAGGCACCCCAGTTCGTACATGCCGCAAATCTTTATTATGTTGGCGATGCTGTCGCAGATGCCAGTATAGACCCTGTGGTCCCATTTCATGCTGCTGACGGCGGGGAGCATGTTGCAGAACGCCTCTACTGCGGACAGCCGGCGTATGCTGTTCTCAGGGCGTTGCCGTATCCTTGCCACGCCTCCTATCGGAGCTTCCGTGTTTTTGTAGCACGGTGTCTTGCCGCTCCACGGACTTCCATAGACATAGGCCTTGCCGTCTATGACGCGCACTACGGGGTTGTCGTCGTTCATGAGGTCGCATCCAGGTATGTTGTCGTACCAAAGCCGTGTGTGCGTGCTTTTGCCGGTTCCGCTCGGAGCGGTCATGAGATAGCCTTTCCCTTGCCATCTGATGGTGGAGGCGTGGACGAGCATAGTGCCTTGTGTGGCGGTGGAAAAGGCGTATGCCATCATTATGGCGTTGTTGAGCCCATAGTTTCGCTGGCGGAACGTGGCGCCGTACATCTCAGTCTGGCATACGCTGAAATCCGCATTGGCAGACATCCTGCAGCACAGCGTGCCTGTCTCGTCGGAGATGAGGAAGACGTAGCCGCCATCTTCGCGTTGGTATACCCCATGGTTGCAACCTCCGCAGTCAAACTGTCCCACTTCCTTCAGGTTTTCCGTATGTCCCGTCTCTGGCAATACGCTAAGGTGAAAGATGAGGCTTTCTCCGTCTGTGGGGGATGACGTGAAGTTCTTGAAAGAAGGTATCACGTTCTCGTCCACTTCGTCAGTGCAGAAAGTGATGCGGAACGTATGTCCCGCCACTGTGTAGAACATGTCCCTTTTTGCCGTCATTTGCTTTTCTTGGCTTTGTGCTTCTTCGGTGCGTCCTTATGGGTATGGGTTGCCACCGTGTCTTCGCTTATTTCCAACACTTCGGGCTCTATCCATTCCTCGCAGTGGAAACGGAAGTCCAGAGCCTTGAGACGAAGACCATTGCCTTTGTCAGACTTGCCCATCACCGTAGCCACCTTCTTTTCCAACTTGGCCGGCTTCGTGTCGTAGAACACGGCGGTAAACACGTCTTCCTGGCCGTAAGTGTTCGCTATATACTGCTGGAGCTGATAGGAATAAAGGTTGCGGTCTTTCAGAAACTTTGTCTTTTGGTCTATCGTCACGGTGTCAAGCCGTTGGATGGAGGTGATATAGGCCGTGGAGTCCTTGAAAGACGCCGCATACCCGAACATGTACATGGGCACTTGCTTGACTTTGGCGAAGGCGGGCGCTATGCACAAGAGAACTGGCGTGAGTATGGCGATGAAAGCCTTTGTTGTCCTGTTCATTCTGTCATTGTCGTTATTATGTGCGCGAATATACGAAGTTTCCCCGAAACGGACAAGGTTTCGGGGAAACTTCTTTAGGTCATGGCCATAGTGCCAGTCTTGGCATTTGTCTACTCGTTGAGGTCTACTACATAGCTTACCTTCCTGCCGCTTGGCGTAAGAGCCTTTATCCACAGAGTGCGGTCGGTGCTTTGGTTGGCACTCTTGACAGCCTCTTCCCATTCCTCCACGGTGTTGAGCTTCTGCTCGTTTACCTGCAAGAAGATGGTGCCCTTGGTTACTCCCAGAGAGTTGAGCTTGCCTTTACGTATGGCGTTTACGGTCAGTCCGTATGTGATGCCCATGGTCTTCTTCTCCTCGTCTGTGCAAGCACGCATCTGTACTCCCAGTTGGTCGAGGTCTACTTCTTCAAGTACCTTGGTAGTACCCTGTGTGTTGCGGAGAGTGATGTTCGCCTTATGCTCTTTCTTGTTGCGCATATATACGAGGCTCACCTTGTCGCCCGGACGGTGCTGCGCAATGGTTTCCTGCAACTCAGACATCTTGCTCACCTTCTTGCCGTCGAATTCGGTGATGACATCTCCCTTTTCCAGTCCGGCTTCCTCGGCGGCACTCGCATCCACAACCTTGTCGATGTATATTCCGGAGACTGTGCCAAAGTCGGCGTTCTCCGACTTGCCCTTCTCGCTGTCGAGATATGAGTGGACGTCCGTACCCTGAACTCCCAGCACGGCTCTCTGCACAGTGCCGTAAACCTTAAGGTCTCCGACCACCTTGTTCATGATGCTGGTGGGGATGGCGAAACCGTATCCACTGTAACTTCCTGTCTGGCTGTACAGCATGGCGTTGATGCCCACCAGTTCGCCTTTCTCGTTTACCAAGGCTCCGCCACTGTTGCCTGAGTTGATAGCGGCATCAGTCTGTATGAAACTCTCTATACCGTTGGCACCTAATGAACGCGCTTTAGCGGAAACGATGCCGGCAGTGACTGTGCTCGTAAGGTTGAACGGGTTGCCTACCGCCAACACCCATTGTCCGAGCTTCAGGTCGTCGCTGTTGCCAATGGTGATGGCAGGAAGGTCTTTGGCCTCTATCTTGACAAGGGCGAGGTCGGTGCTTTCGTCACAACCGATGATACGCCCCTTGAACTCGCGGTTGTCGTTGAGGGTTACCTCTATGGCGTCGGCATCTCCTACCACGTGGTTGTTGGTGACGATGTAACCGTCGCTGCTGATGATGACACCGCTACCGGCCGCGTGGCGGTCGGGCTGTTTGTATTCTCTCTGTTGCGGCTGGTTGCCGAAACCGAAGAAATCCCCGAAGAAATCATTGAAAGGGTCGCGGACATTTACTTTCTGCGTTTTCCCGTTCTGTGTCACCTTTATATATACGACAGAGTTTACGGCAGACTCTGCGGCACTGGTCAAGTCCACAAGTCCACTGCTTACTACGGGTGCAGAAACCGGGGCCTGCTCGGGAGTCGGTTCTGGGGTAGCTTTAGTCACTACAGCACCTGTCACTGCACTGCTGGCGCAGATTAAGGCTGCCATTCCAATCCATGTTTTAGTTGTCTGTTTCATAACTACAAATATATATAATGTTAATAGTCTAAATATATTTCCTTTCTGTTTTGACAATGCAAATATAGTGCCTTTTGCGTTTATCTGTAGGGGTTTCCGATTTGATTTTGCCAATATTAACAAAGGATTTAGGCAATTAACGGTTGTTAAAAGCCAAAAGGTGTAGTTTTTACATTCGTTTGCTAAGTTGGTGTTGTCTTCGGGGCTGACTTTTCGTTAGCCGCAATGACAATTTTGACATGAAACGAGACACGGATATATAATTTTTTTGTACCTTTGCCTGCAAATAAGACAGAGAGTCGGCTTGCCGCTGGCGTTGCCTTGTGCAAGGCGAGAGGAAAGTCCGGGCAACGAAGGACATCCCGCTTCCTAACGGAAAGAGGTCTGCGAAGGTCTGACAATGCAGAAGAAAACAACCGCCTGCGAAAGTGGGTAAGGGTGAGAAGGTGGGGTAAGAGCCCACCAGGTCGGTGGTGACGCTGGCGCTGTGCATTCCGGGAGTTGAAAGTTCATGTAAACCAGCGAACACAAAGAGAAGGCTGTCCGTCTGAGCTGGAGGGTAGAACGATAGAGGCCATCGGTGACGATGGCAGTAGATAAATGGCAAGCGCATTCGTCGTTTACGATTTGAATGTACAGAACCCGGCTTACAGACTCTCTGTTTTTCTTTTTCTTTTGAAATGTTTGGATTGCACAAGATAGATGATGTCTGGACAGTAAACGAGAACAGATTACGTCCGTTGGAACGGTTTGGCCTCAGATTGCTAAAGCGTATGGTGATAGCGGTGGACTGCATAAACAGACAGAACGTGATGAGCTACGCATCGTCGCTTACTTACAACACATTGTTGTCTGCCGTTCCTGTTATGGCCATAGTTTTCGCCGTGGCCAGGGGGTTCGGTCTTGATTCTTTCGTGG
>CAVHNA010000082.1:6314-10926 GCA_963637205.1 Bacteroidaceae bacterium
GAGACACGTGTCAGGGAGTCTCTGGAAGCCAATCCGGAAATAGCGGACACCTTGCTCGGCTTTGTGGAATCTTACATCCAGCATACCAGAGGTGGCGTGTTCATAGGCGTTGGGCTGATTTTCCTTTTGTATTCCCTGCTTAGCCTGACGTCAAGCATAGAGATGGCGTTCAACGCCATCTGGCATGTGCGTAATTCCAGAAATATCTACCGCCGTGTGACTGAGTATCTGAGTGTCTTCCTGCTCCTGCCCTTTGTGGTGGTCATACTCACCGGTTTCAACATCTTCCTTATCTCGTTCAGAGGCCTGCTTCCAGACTACCAGCTTGTCAATGACACTGTGGAGCGTGTGGTGCAGTTCTCGCCTGTTGCGCTAATCAGTGTTTTCTTTATACTCCTGTTCAAATTCATGCCCAACACCAAGGTGGATGTCAAAAACGTGATGTGGCCGGGAGTGTTGACGGGGATGCTGTTCTTCGGAGTGGAGTATCTCTACATACATTATCAGATAAAGCTCAGTAGTTACAATGCCATATACGGCTCCTTCGCCGCCCTGCCTTTGTTTATGATATGGCTACAGCTTTCGTGGAGCATCTGCCTTGTGGGAGGAGTGCTTTGTTATGCCAACCAGAGCATGGAGTACTACGCTATAGAGAGGACTAGCGATGAGCTTAGCCGACGCAGCCGTGACGTGTTCAGTCTCCTGCTGGTGAGCAAGATTTGCAAACGTTTTGCTGAAGGGGCAAAGCCGTATTCTGAGAGGTCTCTGGCAAATGAGACTCATCTTCCGGAGACTCTGGTAAGAAAGCTACTTTCGGAGATGGTGAATATGCAGCTTCTCGCTGAGACGCACAACGAGGCCGGCACTGTGACGTATTATCTTCCGGCGATAGACGTAAACAGGATGACGCTGAAGTTGGTGGTGGGGAGAATAGACAAATACGGTTCCGAGGCCGGCAAGGAGATTTCATGGTCGCCGACACCTGTACTGGATCGCCTTCGTCGCCTTAGATATGGGGGACATGATGTGCTTCTGGTGGATATTTGAGACAGGCAATGCAATTATCGTGTATGGGATGATGCTTGAGTGAAGTAAAAATTGTACTTTTGCAAGGCGATGCTCGTAAAAGGAATGTATAACGCTTATAATATATAAAGGTATGTGGTTGACAATACTTATGTGCTGGTTGAGTTTCGTCGCACTAGTATATCTTCTCTTGTGGTACGACACGGTCTACTACGGGCTTGACCTACCGAAGGTGTACCGAAAGATTCTCGATATCTTCACCGAGGAGGAGTGACACGGTGCGGAAGACAAAAAGCGATGCCCTGAGCTATTCGGCTCGGGGCATCGCTTTTAGGAACTATGTATAAGCGTTATTTTGTGACGAGAACCACCATTGAGAGTATGGCTGAGATAACGCCCAGAATACTTGAGCCTGCCGTGAGGAAGGTGTAGAACGCACTGCTCTTAATACTCTGGCTCTTGTTGGGCTCCACATATATAAGGTCGTTCTGTTGCACGTAGTATGCAGGGTTGTTGAATATGTCTGTCTTCGTCAGGTCCACTTCATACATCGTGCGCTGGCCGTTGCTCTCGCGGTAAAGCTTCACCCTCTGTCTCAGTCCGGTGTCACCTACATCGCCGCACTTAGCCAGTACGTCCAATATGGTGTTCCTCTCACTGCTCAGACTTACTATCTGAGGACTCTTCACGGCACCAAGCACGGCAACACGTGCGTTTATCAAGCGTACCGTCACCTCAGGGTCTTTGATAAGGTTGTTCTCCCTTATCTTGTTTTCTATCTTCACGGCAGCCTCGTCGGACGTGCAACCTTCCACCTCCACTCTGCCAAGAGCGGGAAGGACGAGGCAACCGTCGTTGGTGACCGTATAACCGTAGGCGTTACTCATGGAGTTGGAAGACGAAAGCGAAGAGGAATTAGTGTAACCCGTAGTACCCATTATCACGTCTTGTGCAAATATGGTGAGCAGGTCGGGCTCGCTACATGTCACCTTGACGTAAACCTGGTCGGCCGGCTTCAGTCTCATCTCGTATTGTTGCATTATCTGCTGTGCCTGTTGGAAAAGCTGCTCAGACCCCTGAAAGTAAACGATTTTCTTGGTGGAGACACAGCTGCTGGCAAGAACCATAACGACCAGCATACAGATAAGTGAACGAATTTTTCTCTTCATCGTAAATGTGATTAGCGTCATATTCTGAATTTCGTAGCAAAGGTAGCGATTTTCTTTGAATTGGCAAATTGGGACTATGCTTTTTATGCAAAATGACGTTGGTTTTGTCGGTTTTAAGAGTAATAATGCGTACCTTTGCATGCGAATAGATATAAGGACGACAGAATGACGATAGCAGTGGATTTTGACGGGACAATAGTGGAACACCGTTATCCCGAGATAGGCAAGGAGATACCGTTTGCCACACAGACGTTGAAAATGCTTATTGAAGACCACCACAGACTGATTTTGTGGAGCGTGCGTGAGGGCAAACTCTTGGATGATGCTGTGGAGTGGTGCAGGCAACGTGGCGTGGAGTTTTACGCGGTCAACAAGGACTTCCCGGAGGAAGACGTAAGCAGCAATGTTCACTTCAGCAGAAAACTGAAAGTGGACATGTGGATAGACGACCGTAACATAGGAGGCTTGCCGGACTGGGGAACCATCTACCGGATGATTTCGGAGAAGAAGACATACGAACAGGTGCTGATGGAGGAACTCGGGCAAGTTAAGGAGAAACCCAAAAAGAAATGGTGGCAGTTTTGAACGCCACCATTTCTTTTTGGGTCTTGGCCGTCAATGATGTTGAGTGGGATTACTCCATCACGTCTTTTGTGCCTCCAGTAGACTGGAAAAACGTTACCTTGGTGGTGGCGTTCTTGTCGAAGAGAGTAGAAGAGAGAATTTCCACTACGCCGAACTGTCCCATGGGCGTTTCCAGAGAGGTTAGCTCGTCGTTTAACGTGTAAACGGTGATTTTGGCTTTGGACGGCACATTGTAATAAACGCCCTTTTCTATTTTCTCTTTCTTCTTGGCTGTCTGGGCATCTATTGCCGTCGCGGGGATTGTCTCTGTATTCTTCACGGAGACGTAAACTGGATATCCTGCCAAGTCGTCAGCGTCTACCGGTCCCAACTTGGACGAGAAACGAAACAGTATGTTTTGGTCGGTCTCCTTGTCGGGCGTGAAGTTAAAGCTGAACACTTCGGTGCTCGTCTCCGTCGTTCCCTTGAATAGCGAACTCAACGTGTTGGCTTGAAGGTCCAGCTGGTCAAGCATCAACTGTAGCTGTGCTCCATCCTTCGGCGTGTTGTCGGCCTCTCCTCTTACCAATGCGTTTCGGCTTTCCCTTATGTCGTAGATTTCTTGTGCGCATAGTTCAGCCACTTTGGCCGTAGAGCCTGCGGTCAGCATCTCCTGCGTCATGTATGAACGAGGGTCGGTGGGTTTCTTGGCGGGCACGGCGGCAGGGAGCTCCGGCAACGTCTCTTCTTCTGCGTCGGTGTTGATGCTCAACAATATGCCGTCTTTGCTGAGGCCGACCAGAGGTGCCACGGTTTTGCTTTTCAGTTTGATGCTGTACGCTTTCGTCTTGTCTGGAACACCATATGGCTCAAGTGTTACCTTCTTCAGCTGCCATTGGGTGGATTCCTCTGTAGGCACGTCCTGGATACGCAGGAAGCGGTCGGCGTATTTGTATAGTTCGCCAGGACGCGTCACGGTCTTGTCCGCCACCACCGTTATGCGGAAAGCGGTCTTGGGCAGGAAGTATGATACGCCTTCCAGCGTGCTGCCCGGAACAAAGGGCGTGACCTCGGTCTGTGCATGCAGAGTCGCGGACGATGCGCAGATGAAAAGTGCCGCAGCTATGATATCCTTCATATACATACCATGAATATATGTTTAGCGGTGCAAAGATACTGCTTTTCAATGAATGTGAAGCGATGTGAACCTGAAGTTTTTTGCCAAGGATACCACATTTACCGAGTTTTTTTGTAACTTTGCAGCGGAATATAGCTATGTCGTTCATAATTTATGGATACGATTCAGATAAAGGACAAGGTATTTTCCGTGTCAATAACGGAGAAGGAAATTTGTGAAGCAGTACGAAAAGTTGCCTCCAGGATAAACAAAGACTATGAGGGCGAGAGACCCATATTTTTAGCTGTTCTCAATGGCTCGTTTATTTTTGCCGCTGACCTGATGAGGGATGTGACCCTGCCGAGTGAAATCTCGTTTGTAAAACTGGCGTCTTATCAGGGAGACTCTACCACAGGCACGGTGCACGAAGTGGTGGGACTCAACACGGACATCACCGGCCGTCATGTCATTGTCGTCGAAGATATAGTGGACACGGGCATTACCATGTCCTATATGTTGGCGACGCTGCGTAAACACAATCCGGCAAGCATAGACATCTGCACCCTTTTGCAGAAACCGGACAAGTTGCAGGTGGACTTGGACATAAGGTACTGCTGCTTCCAGATACCCAACGATTTCATAGTGGGATATGGACTTGACTACGACGGCTTCGGACGTAACACCCGTGACATCTATACATTGGTTTAGGGGCAACTGACAATACACTATACATTAT
>CAVHNA010000083.1:0-10850 GCA_963637205.1 Bacteroidaceae bacterium
GTGCTATAGTTGTACAACATGGGAAGCTATGGTTGTACAACATGAAAAGGCGTATTTCCCGGCCATTGAACGGATTAGCGAAACGGCTTATATGGTGTATAGACTGCTACGGTCAACGACAAACACCTCGTATATTCCGTTTGGAATGCCGTATATATGTGAAGTCCTGTCGTACGCTTCTCCCCATGTCCAATAGTACACAGTATCGCCCCTCATGCCTGTCAACTGGACGTAATGGTTGGGGATGTGTACGGAAGCGTTGGTTATACTGTTTGACGAATGATGCACCAATCCTATCACGAAGCATCGTCTGTAATCCGTGTTTTGAAGGGTAAAGGTTGTCGGGAGCAATATTGTCTTTACGGTAGCGCCGACATAGCCTGTCAGGAAGTCTTTTATTTTCCCTGGCCACATTAAAGTGTTCAGTCCTGTTTGCCCCTTAAAAGGATTGAACGACAGGATGCTATTCGCAGAGTTTATTATGGCACCTTGTACGATGGCGTCTGTAGGAGCCATGCCGCCTCCAAACTTCTACAGGTCAAACATGGTACCGGTTGTCATGTCTTTTGTTACAGAAAGGGTTACTCCATTGTTGACCGACTTGCCAGTGGTATATAATGAAATGGCCGTTCTTACGTATAACTCAGGTCGCTCTTCCGCCATGTATTTGGAAACGGCGGTGGCACCACAGCATCCGTTGTTGCACTGGTTTATGCTTCTCGGATTCTTTATGTTGTTCCTCAGAGAATGCAGAAAGTCCAGTTTGGGTATACCGGGAAAGACTGTGGGAGTATTGACGTTGTGAATGAATTCATCAATAATGCCATCGACTCTTTCCTGACTGTCGATGCTCAAAACTACGGGACGGTGACGAGATATAAATACTACGGTGTCTTGTTACGGTAAAAATGTAATGTGTTATACTACTGTGAAAATGCGGAGTCAACGCCGCACACATACGGCAAGAAGCCGTTAAACGCAAAGCAGGAGGCAATGCCTTCAGTAACCGGCATACACCTCCTGCATGATTGTACGTTTATTTGAACGTCGTTTTTAGTTCAACGAAAAGGTCAAGCCTGTTCCCACTGCTTGCGCAGAAGCTCAAACGCTGTGGGCAACACCACTTTCCTGTCTCCCTCGCATCCGCACTCGAAGCTTACGAAACCTTCGTAACCAATCTCCTTCAGAGCACGGAAGCCGTCTACATAATAGTCTTTCTCGCCATCTTCCGACGGGGTGAGACGACGGCCACGGCTTGCGATGTGCACATGCTGGAGATACTTCTTTCCGGCGGCCATGAGAGCGGCGTAGTCGGAAGTCTCCTCTGACATGTGCCAGAAGTCACCCATACACTTCACTCCTTCTGAGTCGGAGTCGCGACAGATGGCGGCTGCATCAGGAACCTGACGCAGGTAGTGCGCCTCGTTGCGGTTGAGAGGCTCAAGGATAACCGTGGTGTTGTTCTTCAAAGCGAACTCACCAAGTTCGTGCAACTGCTGGCAGAGGAACTCGCGTGTCTCCCGTGTGTGAGGCTTGCACGGCTGCTGCCCGTTGAAGGCGGGAACCATGATGACACCGCAAGAACCTATGGCACCTGCAGCCTCTATAATCTCACGCATAGTGACATCAAAATCATCCTTCTGACTATCCTCGGCAAGTATAAAGCCCTTGAAGCCGGCACATATAGCTCCGACCTTGACGTTACGGTTCTTAAGAGCGTCGTTGAATTCGTTGACCCTGTTCTTAAGATTGCCGCCGCCGGGTTCAATACCTGTGATGCCGTTAGCCTCCAAGAAGTCGAGTTTCTCCTCAAGTGTGTCACCCGGGGCTACGCCTTCCTGCAAACAGAGGTTGAGGCTCACTGACTTCTTTTTAGCTGCCGGTGCGCAGGATGCTAACATAGCGGAGGCAGGCGATGCCACAGAAGCCAAAGCTACTGTGGACATCGTGCCCAACAAGAAATTCCTTCTTTCCATAAGCCTGCGTGTTATTGTCAGTTACCTGGCTTAGCTACAGTGAACGTATCGAGTGGCAACGGACCGAGCTCCAGCGTCTCAGGCATAAAGTCGAGAGGAGACTGTGTCATGTCGTCCCATGTAGTCATAGCTCCTGTGTATGCAGACTCGCGTGCCATGATGGCTGCCATGCAGGATGCCGCACAGTCGCTTGCCTCTTCGTGAGCCGTACCCTTGCGGATGTGGTTAACCCAGTCTACATGCTCCAGCACATAGGGGTTGTGCTGCTGGAACTGCTGCTGTGCAGCCTCGTCGTCGTACTTCCAGATGACATTGCCCTGAAGGTCCTTTATCTCGTTGGTGGCACTGTTCCAAGAACCCTTGCTACCCTGTATGAATTCACTTACGTTGTCGGCGCAACCGTTGATCTGACGGCACATACTGTGCAGGTGGATGCCGTTCTCCATCACGAAGTCCGTGCTGAACATGTCGAACTGGTCACCTGTAATTCTTCTGTGTCTTCCACCGAAGCTGGTAGCTGTCACGGGCTTCAGTCCGCTCATCCACAGGAATACGTCGATGTTGTGGACATGCTGCTCAACGATATGGTCGCCGGAAAGCCATTTCCAGTTGACCCAGTCGCGGATGTTCCACTCCATGTCGCTCCATCCCTCTTCCCTGGTGCGATACCAGAGCATAGCCTGGTTCCAGTAAACGTTACCGCCGGTAATCTCACCTATCATGCCGGCCTGTATCTGCTTGTTAGCCTCTACATAACGACGCTCGTGGTGACGTTGTGTACCGGTGACGACACTAAGACCCTTGGCCTGCGCCTGCTTGGCGGTAGCCATGATGGTGCGGTATCCCTTGGGGTCTACTGCGATAGGCTTCTCCAAGAATGAGTGAACGCCCTTCTCCGTAGCGTACTGGAAGTGTACGGGACGGAACACTGGAGGAGTGGCTATGATGACCATGTCTACACCTGAGTCGATGACCTGCTTGTAAGCGTCGAACCCTGTGAAGCACATGTCGTCCGCAATCTCCATCTTCCAATCATTCTTGAGTTGCTCGCGGAGTCCGTTGAGACGGTCTGCAAAGACATCGCCCAGAGCGACAATCTTTATTCCGTTGGCAGCGTTAAGAAGGTCGTTGGCAGCACCCGAGCCACGGCCACCGCAACCGATGACACCGGCTTTCAGCTCTTTGCCGTCGTCTGCCTTGTCAGACAGCACGGGCACATAGTACTCGCCTTCCTGCTTGAGTGGCGTGAGTTTGTTGCCACCGCCGCAGCTGCTAAGCAATGCGGGCGTTACGAGTGTGGCGGTTCCGAGTAAAGCACTGTTTGCGAGAAATTTTCTCCTGCTCAAATCTTTTTCCATAACGTTGTAAGTTTGTTAAATTAGGTGTTGGTATATCTTATCACTGTTTTGGCATATCGCATACCACGCGGAAGCCTATTCCCTTGAAATCGCTGAGCCACCATATACTCTTGGGAGTCTGGGGGTCGGTCTTCAGCCATGCTTCGTAGTCAGAATGCGCACGTGCGGCACATCTCAGGCGACTGGCGTCGTCCGAATAACATCCGCCTCTTATCACATAGTCAGTTCCTGTGGCAGGTCCCTTGGGGTCTACCGCTCCGTCGGGTACGTTGCTGTACGCGTCCTCCGCATAGTAGTCCTGGCAGTATTCATAAACATTGCCGAGCATATTCTTCAGTCCGAAAGGATTGGCACCCACCTTGGAAGGTTCCTGCGTGCGGTGGTTGCTGTTGGCCTCGTAGATGGCATACCTTATTATATTAGTGGTGTCGGCACCGAATATCTTGTTCCAGAAGCCGTCGTTGGTGAAGTCGCCGGGCTTACCCTCAAAGAAGTATGGGGTGTCCATACCTCCACGAGCGGCGTATTCCCATTCCGCTTCTGTGGGAAGACGGTAGTTCTTGCCGGTCTTCAGACGCAACCACTGGCAGAACGTCTCGGCGGCGTAGTGCGTCATGGTGATGGCGGGACGCATACCCATGCCCCACCCTTGGTCGGGCATTCCGAATGGAGGTGTAGGTCCGGACACCGCATCCACGTCGGGACGTGAGTTGTTGGCGTATATCACCTCCGGCTTGGTACGTCCCTCGGACATGGTCTCCACGTAGAAAGCCCAATACTGGTCCCACGTAATCTCCGTCTCTGCCATGAAGAAGTCGGAAACCTTTACCTTGTGGCGCGGATATTCGTCCGCATTGCTGTAGGCGTCTCCCTTGTCGCTACCCATCATGAACTCACCGCCCTTCACAGCCACCATCTTTATGGAGGAGCGTGTGCCGGGAACCGTTTCGGTGAATGTGGCGAAAGAAGTCACCTCTGTAGGTTTGTCGTACTTCACGCCCGACGTGTCCACCGGTGCAGCCGACATTTTCTCGTGCTTGTAACCGGGAAGATAGTGACCTGCGTCAAGGTGACAACTGATACACTGCAGGTTTAGCTTCTCCTCGTTCTCCTCATAATAAAGGTGCGCCGCCACTCCGTCGTCGGAGAGTCCTTGTGGGAAGAGGTTGGCGTGGCACTTCTTGCATGATTCGTTGTACACAATGGTAGTGGCGTACTCAAGCTCGCGCTTTGCCTGGAAGTCCATTTCGGAAGTATCCTTCGTCATGTACGACCAGATGTCCTTGAGTCCTGTCTTGGCCTTGGCTGTGTAATGCGCGAAAGTACCCTTGGGAGGCAAATGGCACTCGGCGCAGTCTGTGGCGACTCCGCTCTTGTTGGCGTAGTGTCCTGCCTGTTTCCACGATGTCTCCGCTTCAGGGTGTACGTGGCACGACATGCACGACTCGTTGGTGGACGTGGTGTGGAACATATAGCTCAGTCCCACCATCACTCCGAAACCTATTACTATTCCGCAACCGGCTGCGGCAACGTATCCTTTGCCCTTCTTTCTTCTTTGGTTCATTGGTAGATTGATGAATTTTTATTTTGCCTTACCCTGATGGTTCAAGGCTTTAGTTTAAGGTTGAATGTCGGCGAAATCTTCACCAGCTTCTTATTGACCACGCGTTTCACCACCGTGGTGCCTTCCAGCTTGGCCGTCCACGTGGAGTCCGTGGTCTGCGTCAGCATAACCTTTTGCGTCTCGCTGCCGAGGTCGTTGGAGAAAGAGACGACGGCGCGTTTGTCATTCACTATCTTGCAGCTGGTGACCGTCCACACACCGTATATATTACCGTTCATGTATCCGTTCATAGGTCCGAACATCTCCATGCCTGGCACTTCTACGGACTCTTCGTTGAGGTCGAGCACCATATTTATTTTCTCTTCCTCGCAGTAGAGCTTCAGCTTCCATGCGTCATCTCGCTCGCCTCCGACACTCCGTGCGAAGGAACAGACCGAAGTCAAAATGCAAGCTAAAAGAAGAAATAAACGACACATTTTGTATTTTATCACTGAATTTTAGTTAAATCCACAACAAAGATATGTTTTTTATGCGACAACGCAAAAATATGACCGTTATTTGTTGAATATTTGTAGATATTTTGCGATTTGTTCCCCCGACGAAATGCGCTGATTTGATAATATGAGTACCTTTGCAGGCAAAAATGAGCAAATTTAGTGTCATAAAGGATAAATTACCCATAATAGTCTGCGTTTTCGTGGTGGCGGTGTGGGGTGAAACGTTCGTTTCTTCCAAGATTTTGCTGGAAGAGGGACTGATGCCGGCGGACATTTTCTTCTACCGTTTTCTGATAGCTTACGTGCTGATGTCGTTGCTCTCGCACAACATGATGTGGAGCAAAAACTGGAAGGACGAGCTGATGATGTTCATCGCCGGAGTGTCGGGCGGCAGTGTGTATTTCCTGGCGGAGAACCTTGCGCTCCGTTATTCTACGGCTGGCAACGTGGCCATCCTGGTAGGCACCACGCCTTTCGTCACCGCCGTCCTGCTGTCTATCTTCTACAAGGACGAGCGTATGAACCGCCATCAGCTGTTCGGTTCCATGGTGGCTTTCGCCGGACTGGTGTTGGTGGTACTCAACGGTCAGCTGGTGCTGCACCTCAACCCCATAGGCGACCTCCTGGCACTTACCGCCTCGGTGCTGTGGGGCGTGTACTCACTCGCCATGAAGAACGTCACATGCAACTACGACCCAAAGTTCGTGACGCGCAAGATATTCGGATACGGACTGGTTACCATATTACCGTGGTTCGCTTTCGTGAAACCGCTGAACATGTCCGTCGACATCCTGTCAAGACCTGCGGTATGGTGTAACATCGCTTCGCTGGGAATAGTGGCGTCGCTGTTCTGCTTCCTGCTTTGGAACTGGCTGTTGCCGCGCGTGGGAGTGGTGAAGGCCACCAATGTAATCTATACCCAGTGTATCTTCACGCTCGTCATCTCGCATTTTGTATTAGACGAAAGAATCACCGTAATGGCCCTTTGCGGTACGGTGATTCTGATATTCGGCATGCTCATAGTGTCCAACAAGCGCATCCGCCGGTAGACCTACGCCTTGCGCAGGTACGTGCCTACAGCACGCTCTCCAGACTCTTCCTTACACTTTCGGCGAACGCGTCGTAGTCTTGTCCTTCGGTAGCTTTCATGGGCGGAAGGTACTCCACCTCTATGTGGCGAGGCTTCAGGAACCTGTCGTGGCGCGACAACGCCCGGAACGCTCCGCGTATGCAGACGGGCACCACCGGAATGTCGAGCTCCATGGACAGTATGGCGAAGGTACGCTTGAAGGTCTCTATGTCTCCGTCGTGCGTGCGGCTTCCTTCGGGGAAGATGAGTATGCACTTGCCTCTCTTCAGCACTTCCGCCATCTTGAGGATGGACTCCCTGAGGTTGGCGCGTTCCATGATGATGACGTTGTTGTTGTCCGCCAGATATCGGCGCCACTTGCCGCGCA
This sequence comes from Bacteroidaceae bacterium, assembly GCA_963637205.1. GTDB lineage: Bacteria > Bacteroidota > Bacteroidia > Bacteroidales > Bacteroidaceae > Physcousia. Next base: position 6,853 of record CAVHNA010000083.1, read on the forward strand.
CGTGTTCCTCTGTGGCGTAAGTGTAGACGTTGCGCATAGCCTTGCACGACAGGGCCGAGAGCGCCACGGGTCCGTCCACGAAACTCTGGTGGTTGGGGGCGAGTATGTAAGGCCCTTCCGCCGGGATGTTCTGCGCCCCTACGACGGTGAGGCTGTTCCATATACTGAAGAAGAACTTGAAGAACTTCTCTCCGGCCATTGACACGTAGGAAGAATGTGGAAGCGCAAGGTGTGAGGAGTCCGAACGCAGCAGCAGGTTCCAGTCCAAATCTTCCTCTTCCATGCGTGTCTCCTTCTCGCGGACATATTCCGCCAGAGCTTCCACGTTGGCGAAGGAAGCCATCTGCTCCGTCTTCACCGCCACACCGAACGACATCTCCAGGAATCCCTGCAAGCCTATCTTGTCCAGGCTGTCCATGGCCAGATCGGTCTCCAGATGTGACGACGGTCTGACCTTCACCTTCTTCTCCTCTTCTATGAAACGCTTTATCATGCGGAACTCTTGCATGTCGGGTTCTTCCTCTTCCGTTTCCTCCGCTGCGGCTGCCTTGCCGTTGAGGATATCCTTCAGCTTGAACCTCTGCAGCTTCTCCATCTTGGTGCGCGGAAGGTCGTGGCGGTAGACGGTGAGGGTCATCAGCTTCTTGTAGTTGGCTACGGTGCGGTTGTACGGCTCCAGCACTTCTCTCTTCAGTGCCGTCTCCACTTCACGGTCGCTCATGTCGCCGGCCCATGCGGGTTGCGGCACTATGATGGCGCGCAGCAAGTCGCCGTCCTGCATCACGGCGGCTTCCTTCACATAGGCGTCATACTTCTCCAGCTTGTACTCTATCTCGTTGGGCTGAACGTTTTTCCCGTTGGAGAGCACTATTATCTCCTTGCATCTGCCGGTGATGCAGATACGTCCTTTCTCGTCTATCGAGGCCAGGTCGCCTGTGTGCAGGTATCCGTCCTTGTCCATCACCTGCGCCGTCTCCTCCGGCCTTCCGTAGTAACCCTTCATGACGTTCTTGCCGCGCACCAGCAGTTCGCCGTCCACTATCTTTGTCTCCACGCAGGGAAGCGGCAGTCCGGAGCAGCCAGGCTTTATGTCGTCGGGGCGCGTGAAGGCTATCATGGGAGCCGTCTCCGTCATGCCGTACCCTTCCAGCACGTCCAGGCCCAGCGTGGCGAGCCCCTTGCCTATCTCCAGGTCCAGGGCAGCGCCTCCGCTTACGAAGTAGTCTATCTTGCCGCCCATCTTCTTGCGCAGCGAGGCGAACACCGTACGCGACAGGCGGCGGCTTCCGGCCTTCTGGCATATATCGAACAGGGCGCGAGTGACGAAGTTGGAGTCTATCTTTTTCTTTATGGCCGAGTAGAGCGACTGGTAGAGGCGCGGCACGCCTATGACGATGCCCACCTGCCCCTTCACGAGCGTCTCCATGAGGTCGGGTCCCGACAGCGACGGGCAGATGGCCACGCCTCCTCCCACGTAGATGGGAGCCACCATGGAGCCTAGCAGCGGCAGTATGTGGTGCAGGGGCAAGAGTATCATCGTCCGCCTGTCGGCGTTGAAGATGGGCACGTCGCTCGACACGCTCCTTATGTTTTCCCAGAGGTTCTCATACGAGAGCATCACGCCCTTGGGCATTCCCGTGGTGCCCGAGGTGTATATGATGACGGCTGTGTCGTCGTTGCCATCGCGGCTGACGGCCGCCCACGGCAGTTCTCCGGTGTAGTCGCCTTCCATGGTCTCGCATTCGCCGTTGTCTACCAGCATGACGTCCGGCGTCACGCCCGACAGGCGGATGGCTTCCTCCAGCACGGGTTTTGTCTTGGACGACGCCCACACGCACTGCGGCTTGCAGTCCGCCAGTATGTACGCCACGTCGTGCGGCGTGCTGCCGGCGTCCACTGGCACGGCCACATTTCCGGTTTTCCATATAGCGAAGAAGGCGTAAATCCACCCTAAGCGGTTTTCGCTGAACACCACCACCCTTTCGCCCTGCATTTCGGGCATCGCGTCGGCATATTTTCCGCATTGGAGGAGCATGTCGTTGTAGCTCACGCGCACCTCACCGGCCACGATGGCGGTCTTGTCTTTGTCTATATCCATTAGATGTGTACGGTTTGTCTGTTGCTTTGGCAAAGATATGAATATTTATACACATCCTCTTCTTTTGGGCTGAAAAAGTGTTACAAAAGTACGCTCATGCGGCATATAAATGTCAGACAAGCGCAAAAAACACCAGTGCTCCACCGCCGTTTAGGCAATAAATTGTTACCTTCGCGTACAGATTTTTCATCAGACATAAAAGACATATTTATTATGGGAGGTTTCTTTGGTATCGTGTCCACCAAGCCGTGCAGGACGGACCTGTTCTACGGCACGGACTACCAGTCGCACATGGGCACCAAGCGCGGAGGCATGGCCACGTACAGTAGCGAAGGCGGATTCGCGCGCAGTATTCACAATCTGGAGAACACTTACTTCAGGACACGCTTCGAGCAGGAGCTGGAGAAGTTCAAGGGCGATTCGGGAATAGGAGTCATCAGCGACACGGACGCGCAGCCCCTGCTGATGAACAGCCATCTGGGACGCTTCGCCATAGTCACGGTGGCGAAGATAAACAACCAGGAGTCGCTGGCAGCCAAGCTGCTCGGCGAGGGACAGCACCTCAGCGAGTTCAGCAGCGGCAAGATAAACCCCACCGAGCTGGTGGCGTTGCTCATCATCAAGGGCAAGGACTTCGTGGAAGGCATAGAGAACGTGTACAGGAACATCAAGGGCTCGTGCTCCATGCTGCTGCTCACCGAAGACGGCATAATAGCGGCGCGCGACGCCTGGGGACGCACGCCGGTGGTGATAGCCAAGAAGGAAGGCGCCATGGCGGCCGCCACGGAGTCGTCGGCGTTCCCCAACCTTGACTTCGAGATTACCCACTACCTGGGCCCGGGCGAGATAGCGCGCATCACCGCCGACGGCATGGAACAGCTGAGGAAGCCCAACAAGAGGATGCAGGTGTGCTCCTTCCTGTGGGTCTACTACGGCTTTCCCACCAGCTGCTACGAGGGGCGCAACGTGGAGGACGTGCGCAACGAGTGCGGCAGGGCGATGGGACGCGAGGACAGCACCGAGGTGGACTGCGCCTGCGGCATACCCGACAGCGGCGTAGGCATGGCGGTGGGCTACGCCGAAGGACACGGATGCCCCTACGCCAGAGCCATCAGCAAGTACACGCCCACTTGGCCGCGCAGCTTCACGCCGGGCAACCAGGAGATGCGAAATCTGGTGGCCAAGATGAAACTCATACCCAACAAGGCCATTCTGGAGGGCAAGAAGGTGCTTTTCTGCGACGACAGCATCGTACGAGGCACGCAGCTGAGGGACAACACGAAGGTGCTGCACGACCTTGGCGCAAAGGAGGTGCACATGCGCATAGCGTGTCCGCCGCTGGTGTACGGATGCCAGTTCATCAACTTCTCCGCCAGCAAGAGTGACCTGGAGCTCATCACGCGACGCATCATCAAGGACTTTGAGGGCGACGAGAACAAGAACCTCGACTCATACACGCGCACCGACAGCCCTGAATACAAGCGTATGGTGGAAGAGATAGCCAAGCGGCTCAACCTCGACAGCCTGAAGTTCTCCAAGCTGGAGACTCTGGTGAAAGCCATCGGCCTGCCCAAGGAACAGATTTGCACGCATTGCTTCGACGGCTCGTCCGCCTTCACGCTGGAAGAGACAAACGAATAAGTCCAGTTGCACAGACACTCTCACGGCCCCAGTCCCACGCTACGGACTGGGGCCGCATCGTTCATGCGGACAGGTAGGCGCGTTAGCGCGAAGAAGGGCCCATTCCGTCCGGCGGGAAGCAGGATTCGCCGCGTCTTGCCACTTTCCGTCCGTCTTGGAGCAAGATTCGCGCGAAGAAGGGTCCATTCCGTCCGGCGGGAAGGTAGATTCGCCGCGTCTTGCCACTTTCCGTCCGTCTTGGAGGGAGATTCGCGCGAAG
>CAVHNA010000084.1:0-10809 GCA_963637205.1 Bacteroidaceae bacterium
AGAAGATCAACGAGCCCGCGATAATGCGCAGCACCCTCTCCTACCCCGACTGGGAGATGGACTGCTTCAAAGGGAGCCGCGACCTGGGGCTCGAGAGCCTCTTCGCCGACATCACGCGCCTGCTCGACACCATACCCGATGCTCGCCACAGCGCCAAGAGCGACCTGTCATTCGCTCGTGACATCGCCAGGGAGTTCAACGACAGACGCCAGCTCATGGTGTCGTCCTTCCCCGAGATGACGTTCCCCGCGGAGATGTTCCCCGCCAGCCGCCGCTCATGACAGGTGCCACAATAGCCGCCGCACTGCTGCTGTCGCTGCTCACCGCCGCGGCGGCGGCCGCCGCGCTGCTGTGCGCCGCACGCCTGATGGAACGCGCGACGCCGAAGGCGACGCAGGAAGACGAAAAGAAGACGGGGAAGGACGGCGGCTACGCACACTGCAGCCTTAACGACATCATGGGCTACGAGTTCATCCACGTGCGCAGCAACGCCGCAAGACAGCGTTCTGCGGCAACGCCGCAGACACGCGACGACGGCACCGGCGGCGCCGCTATAACGGGCACCACGGGCGCCGCGGACAACGAAGAAGATGACGACGGCATGATAACGATGAACGTGGACTACGGCAGCGCCGCCGTTGAGCCCGCAGCGATGGAATGGCCCGAGACCTTCGGCAAGGATGATGACGACTACATGGACTATCTGCTGCGCAACGGCAACGTCGCCGACATGGCGGACATAGAGGAGACGGCGGCACCGCCCGCAGGCGACGACGGCTACGACGGCATCTTCGCGCTGTCGCAGGAACGCATACAGGAGCTGCAGCGCGCCGAGGAGGCCCTCATGGCAGCACGCGAGGACGGCAGCCACGATGACGAAGACATCGCCATAGCGGCACGCTTCGGCGAAGAGAGCTGACGGTGCACAGACTTCTCTTCAGAAGTGACGGCTTTGACAAAATTCCCGAACTTGTGAGAAAAAAATTCCCGAACTTGTGAACCGCACAAGGTGCGTTTTCCGTCACGGCGGACAAATCACTTTCCGCGGTACCTGACAAGCGACGCCCTGCGGCGGCGTTGCTTGGGGGATGACCCACTGAGACTGCCGGCAAGAGCGAAGGCCGCCACGAGAGACGGCAGCGTATGGCCCTCGCTGCTGACAACACAACGCGCGGAGAACGACCTGCCGCCGCCCAGGCTGCAACGCAGCTTCACCTCCTTGCCGGCAAGGCCGGCGCCATCGGCATCAGCGGACACCGTGACGTTGCCGCCGCTCACGGGCGCCATGGCGCTGATGACTACGCCGGCGCCGTCGCCGGCGTGGCGAAACAACAGCGACACCGTAGTGAAGCGGTACCTGTAGCGGTCAGCACCCTCCACCCTGGACAGCAGGGCGTCCATGGCACTGCCGAAGAGAGCCTCCGGATCGGGACCCGCCACAGGCACGTCGCCGCCGGGGACACGCATCACGGCCTTCAGCGGGGCAGGGAGGCCGCTGAGGCTGCCAAAGGACGACACCAGCGTGGTGGCGTCATTGACGGCCACCTTCAGCCTGCCGCCACCATAGGCGAAATACAACGAAGACACATACAGGGCCCCTCCGTCGGAGGCTGTGCCGGCGGCATCAAGGACCTCTCCCGAAGAGAACGTTAGGCGCACCGTCCAGCGACGCGGCACATCAAGAGACCACGTGCAGCCCTCCACCCTGCCGCCGCCGAAGACCCCCTCGGGGTCAAGACGGCGCAGAAAGTCGTCGCCGAAGCGCAGGAAGGCGTCAAGACGCCCGTCGACGGTGAATGACATACGCAAATGATTGACTTCTCCAAAGTTAGCAATTCCACGGGGGATAGTCAACATCACTGCGGACAATCCACAAAGGCCCGTTCACCACACCGCTAAAGCCATGGCCTTTCCCGCAGCAGAACGTCGCTCTTTTCCAAACCGCCTTGACACTCCTTTTGTAAAAACCACTGTCGTAGGCATACGGAAGCCGCCGCGCAAGTCTTCGCTGCCGCTGCGTCCTGACGGACCCTTGCGCGGAACGCTCCCGCATGCCAATTCTTTACGGCGCCTCGGGGAAGAACGTTCTTCCCCGAACAATGTTCCAATCAACCTTAAAAAACCAAAAACAATGGAAGCAAACACTCTGTTTCAACTCATTCCCTTTCCTGAAATGCAACAGCTGATGGCCGTCGACGGCTTCGAAGGCAACGCCTACCCCGCCTGCGGCGGTAACGCCGAAGAAGACTTCGGAACAGGCGCATATTTCGTGCGCCAATCCTGGCTCCAGGGCATCGGCAGAGAGCCCGGCCTGGACCCCAATCTTCTGCCGGCCATCCGTCTGCAGTTCGTCAAGTCCATTTTCGCCCTCGTCCAGAAAAAAGGGCTGGACACGAATATGCCCATCAAGGTGCGCAAGGACAGCCGCTTCCCCCGCTGGGACTATTACAACGCGAAATACGACTGTCAGGACAGCGACAACATCACGGAGTTTGAAGCCAATCCGACAGAATTGATTTTTCACACCGCCCAAAGCGACTGGCAATACGACGACAACGATATGTCAATAGAGGAGTTGAACAGATTCTACTGGAAACTGTGGGGAATGACAAAGGACGAGATTGACGAGACCTTCGGGCAGGACGAAGACAACGCCTGACAGGGAGGGAGCGCCCCGACGCGGCGGCGGGACTTCCCCATTCTCTAATCACCGCAGAAATGTCGGCGGACAGGGCGCATTTTCTCCGAGTTCCTTTTGCCGCCGAAGACAGGTTCAGCAAAGGAACGTCCAACAATCTTCGATGGACTGTCCCCGCGCCGCCGCTGTCGCGACGGCCTCCTCTCAAAGCCAAAGGTAGCGGGAGAAAGGGGCGAAGTATATCCGCCCCCCGTTTTTTTGTCAAAAATAAAATCCAGAATAATGGAAGCAATCGAAAAATTCTGTAAATTAGTTGGTTACAAACCATATCCTTTGCGATTCATGAAAAGAACGAAACGCCTACTCTACTGCACCGTCATCTCTCTTGCCGCAGTGCTCCTCGCGGCGCAGTGCGCCCCCGACGAGAAGCCCGCGTTGGAGCCCACGGTGGTGCAGACGAAATACGAGGACCTTGTCGTCACTCAGTTCTCATACAACGCCCTCGACAAGTACGGAGGCGTCACCGAGGTGCACCTGCGCTACTCCTACACCGAGCTCGCCCTCTACAGCGACGGCAGCACCAGTGAGACGACGCTAAAGGACAGCGCCCTCGTCGTCTACGAATGCGCGGCGGAGATTGACCTTGACCCCGTCACGGGCGCCGTGACGCTCCCCGCCAACGACAGCGACGAAGAGAAGAGGATCACGGTGACGGTCACCGTCTCCACTCCCGACGGCCAGATGTCGAAGAGCCTGACCGCCGAGGTGCTGCAGGGCTCCCGCACCTGCGAAGCCACATACAGCGGCCTGGCCGTCAACGCCTTCCGCTATCCCGACGCGATGCCCGCCTCGGGCGCCAAGACGGCCCCCGTGCTGGAGTACAGCTACATACGTGAGACACAGTGGAGCGACGGCAGCGTAGCACGCGACACGCTCACCACTGGCGCGTCGCTCATCTTTGGCTGCACCGGCGGCGGCGCCGCCGATGACGACGGCTACGTCTCCGCCGACATCAACGACACCACCGAAGAGCGAACCTACGAGGTCTCCCTCATCGTCTGCGTGGAGAATATGAGCGTCTCGGCCTCCGCCAGCGTCACACAGCGGGCCTCCGAGGACAGGATAGTCTCCGTGGAGACGATGCAGATGCCCATCGTCCTCGAGCCTCACACCGTAGTGAGGCCGATACCCTCAAGCGGCCTTAGGGGAATAAACGTATGTAACAACGACATGATGGAGGCCGAGGACCTTCCCGACATATCAGGCTCCTTCAACCTAAGCAACTGCCTGGTGCAGGCGACAGACCCCGCCACGGGCAGAAGGACATACGCGGAAGTGAAGCACACCACCGAGCGCACCGACGGACTCAGCGACGAGACGAACAGGTATGTGTGGATACACTACGAGAAGTACGGAATGAAGCCGTGGAGCAGGGACACGATATGCCTGGAATTCGTCGGCGATGGAGACTCCTCTGACGACATGCTGATGCTCACCAACGAGACGGTGTCGGCCGCCGGCGTGGACATACGCTACGGCGGAGGCCAACTCGCCACAGTGACGACATACCTGTCGGGGCACCGCGACACCGTCATCATCAAGGAGCCAGTATGGACCACGGAGACGTCTTTCCCTTATGTTGACATGTACGTCTGCGACTGCTCCGACTGCGTATCCTACAAGGGCATATACACCCACGGGGGGGCACATCTGTTCCACAGGGACGCGCCTCTTGATGACGCACACAGTTTCAACAACCACAGCCTCGTGTCCTTTGACAAGCACGGCTACAGGCCGCACTGCAGCGCCGCCGACGGCGTATGGAGCATAGCGCAGCTCGGCCCTGTGGAGATGCACCGCTCGCGCCACACCCTCACCGCCACCGTCGACGGCTGCTCCACGAGCGTCACCGTCAACCAGAATCCCAACATCGTCGCGGCGACATACGACGACAGGAGCATCCGCATACGCGACCTCCAGCCCCTCGGCATAAACCTGCTCGACGCCCCCGACTACTGCGACTACACGCCCGACAGCAGGCCCAAGTGGGCCACAATGTTTGACTCGTTTGGCAATACAGTATATCGTGGCTTCAATACGACACGCGGAATACACTACTTTCACGAGACGGACCATATCATAACCGCCACGTCCGCACGCCACCGCCGCATGGACCAAAAACCCGTTTGGTACGACCTGTACGAGAACACTCGCACCTTCCTCTCGGGGGTCTCCCGGCACGAACTCTACAGAAGCGACAGAATCGGCTATAAAGGCTCAACGACATATCAGTTCAGCGGATATACAGACGGCGCCCTGAACCAGATAAGCGAAGCGGACATTCTTGACTACTCGTGGACCGTGACGGCCGAAGTGGTCAAAGACGACGGCCACAGATACCGCATAACGCACCGCTCCAACCCCGACAAGAGAATCAAGACGCAATCGCAGCAGGATTTTTTCATACCGCAGCACGACGACGTGCCCGACGACTTCGCATGGACGGCCACGGTGGTGGTGTCACCGAAGGCGAGCGTTAACTACGCCTGCTATTTCAAAGAGACATCCTGCTCGTACATCCTCGACTGGAGCGCGACGGACCCGTCACTGTTCACCAGAGAGTGCACCTGGTCATTTATGGACTACCACGAGAGCCTATGGGAGTTCGTGCACAGACAGAAAATCGGAGGCATACTCTGCAGAGAAGGGGGGATAGGCTATAGAGCCGTAAACAACGAACAGGCCAAGGAAAGTGTTGACACGGAGATAGTCCGCATAGACTAAATCATCCACCGACATTGCAGAAGACCATAGGGGACGCCCACAAGGCGCCCCCTACTCTTTTATACAGGCGCAAGCACGGCATTTTACAAATCACTTGATTTGTAAAAGCACATCAAGCGCCATACGCACCCTCTTGCTTGATTGGCGGATTTAAATTACTTAATTTTGCAAAACACACAACTGCGCGAAAGACAGAAAAATAACCTTTAATAACATGGTCATGAAAAGACACGGTATGACAATTTACGCGGCGTTGACGATGCTGCTCGCCGCCATGGCAACGGGGTGTTCTCAGAGTGAACAACCTACGGATACAGGAGGCATCACGGTGTGCATCGGAACCGATGTGCAGACGAAGAGCGCCATCAACGAAGATGACGGGTACTACACATATACGGTACAAGACAACAAAGCGGAACAAGACTTCTATTACAGCAACGGTTTCAGCGCCGCGGCGTACTCCACTTCGTCGGGAGCACTGCTGGCGAAGGGCTCGGCAGCCGCGGGCAACAGCGTAAAACTACGGCGCACATCCGAGCCCGTGCGCATCGTGGCTGCAGGCAACGCTCCCGACTTTGCATGGCCCGACAACATCGGCGGCCTCGCCGACGTCTCGGTACCCGTCAACGTCCTCGACGCCTCCACCGTGGTGTGCGTCAACGACTTCACGGCGCCGCTTGACGAAGAGCACAACTACTATATCCCCAACACCGTTGACAAGACGGTGTACATCGAGATAGCCTTCTCGCCCGTCAGCGCCATAGTGCTTAAGAACGGCAACGACAACTTCAAGGCATCAAGCATACGCGTAACCTCCGCCGCGAAATATGTCAAGCCCTTCGCCAACAGCGCCACAGTACAGACGGCATCGGGCAGCGCCGACGGCGACGCCCTCGACTACGCCACGATAACCACGTCGGGGACGGTGGAAGAAAGCGAAAAATCCGACGAAGTGAAGTTCAACACCGACGGCATCGTGCTGTACATACCCAAGGGCGGCCCCGCGACGATAGAGGTGAAGGGCACCACCGCAGAGAACGGGAAGATATATGACGAGACTTACACCATCAACGTACCCGCATATAACGCCACTGACGGCACAGGCAACAAGACAGGCGCCGTCACGGGCGAAGGCCAGGCGTACCAGTGGGTGATGACACCCGACTTCGACAGACAGGACAGACAGTACACCATGACCGCCACCAACGCCGCAGAGAACGTCACCGTCGTCGTGGGCATGCAGGACTACAGGAGACTCTCCCTGGAAGGAGTGACGGCCTACGGCAACGGCAACCCCTTCCAGGCGAAGGCGACAGCCAACACGACAAACAAGGAAGCGGGCACATGGACATATACCGTCACATGGGAGGGCAACGGCGCCCTCTCCGGCAACACCACGGTAGACATAGACGGCACCTCCTATGACCTCGGCAGCGACGGCAGCGTGACGATTGCTGTCAATCCTCTCACTGGTGAGAAAAATTCTAGCCTAACTATCACCTCCTCCTATTCTGATGAGGCGGAGCAGACGGTGGACTTCGTATGCTCCGACCCCGGAGCAAGCTGCACCGTGACGGTGCTCCAGGACCCTAACGTCGCCGTGAAGCCCGTGAAGATTCAGCCTAACCTGCTGGCGGAAGACCAGTGGGTCCTCGGCGGCGGCAGCAGCACCGACAGCTTCTCCATCACCGTGACTTACAGCGACGGCTCAACAAAGACCGTCAGCGGCGCCGACGCCCTTGCGCTCATTGACAACAGCGACGGCAACTGGACAATATCAGGCAGCACCCTCAAAGCAAAGGACGCGACAACGTCGGCCGAGCTCAACCTCTTCTACTCCGAGAAGGGCCGTTCGCTGTCGTTCAGCTCCATCGGCGGCATCGTCAAGGACAGCGACATGTTCAGCGTCGTCAACGCCAACGCGAAAGTAGTCAAGGACCGTTCCTCCACAGCCAGCACCCCCGAAGTGATAAACATCAAGACCTACCACAACAGCAGCATAGCACTGCTCGACGGCCTCGTGAGATACTCCTGCAACAATACTAACATGCAGGTTATGACGGACAACATAGGACGGACTAAAGGCTACAAGCTGAAGGGCACCGCAGCCGCCAACGGCAGCCTGAACTACTCGGTCACCGGCACATATTCCGACGACTTCGACAACACAAGGAGAAAGACGGTCTATCAGGCCACAACGGTATACCAGAGACGGTACAGATACTACAAGGTAGAGATGGACGGCAACAGTGCTCACCAGCATCAGAGCGACGAACGCGAAGAGAACCACTACACCGTATACGTGACCTACTACGACAGCGTCAGCGGCGAAAAGAGCATCGCCACATCCTATATTGCAGCATCGTATGACCAGGATGGCGACTTAATGCAGGAAATGTTTGAATATGTCTATGGCGGCACCAAGGTCCGCTGCCAGACCTTCGACACAGTGACGCAGTATTTTGAATGCGACCCTGACGGCAACGCTCTGGCGACGGGCTATGTCACCGAAGGCGGCAAATATTACTATTACGTGCCCATCCATGACCTTACCGATGACGAGCTGAATTAAAAAGCGTAGCGACTGAGAACCGCGACGTGTTATAATTGGTGCGGGGATGTCGGCGATGCCGGCATCCCCTTTTTTGTCGGAGAGAAACCACAACACTCTTTCTTGAACACTCTACACCTGAGCTTGTCCGTCCGCTGGACAGCGCTTCAAGGACTACCGCATGCGATGCGAACTGACGCAAGGCGATGTTGCAGAGCAGACGGGACTCGACCGCAACATATCCGTACACGAAGAGAGGGCCCCACGGCATCCGCCGCAGAGCTCTCCCTCCTTTTTCCGGGAGCCGTCAGCCCACCTGGGGCACGCTGCCCTTGTCCTTCTTCGACGTCCTCGACGTCTTTGCCGTCCGCCTTGCAGCAGGCTTCTCCGCCGCCGTCGTCTTCGCCGCGCCGCCGGAGGGCTTGAGGAACGCCGTGCCGGCGTCATCCACCGCCAGCGCCTTCACCTGCGCTTCAAGGACCTGCCGTGACGGCACGAAGCGTGTGTCCGAGCGGTATACGCGGTATACGCCGCTGTACACTATGTCCGTGGCGAGCTCCCTGTCCTCCACAAGCTTCCAGTCGCCATACCCGCCGCCGGGAAGGGCATACCTGTACTCCACATAACCCGCGAAGGCGTCGCCGGCGTCCTCCTTGCCGTAGTATACGCCCTCGCCGTCGGTGCCGTCGAAGCGGTTGGGAGCATCCAGGGCCGTGACGTCGCCGCGCGGCGCCACGTCGCCCGCCTGCACCGACGACAGGTCGGCGTTGGAGGAGCGCAGATGCACGAAGCACCCGAGAGGGTAGTCCTTGCCCGCCGCCTGCTCCTCCGTCTGCAGACGCGTCTCCACGGAGACCTGGCGGGCGCGCTCCATATAGCCCTGCAGAGCCCGCACGAACGCCGGCGTCCTGTCGGGGTCGCTGCTGCGCACCACGAAGCGGCATACGTCGTTCTTCTCGTAACGCAGGTATTTGTTTATCTCGCCGCCGCTCATGTTATACGTCAGCCGCGGGTCGGTGACGCGGAACACCGTGCCGTCCTCGCCGCGGAAGGCCATCTCGTGGATGGGCACCTTCGTCCCCGCGCCCACGGCGCGGAAGTCGTAGGCGCCGAAGGCGGCGACGAGGTCCAGGGGACGTATCCACATGTCGCTGCCGTCGCCCTTGAGCATGATGTTGCGCCCCGCGGCGTCACGCCGCACCGTCTCGCTGATACGCACGCGCCGCAGCAGCGGCAGCGTGTCGCCCAGGACGTCCTCCCTGCGCACCGTGCCGATGAACGCGTCAAGACGGCGCTCCGCCATGTCGCGCAGCCTGTCGGACACGCCGGGGCCGAGGTCCAGCCGCCCCTCCCCGTCAAGAGGGAAGCGCATGGGCACGCCGCGCGCCATGGCCGTGGCGTTGGCCACCGACAGCGCAAAGCCGAAGTCGGCGAGGAAGCGCTCCTCGCTGACACCCTCGTAGTCCGCCAGCGGCATACATATGCAGTTCAGCGGGAACATGTCGCCCTCCTTGAGCATCTGCTGCCAGCGGCGCAGCTGCCCCTTGAGCTTCGGCGCGGCGTGAGGGTTATCCACCATGGTGCGCCGGTACTTCTTCTCCGCGGTCTCCACATACTCCTGCCGCTCCCTGTCATATACGCGGCGCGACACTTCCACGGGCATGATCATGCCGCCCTCGGTGATGGTGCGCCCCGTGTTGCGGTCTATCTCCTCGCGCGTGCGCGGGAAGTCGTAGATGCGGGCGTTGAACGGTCTCGACAGGTCGTCGTTCTCCTCGCCGCCGGGACGCTCGTATATGGCATACGACAGCGCCATGCCCTCGTCGAGGGCCGTGGTGCGCGCCAGGGCGTCGGCGGCGACGATGCCGTCGGCGAAGGCCGCGCTCTCGCCGTCAAGACGCCACGAGCACTTGCGCCCCAGACCGTTGTCCGCCTCGTAGTATCTGTTGTCGTACTTCACGGGCACGCCATAGGCGCACACGAACTCGTGCCCCGTGGCGGGGTTGAGACGCCTGACGCCCGTGAGGTCCTTCGACGCAGCCCTGTTCTGCACCTGACGCCGTCCCATGACGGCCAGCAGGTCGGAGGGGAAGAGAAACACCAGGTTGTTGTCCGTCACGCCCCCTTCGCCGTCGGCGAGGGTGGCGCGCGACGCCAGCTCCCGGCACAGCGTGTCGGCACCGCCGGCGCTCTGCGTCCACAGGTAGAAGCTGCGCCCGTCGTCGGGGAGCATCAGCTGCGCGGGACGCGCCGCGCCGAGGAACCATACGGCGCCGCCGGCGGCGGCGATGTCCTGCGGCAGCCCCGCGGCGACCTTCTCGCCCTGCGCCCTGCGCGCCGTGGCACGCCGCTGCAGACGGGCGTTGTCCTCCGCCACCTGACGCGCCTCGGCCTCCGCCTTGCGCGTCGCGGCGTCGACGTCGCGGCGCAGCCTGTCGCGCTCGCTGGCGAGCACCACGCCAAAGCGGTTCTCACCCTTGCCGTCAAGGCCGCAGAACAGCTCCGCGCCGCCCCATGTGCTGACGCACAGCAGGTCCGACGTGCCCGTGGCCAGCAGCTCTGCGGCGAAGGCCGGCGACGCCTGCGCCATGAGATGCACGGCACGGCGCAGGCAGCGTTCACGCTCCGCGGCATCCACGGCGCCCTCATGCTTCGACAGCGTCTTCGCCACGGCCTCCACGGATGTCTCGTCACCCGCCAGACGGCGGTATGCCGCGGCGGACGTCACCCCCGCCGCCTTCATCACCAGCGCCGCATAGGCTCCGTAGACGGTATGATATGCCATGCTGCTCACATACACCGCCGCCTCGCGGCGGAAGGCCACATGAGGCACCGC
>CAVHNA010000085.1:0-876 GCA_963637205.1 Bacteroidaceae bacterium
TTTGGCAATAGTGTTGCCGTACCAGCGGTACAGGCCACAGCTGCGCAATTGCTTAAAACATTGAAAGGCAATAATATTTTATAATATGGCAACATGGAAATTCAATAGAGGAGAGTGGACAGAAGCATACGTTTTTATGCGTTTACTTGGTGATGGACGCATATATGGTGCTTCGCCCAAATTAACAAAAGATGACTCTACATACATAGATGTTATAAATATCATACGAGACGAACCTGACAAGATGTTGATATTTGAGCGTTTTATCGAGGCAAATGCCGCATATATAAAGGCTACTAAGGATGGAGAGGAAATAACTGTTGTAACAGCTCCCGAATTATCTGATTATGCGCAACTTTTATACGATAAAATAAAAGCCCTAAGCGCTACTCGTGTTGTGGAAGTCGTAGATGTACAGGATTTTTTGGAATCACTTGGCATAGACACCCCTAAAGCAAATCTATCACAAATCGCCAAAGAGAAATATGGCACTAAAACTGATATTATCATAACCAATGAAAACTCCCTTGACCATTCAAAATCGACAGAAGGCTTTTCGATAAAATCTCATATTGGCCGTCCAGCAACTCTATTCAACAGTTCACAAACATCAGGGTTCTCTTTTGAGGTTATAGGGTGCGACGAAAGAGCAATGCATGAGTTAAACGCTAAGGATGCATTTCTTTCTATCATGGATGCAATCAAGGAGAAATACTCTCTTGAATATGTAGGATGTCGAGATGAAATTTTCGAGCAAAACATTGCCGTTGTTGACTCTCATATGGATGAGGTTTTGAGTATTGCAGTGCTTGCACAAGCTTTGTACTATGGGGCGTGTAATTCAAATGTTAAGGAAGTGTGTAAAAAAGTCATTGA
>CAVHNA010000085.1:886-1875 GCA_963637205.1 Bacteroidaceae bacterium
GAATTAAACCCAATCAACATCAAAAATCCTCAGATATTCTATCCTGTAAAATTCAAGGACTTTCTCTTTGATTCGTTTGCTGGTTTGACGGCAACTTCTATATGGAATGGTCGGAAGAAGCTGACTGGCGGTTTTATCGACGTGAGGCGAAATGGCGATATGTTGTACTATCGAGCCACCTCTGATGACGTTTTTTGCAATTATCTTTTTGAAAATACTTTTTTTGACCGTCCGGACAGAGGAATGCGAAAAGATATAGCCGTGGCAAAAGCTAAGTCCTATTTGGAGAAAAGGGAGCTTGCGGAAACTGAGGTCAACGCATTGACTTACAAAAATGGAGTGTCTGGTACAAAGAACTCCAAGAAGGGTGATTTCGGCTTTATTTATGAGAACAAAGGACATTATTACATTGACTTGAATTTTCAGATTCGATTTAGATAAAAAACAAGTTAGTCAAAATTTGGCATAGTGGCTCCCTAAATTAAGGATAAGCCGCCCTGCTTAAGCATTCAGCCTAAGACCAGGCGGTTGTTCGTTCGCCACTTCCCATAGAGCTACGCCATCAACATTGCAATGACGGCACAGAAGACGAAGAAGCCGAGAAGAAGGGACTGCATATACCGGTGATACCCATTCATGTTATCAGTAGTAGTTTTCCTTCCCTTGCGAACTCGGTTTCCATGCCATTATGATGGCTGTTATAATGAGACTCCAAGGTTGTACGGTATGGCTTTCCAAGGATGTACAACATGACCTTTCAAGGTTGTACAACATGAGGTCGTATGAACGTACAACATGAGGTGCTATAGTTGTACAATATGGGGAGTTATGGTTGTACAATATGAGAAACCGTTTTTCCTGACTCTTGACTTTTTTGCTAAATTCGGCGTGATTTTATGAACGGGAGTGAACGGAAATGAACGTGGAGAGAACATTTATGAACGGGAGGTGAACGCTTATGAACGGATTTGCAGAACGTCTCTTTGCGT
>CAVHNA010000085.1:1885-10786 GCA_963637205.1 Bacteroidaceae bacterium
CGGTAGTACTGTTCCGCAATATCAGTAGTACTGCTCCGGAGAGGGCACTTTTCTGACGATGAAGATACACAGAAGAAGAGGATTGAAGCACGACCGTAAGTGCATAAGTCCACGGCTATAATCCCATGAGTTTATGCGCTTTTGCAGGGCAACGCATATGATTTCCCACACGAATTTAGCCAAATGTGCGAACTTGCGATTCTGACAAACAGCACTGAGGGACACGTTAATTTGGTGATGTAGGAAGAATATTGTATCTTTGCCTTGTATTTCATCATATTATATGTCATTGTTTGACCTTATCTTCGGAGTTAGAAACAAAATGGCGGTTGATGCCGATGCCGGCATCAAGGGAGAACTATGGTCAAATGCGAAAGAATTTTCTCCAAATGACATAAAGTTTATACCCCAAAAAGAGAGGAAGTCTGACCATTGGGCGTTCGTTGACACGGAGGTGGGGCTGAAAGACCATAGAGTTCACGATATAGGAGCGTTGCGTTATGATGAAGCGACGTTTCACGAAAACGACAAAAAAGCTTTGGAAAGTTTTTTTGAGGAAGGAAATGTGGATTTCATTTGTGGCCACAACATCGTACATCATGATGCAGAGTATTTGTTCCCACATGATGGACAACAGTTGAAATGGCTCCTGGTAGACACTCTTTATGTCTCCCCGTTACTTTTCCCAAAGCGTCCTTACCATCATTTGGTGAAAGATGACAAGCTTATGAGCGATCAGTTGAACAATCCTGTGAATGACTGTGAGAAAGCCCGTGAATTGTTGATGGACGAGATTGCTCAATGGAATCTGCTCTCAGAGAAAAAACGTAATATTTTTGCGGCTCTGCTTTGTCGGGAGATGGAGTTTCAGGGATTTCTCGAAATGATGAAAGCGCAAGTCTCTTGTAGCCAAACAGACCTTGTCAACTGGATACGTTCAGAATATGAAGGTAAAATATGCGTCAACGCCGACTTGATTTCCGCTATCAATCAGTCGCCGTGTGGCTTGGCGTTTGCCTTAGCTCTCATTGGGACTGACGAAGATTCTTCGGTTACAGCAGGGTGGGTGTTGCACAACTATCCGGAAGTAGAGCATATTGTCAAAGTACTCCGTCACACACATTGCCATGAAGGGTGTAGCTATTGCAGCCGTCAGTTGGATATCCGGTCCAATCTCAAGATCTTGTTCGGATATGATTCCTTCCGTACGTACAATGGGGAGCCGCTACAAGAGAGTGCAGTACAGGCGGCTGTGGACGGCAAGTCTCTATTGGCCATATTTCCTACAGGTGGAGGTAAGTCGCTTACTTTCCAGTTGCCGGCTTTGATGGCTGGCAGGAGCGTGCATGGTCTAACGGTGGTTATATCTCCCTTGCAGTCTTTGATGAAAGACCAGGTGGATAACCTTGCTGACAGGGGAATCACGGAAGCTGTGACTATAAACGGTTTGCTTGATCCCATCAGTCGTTCGCTGGCCATAGAACGTGTGCAGAACGGTGATGCGTCATTGTTGTATATCGCTCCGGAAATGTTACGCTCAAAGACCATTGAACGAATCTTGTTGGCTCGTCATGTGGTAAGGTTCGTAATTGACGAGGCGCATTGCTTCTCGGCTTGGGGACAGGATTTCAGAGTAGACTATCTGTATATCGGGAAGTTTATCAGGGAATATCAAAAGAAGAAATTCGGAGACAGGACATTCGGACATATACCAGTATCCTGTTTTACGGCTACTGCCAAGCAAAAAGTTATCCAAGACATCTGTGACTATTTCAAACAGTGGCTGAACATTGATTTCCAACTCTTCGCCTCTTCCGCCTCGCGTACCAATCTGCGCTATTCGGTCATTCATGTTGAATCTGACGATGACAAATATTCGCGACTGCGGGCACTCATTGAAACGGATGAAAGCCCAACTATTGTCTATGTGTCGCGTACCAAACGAACTCGAGAGCTCGCCGAAAAGCTGACACGTGACGGCTTGAAAGCATTGCCATATAACGGCAAGATGGATGCCGACGAGAAGGTACATAACCAAGATGCCTTCATGTCTGACAAGGTGAGAATTATCGTTGCGACTTCCGCTTTTGGCATGGGCGTGGACAAAAGTGATGTGGGACTGGTTGTACATTACGACATATCCGACTCTTTGGAGAACTATGTGCAGGAGGCAGGACGTGCCGGGAGAGACCCTCATCTCAACGCCAAATGTTTCGTGCTCTATAGTGACAATGATTTGGACAAGCACTTTATACTGCTCAATCAAACGAAATTGAGCATTAGCGAAATACAACAGGTGTGGAAAGCCGTAAAGGACTTCACCAAAGCCCGTCCGTCTGTCAGCTGTTCTGCGCTGGAAATCGCCCGTCAGGCAGGCTGGGACGATTCTGTCTCAGACATTGAGACGCGAGTGCGCACAGCCATTTCCGCCCTTGAGCAAAGCGGTTATGTTGAACGTGGTACCAATGTTCCGCATGTCTATGCCACTGGCATAACAGTGAAGAACATGGATGAAGCCAGGAAGCGCATAGTAGAATCGCCTCTTTTCTCCAATGACGAGATAGAAAACGCCGTACGCATCATAAAGTCATTGATTTCGCAGAAGCACATCGCCAAAGCACAGGATAGTGAGGCAGAATCGCGCATTGACTATTTGGCGGACATTTTGGGGCTGAGTAAAAAGGACATAGTGTCTGCCGTAGAACGGATGCGACAAGATGGAATCCTTGCGGATACCCTTGACATTACCGCCTACTTGCAGGATGTAAGTAGCACTCAACGTAAGCCCCGACAGATGTTGGAGAATTACGCAAAACTGGAAAGGTATATCCTTGAGCACATACCGGAGGAATCGCTATGCATCTCTTACAAACAGCTGAACGACAACGCCGTGCATGACGGAATAGAATCTTCTACAGAGAAACGTATCCGAACATTGCTTTATTTCATGACGATAAAAGGGTATGCAAGCAAGAAAGAAGACGGCGCACGGAATATCATCGTCACGAAAAAAAACGACATAGAAAGCACTATCAAAAGATTTGAAAAAAGGATAGAAGCGTGCAGGTTCATCATCGAGTGGCTTTACAAGATTGCAGAAGAAAAAGACAAAGCGTTGAAAGTAGTCGGCCCAGAGCGTGACGCTTTGCAATTTTCGGTGGTTGAGCTCCTGAAGGAAATGCAGAGCGGTGGGAATTCGCTTTTCACATGCTCTGCCGACATGCAGCTGGAGGATGTCAAGGAGGCTCTTCTTTATCTTTCAAAAATAGGTGCGCTTAAGTTGGAAGGTGGCTTTTTGGTGTTGTACAACGCAATGAGCATACGCCGCATCAAGGAAGCTAAATATCGTTATAAGGTTGAGGACTACCGTATGCTCAACGAGTTCTACAAGCAGAAAATCCAGCAAATCCACATCGTTGGAGAATATGCCAACCTTATGGTGAAAGATTATGATACGGCCTTGCGATATGTTCAGGATTATTTTCAGATGGACTATCAGCGTTTTGTCGGCAAATATTTTAGGGGAGACCGCAAGTCAGAGATTGAGCGTAACCTTACCCCTGCAAAATACAAGAAGCTTTTTGGCGGGCTTTCCGCAAGACAAAAGGAGATAATTGACGACAAAGATTCCCGTTGCATTGTGGTGGCGGCAGGTCCTGGAAGCGGGAAGACACGTGTGCTTGTGCGTAAGCTAGCTTCATTGATGTTGTTGGAGGATGTAAAGCACGAGCAACTCCTGATGCTGACGTTCTCAAGGGCCTCGGCTACGGAGTTCAAGCAGCGGTTAATGGACTTGATTGGCAACGCCGCTCACTTTGTGGAGATTAAGACATTTCATTCTTACTGTTTTGATTTGTTGGGTAGGGTTGGCAATCTTGAAGAGGCTGGAGACGTGGTCGAAAAGGCTGCCGAAATGATTGACGCCGGTGAGGTGGAGCCAAACCGAATAGGCAAGACGGTGTTGGTCATTGACGAGGCGCAAGATATGAACAAGGACGATTTCGCGCTTGTCTCGGCTTTGATGAAAGCCAATGAGGAGATGCGCGTGATAGCCGTGGGAGACGACGACCAGAACATCTACGAGTTCCGTGGTTCCGACTCACAGTATATGTATCGTCTGAGCCAAGTGAAAGGCGGCAGATTGATAGAGATGACACAGAACTATCGAAGCTCTCGCCATATCGTGGATGTCGCCAATGTTTTTGCACAGAGTATCAGTAAGCGTATCAAGAGCAATCCTATTGTTTCAGAGAGTGGTGAGGACGGGTTCGTAAAGATTACACAGTATCCGTCGGGGTATATGTATGAGCCTGTGGCCAATGATGTCATCAAACGCAATGAGGGCAGCACCTGTGTCTTGACCCGAACCAACGAGGAGGCCGCCATTACGCTTGCTCTGCTAAACAGGTGCGGTATAAAAGGAAAACTGGTGCAATCAATGGATGACTTCCGGTTCTGTAATCTTGCGGAAGCCAGATATTTCATCAAGGTTATCAGAGAGGGTATAGGTAAGTCCAAATCGCCGGTAATCAATGATGAACTTTGGCAAGAAGCGAAGCAAAGGACTTTAGCGTGCTATGCCGTCAGCAAGGCTCTGCCATATCTGCAGCGTTGTATTGATATCTTTGAACGGACTAATCGTACCAAGTACTATAGCGACTTGTGCGAGATCCTCTTTGAATCGTCCGTAGAGGACTTCTGCGATGTGTCGGAAGCCGAAGTGGTGGTGAGTACCATTCACAAGTCAAAGGGCATGGAGTATGACAATGTGTACATGCTTATCACCGCTCCCAGACACTACGATGATGAAGAGCGACGGCAGTATTATGTGGCGATGACACGTGCCAAGCGAGTTCTCTCCATCCATACCTCTTGCTGTACAAACGACGGGTGTCATTTCTTCGGCAATGTGTTTTCTCAAGTCATTTCTACCTGTCGTTCTGTTGATTCTTTCACCACAGATAGGCATGCCTATGGTTTACCCGACGAGATTATTCTCCAGTTGTCTCACAAGGATGTAAACCTCGGCTTTTCTAAGCATTGCAAAAGAGAAATTCTCTCGTTAAGAAGCGGGGACTCCCTCAATTATCACGACAACAGACTAAGTGTCCCATCTACTGGACATGACATTGTTCAGCTGTCCAAGGATATGCAAAAGAAAATGGTGGACTGGGAGCGGAAGGATTACCATGTGGCTTCCGCTTCCGTGCGGTTCATAGTGGCATGGAAACCGAAAGACGCTCCAAGGGAAGAAAGTGAGCACGCCGTGCTTTTGGCCGACATGGTGCTGAGGCGGAAATCATGACATGGTTGGATAAAAGGTAAAACATTTACACATTATGTTATCTATACTCAAACGGTATTTCGGATACGACAGTTTCCGACCACTTCAGGAGGACATAATCCGACACATTCTCTCCAAGAAGGACTGTCTTGTGCTGATGCCTACAGGCGGAGGCAAGAGTCTCTGTTTCCAAATCCCAGCGTTGATGATGGACGGGACGGCCATCGTCGTCTCGCCGCTCATATCGCTGATGAAAGACCAGGTGGACGGGCTGTGCGCCAACGGCATTGAGGCGGCGGCACTCAACAGCAGTGCCTCTGACATGGAGAACAGGGATATTGCGGGGCGGGCTTACGACGGAGAGTACAAGTTGCTGTACGTCTCGCCGGAGCGGTTGCTTTTTGAGATAGAGAGCGGAGTGTTGCGGCTGTCCATAGGCGAGAACCCGACAGGGAAGCTACGGGTCAGCATGTTCGCTATAGACGAGGCGCACTGCATCTCGCAGTGGGGGCACGACTTCCGACCAGAATACACGCAGCTGGGCAGACTGAAGGAGTTGTTCCCTGGCGTTCCCATAGCGGCGTTCACCGCCACTGCCGACAAGATAACGAAGGATGACATAGTGCAGCAGTTGCACTTGGACAAGGGTGGGGCGGACGACGTGAAAACGTTTGTCTCCTCTTTCGACCGTCCCAACCTCTCCCTTGACGTACGTCGCGGATATTCAGCCAATGACAAGTTCCGTTTCCTGCTTGCCGTCATTGACAGACATCGCCACGAGAGCGGCATAGTATATTGCATGAGCCGCAAGTCTACGGAAGCCCTCGCGGAGAAACTAAGGGCGAAAGGGGTGCGTGCCAAGGCTTACCATGCCGGACTGTCGGCTGAGGTGAGAGACGGCGTGCAGGAGGCTTTCGCCAACGACGAGATAGACGTGGTGTGCGCCACCATAGCGTTCGGCATGGGCATTGACAAGAGCAACGTGCGCTTGGTGGTACATTACAACTTGCCGAAGAGCATAGAGAACTATTATCAGGAGATTGGCCGTGGTGGACGAGACGGCCTGCCGTGCGAGACGGTCTTGTTCTATAATGTGGGAGACATCGTGCTGCTCAGGAAGTTCGCGGAGGACAGCGGCCAGCAGGATATAAACAGGGAGAAACTGCGACGCATGCAAGAGTATGCCGAGGTGCACGTCTGCCGACGCAGGATACTGCTCAACTACTTCGGCGAGACGACGGAGCGCGACTGCGGCAACTGTGATGTATGCAAGAATCCGCCACGGCAGTTCGACGGGACTGTGCTGGTGCAGAAAGCCCTTTCCGCCGTTGTGCGTACGGGGCAGCAGGTGGGATTCGGCATGTTGACGGACATCTTGCGTGGTTCGTCCAACCGTGAGCTGTATGAGAAGAACTACAACAAGATAAAAACTTACGGCTGCGGACGTGAGGTGCCATACCGTGACTGGCAGGAGTACCTTCTGCAAATGCTGCACATGGGATATATAGAGCTGGACTACAAGGACGGCAACCACATCAAGGTTACGCCCTTGGGCACCGACGTGCTGTACGGACGCAAGCAGGCGCGGTTGGCCGTCGTCGTACACGAAGACATCACCGTGAAGGGGAGAAAACAGGGACAAGTCCAGCGGCAGCTGTTTGACATTTCGCAGGACGGCAAGACAGAGGACAAGGTTCTCTTCGAGCAGCTTCGGCAGCTCCGCCTGCGGCTCGCGTCGGAACGTGGCGTTCCTCCCTACGTCATCTTCGGCGACCGCACCATACATCAGCTTGCAGCCGTGCAGCCGGAAACAGTCACCGCCTTCGGCAACATCTCGGGAGTGGGAGCGCACAAGCAATCGTCCTTTGGAACTGCCTTCGTCAAGGCCATACGCCAGTACATGGGACTCTCCACCGACGAGGCCGGGGACTGGAACAAGGTATATGGTTAGCGTGTGGGGGGAAGTGATATTACAAGAGCCAGGGCGGACCGCCGCCTTGGCTCTTGTAATATATATAATGTGTCAGAATTGCCGCTCGGTCATCAGGCCGGCATCGTCAATCGTCATGGTTCTGTCGTCCGTAGTGGGCGCCGCTCTTCTTGCGGACTTGGTATCAAACGTAGAGAGTGACGGCATTTTACCAAAGTTCGTTACCTTATGTCGCATGGGGATACGAGCTTTTGCATAATACGTGGTGTCAGAGCCACCGCTCGTGCCGGATAGAGAGTCGACGGCAGCGTTGAATCCGTCAACACGAATGTACTCGGTTCCATATCCGAAGATGCCTGCTGAACAGGACCATACAGTATTCAAAGTGAAGTTGCCAGTCTCTTTATCATAGTAGCATGGGAACTGCTGATATGTGCAGTCAGAACTGTAGTTAGGGAGGTCGGTAATATAAACCGCCCCGTACTTGCTGTCTTCCGTAACATACTGTTTCAGCACCTGGCAATTGGAAGTCTTAGGGTTGTACTCTATGACGAGCCCCGAGCCTGCGCCCCATTTTTCAACCTTGAACTGAGCCTGAGTAGCGTCAGTGACAGACTGACGGTAGTAAATCTTGAGGCCCTTGTCTTCGCGATTCCAGTAGTTGTCGTATGCGTAAGTACACGTCACGTCCTCCATGTCACTCAATGGCCAGTCTTCGGCGTTCATGCCGTTGGACACCCATTGGCTCTTGCTGTTGTACCACTTTGTCCATGGCTCTTTCAGCAAGAGGCGGTCGCCTTTTACGTCTTTCTCTATTCTCCCTTCATCGTATCCGCAGATGACGAAGGTGTAGTATGCGCCAATGGTGGGGTTGGCTACAGTGATGGAGGCCGTGTCACGGCCGGTGACCTTCACCTTGTCTGGGCACGCTTTTACGTTCTCCCACACGTTGCCGGTGAGCAAAGAATCTTGCAGCAGAGCCACGTATGCGCCTTCAAACGCCTCGGCGTTGTATGAGAAGGAAACGGTGAGGCTTCCGTCCGCATTCTCCACCTTTCCTCCTCCAGTGACGGTCAGTTCGCGGCTCGGGTACTCAAAGTATTCTGTCTCTGACGTGTCGTCGCCTTCGCTTACCTTCACCAGTTTGTTGTTGGAAACTGCCAGTGCCACCACTTTGTATTCCCCGTACTTCACGGGGAACGGTATCTGTGCAGCCTCGTATGCATCGGGTTTAAGCGGTGCGAGTATCATGCTTGGCAGTTGATTTTTGCGGTACAACCCGCGTATCTCGTCTTCGGTGGCGTACTTGTCCACGAAGGCCAGGTAAGCCTTGTCAATCTGATAGCCGAAAAAGTAATATAGCTGAACCACTGCCACGCCGGTCTTGTCCACCGTCTGTTTCTTGTCATTAATATATATGCGGTAGTCTGGATATTCAAACGCCTGGCTACAGTATGTGTATTGTATCGCGCCGCCATGTAGCCCCACGCATACGTAGCAGATGTCACTGCTCACATCATACATGGGAATGTCCACCCATCCGGTCTCGTATGCCACGGCTCCATAGGTGGTGTCGTTCTTCAGCCGTTCTACCGCAGTCTCACGTTGTTCGTATGGCACGCACGCCCATCTCACTTCATCCAGATCGTTCATGCGAGTCATATAAACGTGCATGTATTGCATCCCG
>CAVHNA010000086.1:0-10774 GCA_963637205.1 Bacteroidaceae bacterium
ATATCGTCGTACTAATACGACGGAGCAAAATCAAGCGAAAATATATCGTCGTACTAATACGACGGAGCAAAATCAAGCGAAAATATATCGTCGTACTAATACGACGGAGCAAAATCAAGCGAAAATATATCGTCGTACTAATACGACGGAGCAAAATCAAGCGAAAACATATCGTCGTACTAATACGACGGGGCAAAAACAAGTGAAATCATATCGTCGTACTAATACGACGGCATTACGGAAGAGGCAGAGAGGCCTTCGCGCATGAGCGAGGGCAGGGTCGCGTTTGGCGCAAACGCTCCTACTATCGGCGGAGACACGGTCGCGCTTGGCGTGGACGCGAATACTACCGGCGAGGGCAGGGTCGCGTTTGACGCAAACGCTCCTACTAACGGCGGAAACACGGTCGCGTTTGGCGCAAACGCTCCTACTAACGTCACGGGTCGCCCGTCGCGGTGCAAGGGGGGCCGCCGCCTGGGCGACGCTTCCCTCTCCGCCCGAAAAACGCCGCCGCGCCTGTCCTTTTCCCGGGATTGCTTAGGCTGTTCGGCTTTTTCTTCATACCTTTGGCCAAAATTACAGTCCAAACAAACATTCATCACCATGAACAAGATTATCTACGCTGCCGTGCTCGCCGTAGCATGCAGCATCTTCAACGCCCGGGCGCAGCGGCCCACCCTGTCGCCCGCACCGCAGAAAGTGACGTGGGGAGAGAGGGCGTTCGCGCTGGACAGCCTGCCGTACGTGACCGTAAGGAAAGGCTGCGTGGGCGACAAGGCCGTGTCGAAATACAAGAAGCTGGTGCCGCGGCAAGCCGAGGGCTACTACCTGAAGATAACGCCGCACGAGATAGTGATGGCGGGCAGGGACGAGGCCGGTCTCTTCTACGCCGCACAGACGCTGAGGCAGCTGACGGCGGCCAGGGACGTGATGCAGTGCGAGGTGACCGACTGGCCGAGCGTGGAGTGCCGGGGCGTGATAGAGGGCTTCTACGGCAACCCGTGGAGCCACGAGGACAGGCTGCGGCAGTTCGACTTCTACGGCAGGCACAAGCTCAACACGTACGTCTACGGCCCCAAGGACGACCCGTACCACCGCCTGCACTGGCGCGACCCCTACCCCGAGGATGAGGCGCGGCGGATAAGCGAGCTGGTGGAGGCAGCGCGCCGCAACCACGTGCAGTTCGTGTGGGCCATCCATCCCGGCGCGGACATACGGTGGGAGCTCAGCGACAGCGTGGCCGTGGTGGACAAGCTGGAGAAGATGTACGCCCTGGGAGTGCGCACCTTCGCCGTGTTCTTCGACGACATCTGGGGCGAGGGAGCCAAGGGCGACCGCCAGGCCGGGCTGCTCAACTACGTCACCGACCGCTTCGTGCACAGGCACAAGGACGTGAAGCCGCTCATCATGTGCCCCACGCAGTACAACAAGGCCTGGAGCGGCGGCGACTACCTCTCCACCCTGGGCAAGACGCTCTACCCCGAGGTGCGCGTCATGTGGACGGGCAACAGCGTGGTGGACATGATAGAAAAGGACGACATGGAGTGGATAAACGCACAGCTGGGGCGCAAGGCCTTCATCTGGCTCAACTATCCCGTCAACGACTACTGCCAGAGCCGCCTGCTGATGGGCAAGACCTACGGCAACGGGCTCGACATAGCCTCCATGGTCTCCGGCTTCTGCTCCAACCCCATGGAATACGCCGAGGCCTCCAAGGTGAGCCTCTTCAGCATAGCCGACTACACGTGGAACATGACCGCCTACGACGCCGGGGAGAGCTGGCGGCGCGCCATACCCGAGCTGATGCCCACCTGCCCCGACGCCTTCAGGGTCTTCTGCGAGAACAACGTGGACCTGGGACCCACCGGGCACGGACTCCGGCGCGACGGCGAGAGCCCCGGCTTCACGGGCAGCGAGAGCGACTTCGCCCGGCTGGTGTCCGCCGCCGACAAGCTGCTCGGCGACAGCGTGAACCAGCCCGAGATGATGGGCGAGATAAAGCCGTGGGTGCAGAGCATGAGGCTGCTGGGCGAAAGGGGACTGGCCGTGCTGGACATGCGGAGTGCGCTGGACAACGGCGACTCCGTGACGTTCGTGGCGCGCTACCGCACGCAGCTCGCCGCCGAGCAGGCGCAGAAGGCCATCGTCAGCCGCGACTTCGAAGGGAGCATCGTGAAGGCGCGCCCCATGGTGAGCGGCGACTTGATAACGCCGTGGATTAACGAGGAGGCGGGCAGCCTGGTGAAGCGGTACAGGAAGCTCTACCGCTACGGCAGCGACGTCTTCCCGCAGCAGGCCGTGGAAGACGGACAGTACTTCATCATGGCGGACGGCAAGTACCTGACCGACGCGCAGGCCTCGCCCGAACGCACAGGCGACTTCCCCGTGTTCGTGGCCGACAAGGACACCGTCAACCCGCAGCGACAGCTCTGGAACATAGAACTGGTGACGGCCACCTCGCGCTTCAAGGTCACCAACGTGCAGGACGGACGCTACCTCAACGAACGCGGCGCGTTCTGGGCGGACAAGAGCCTGAACCCCTTCGAGGCCGAGTGGCACACCTTCACCGTGGAGAAGACCGACAAGGGCTACACCTTCCGCTGCGGAGGCAAGGCCGGGCAGGGATACTGGTCGGTCTCCGAGGGACGCGTAAAGAACGCCGGCGAGCCCACCGTCTTCCAACTGGTGAAACCGTAGGCTCCGCACAAGCCACGCCACGCAGACACCGCGGGCGCAAAAGGCCGCGGATAGCGCAACCGCGGGACGCCGGGATTTGGGCGTCTCGCGTATTTGCGCTAACTTTGTGCATCGAATCGTAACACAAACATACACACAATCAACAAAAGACATCATGATGAAACGTAGTATTATACTCACCGCCGTGCTTGCCGCGTGCGGCGTATGCCACGCACAGACGGCCATCACGCCCGAAGTGCTGAAGACACTGGAAAACAGCTACAGCCCCACCGCGGCGGACAAAGCTCTGCGCAACGCCATAAGCAGCGTGAGCATGAGCAGCATCGCGCTCAACCGCGACAACACGCAGGCCAAGGACACGCACTTCAGCGTGGAAGTGCCCAACAGCGGCATCAGCAACCAGCAGGGCAGCGGACGCTGCTGGCTGTTCACCGGCACCAACGTGCTGCGCAACAGAGCCATGAAGAAACTCGGAGTGAGCGACTTCTTCTTCAGCCAAGTCTACCTGTTCTTCTACGACCAGCTGGAGAAGAGCAACCTCTTCCTGCAGGGCATCATAGACACGCGCTCCAAGGACCAGGACGACCAGATGGTAAGATGGCTCTTCCAGAACCCGCTCTCCGACGGCGGCACTTACACCGGCGTGGCTGACCTGGTGACCAAATACGGACTCGTGCCGCAGGACGTGATGGCCGAGACGTACGTCAGCAACAACACCAGCGAGTTCTGCGGATGCCTCAAGCGCAAGCTCCGCGAATACGGCATACAGCTCCGCGAGAAAGCCGCCGCAGGGGCGAGCGAGAAACAGCTGCAGGCCACCAAGGTGGAGCAGATGAAGACCGTCTACCGCATGCTGACGATGGCGTACGGCACGCCTCCCAAAGAGTTCACCTGGGCACCCAAGAAAGACGGCAAGGCGGTCGGCGAAGCCAAGACATATACGCCGCAGCAGTTCTACAAGGAGGTGTGCGGAGGCGACGAAGATCTCTATGCCGACTACGTGATGCTGATGAACGACCCCAGCCGCCCATACAACGAGGTGTACGAGATAGACTACGACAGGCATCTCTACGACGGACACAACTGGCTGTACGTGAACCTTGACATCAACGACCTGAAGGCTCCGGCCATAGCCAGCCTCAAGGACAGCTGCCAGATGTACTTCAGCTGCGACGTGGGCAAGTGCCTCGACCGCAACACGGGCTACCTGGACCTGCAGAACTTCGACTTCGGCAGCCTGCTGGGCACCAGCTTCGGCATGAACAAGAAACAGCGCATACAGAGCTTCGACAGCGGCAGCACGCACGCCGTGACGCTGATGGCCGTGGACCTGGACGAGAACGGCAACGCCACCAAATGGAAGGTGGAGAACAGCTGGGGAGCGTCGTCGGGCATGAACGGATACCTGGTGATGACGGACGAGTGGTTCTGCGAGTACATGTTCCGCGTGGTGGTGAACCGCAAGTACTGCAGCGACAAGATACTGGAGCTGCTGAAGCGCAAGCCGGTGAAGCTGCCGGCATGGGACCCTATGTTCCAGGCCGAGGAGTGACGCCTCCGCCGCACGGCGAACGAGCGGCGACATACGCAGGACAACAGACAAGAAACATAAACAAAGGAATATGGAAACGACAAGACAAAACAAGATAGCGCGGCTCATACAGAAGGAGCTGAGCGAGATATTCAGACGGCAGACCGCCGCCACGCACGGAGTGCTGGTGAGCGTGTGCGCATGCAGGATAAGCCCCGACATGAGCGTCTGCCGCGCTTACCTGAGCGTGTTCCCCAGCGAGAAAGCCGGGGAGATAGTGAAGAACATCAACGACAACCAGAAACAGGTGCGCTACGAACTCGGACTGAAGGTGGGCAAACAGTTGCGCATAATACCCGAACTGAAGTTCTTCGTGGACGACTCGCTCGACTACGTGGCGCACATAGACGAACTGCTCAAGAAGTGAGATACGAACTGTTCATAGCGCGGCGCTACCTTCTCTGCAAGAAAAGCCACAATGCCATCAACGTCATCAGCCTCATCTCCGTAGTGGGAGTGGCTGTGGCCACCATGGCGCTGGTGTGCGTGCTGAGCGTGTTCAACGGCTTCAGCGACCTCGTGGCGGACCTCTTCACGGCGTTCGACCCACAGCTGCGCGTCACACTCGCACAAGGCCACGCCATAGACCAGAAGGACTCCGCCATACAGAAACTCGCCAAGAACGAGTACGTGGAGGTGATGACGCCCGTGATGGAAGGACAAGCACTGGCCGTGAGAGACGGACTGCAGTACGTGGTGACCATAAAGGGCGTGGCGGACAACTTCCCCGAACAGGCCAACATAGAAAACATACTCTACGGCGAGGGCGACTTCGTGCTGCACGCCGACGTGCTGGAGTACGGGGTGATAGGCATACAGCTGGCCGCCAGCCTCGGCCTCTCCACTGACTTCGAGGACCCTCTGCAGGTATACGCTCCCAAGAAGGGCGAAAGGGTGAACATGGCCAACCCGGCCAAGTCGTTCAACCACGACGAGCTGCAGAGCCCCGGCGTGGTATTCCGCGTGCAGCAGTCGAAATATGACGCCAACTACATCCTCACCAGCCTGCACTTCGCGCAACGGCTCTTCGACGCCGGCAACTCCATCTCGTCGGTAGAACTGAAGCTGAAGGACGGCGTGTCCACGAGCAAGGCCAAGAAAGAGATAAAGGCTCTGCTGGGCGAGCGGTTCGTGGTGCAGGACAGATACGAACAGCAAGACGACATCTTCCGCATCATGCGAATAGAGAAGCTCCTCTCGTACGTCTTCCTGACTTTCATCCTCCTCATCGCCTGCTTCAACATCATAGGCTCCCTATCCATGCTCATGATAGAGAAGAAACGCGACGTGGAGACACTGCGCAGCCTGGGCGCCACGGACAGCCAGATAGTCAACATCTTCATGCTGGAAGGACGCATCATCAGCCTGGCCGGCGCCGCGCTGGGTCTCGGGCTGGGATTGGCCCTGTGCTGGGCGCAACAACGTTTCGGCATCGTGAAGATGGGCGGCAGCGAGGGCAACTTCATAGTGGACAACTATCCCGTGAGCGTACATCTCACGGACATGGCGGTAATCTTCGTCACGGTAATAGTCACTGGCATGGCGGCGATTTGGTATCCCGTAAAGAGGCTTTCCGCCAAACTGCTATAACCGGCCGGGGCGATGTCAACAGCGTTTCCTTTCGCACGCCCCCTATACGTCACCGCCAAAGCGGCGGGGCCGCGCTGCAACCTCAGATGCGGATACTGCTATTACCTAGAGAAGAACATCCTTACGGGTAACAGGGAGTGCCTTATGAGCGACAGCATGCTGGAGGAGTTCATACAGTCGTACATATCCGCACAGCAGATGCCCGACATCCTTTTCACCTGGCACGGAGGAGAACCCTTGCTGCGCACGCTCGACTTCTACAAGCAGGCCGTACGCCTGCAGCGTTTCTACGGAGCCGGACGGCGCATCTGCAACATACTTCAGACCAACGGCACCATGCTTACGCCCGAATGGTGCGAGTTTCTGCGCGACGAGCATTGGCTGGTGGGCATCAGCATAGACGGCACGCAGGAGATGCACGACGCTTACCGCAAGGATGGCCGAGGCGACGGCACATGGCACAGGGTGATGAAGGGCATCGGACTTCTGAAGGAATACGGCGTGGAATGGAACGCCATGGTGGCCGTGCACCACGCCAACGCAGGACACCCTCTGGAGCTATACCGCTTCTTCCGTGACACGCTTCAATGCCAATACATACAGCTGTCGCCAGTGGTAGAGCGGCTGCGAGAACACTCCGACGGCAGGCATTTGGCGCAGGTAATGGACGAACAATGCCCCGTAGCGCCGTTCAGCGTGAAGCCCGAAGAATGGGGGCGTTTCCTTATAGCGATATTCAACGAATGGGTGAAGAGAGACGTGGGCTCCACGTTCGTACCGGTCTTTGATGCCACCTTAGCGGGCTGGCTGGGCGTGGAACCCGGCATCTGCACCTATGCGAGGGAATGCGGACACGCCTTGGTGATGGAGGCCGACGGCAGCGTGTACAGCTGCGACCACTTCGTCTTCCCTGAATATTACCTTGGCAACATCAAGAGGGAAGGACTGCCGCGGTTGGCCTACGGAGACAAGCAGAATATGTTCAGTGCGTTCAAGGAAAAATCGTTGCCAAGGCAGTGCCGCGTCTGCCCTTGGCTTAAGGCCTGCCACGGAGAGTGTCCGAGGCTAAGGTTCGTACACACGGCCGACGGAGAGCCCGGACTGAGCTATCTGTGCGCAGGCTACAAGATGTACTTCCAACACGTGGCGAAGTACATGGACTTCATGAGCGACGAGATAATGAACGGCAGGGATGCCGGCAACGTAATGAAAGCAAGACTTTGAAAATGGCGGAAAAGAGGAAAAGGAAAAAACGTAAGTTGAAGAAGAGTGTCAAGGCCGGGTGCAGTGTGATGGCGGTTGTACTGCTGTTGATTCCGGCCTTTCTGATGTACAGATGCGCCCACCGGAACCGCACGGCTGGGGAAGAGCGGGATACCGTAGTCTGCCTTCCGCCGGACAGCGTGGACATCGCCATTGCCGAAAGGATGGAGAAGAGAGTCAGGCAAGCTGTCAGGATAGACACCTCGCTGATGGCGGTCAGCGTCTACGACCTGGAGCGCAACTGCGACGTGTTCAGCTACCACAGCCAACAGTTGCTACCCCCTGCTTCGTGCATGAAGATTCTCACCGCCGTCATGGCTCTGAAATACCTTGGTGCGAGTCATTCTTTTGAAAGCAGAATCCTCACGCACGGCTCGCTGTGCGGAAACTCCCTGGACGGAGACCTCATACTTGACATGGACGACGACGCACTGATAGAGTCTTTCGACGAGTTCCTGAACGCCATCAAGGAAAACGGCATAGACGAAATACACGGTGACATAATGCTTCGTCTGGCGCGCAAGGACACGCTGAGACAACACCACACGGCCAAGCCTTGGGACATACCCTACTCCAAGGTTCCGCTGCTCATGAAAGGGGAGAACCATATCGTCCGCACGCTTGCACGGATGATGGACGGCAGCGGTATCACATACAGAGACATCAAGGTGGCGGACTGCGACACCTCCGGCTGCGAAGAACTGTATTCGCTCCGCCACGACATCAACGAGGTGATAGCGCCAATGCTGATACACAGCAGCAACATAAAAGCAGAATGCGTGCGCCACCATACCCTGCGCCACACGTCGTCTGTCGCCACAGACGATGTGGACACATACGACAAAGTGCTGCAGGATTCCACATACACCGACTTCATTGTTTCCAAGATGGGATATATGGACATAGACAGGCTGGTAATAAACGACGGCAGCGGACTGTCACCCGAGAACAGGCTCACGTCAGACTTCCTGGTGAAACTGATGGCGTACGCATTCAGGAACGACTCTATACGCGGCACGCTGATTGACGAGACGCTCGCCACACCGCAACATCCTGTACGCTACGGTTCGCTCTACGGAAGGATGCGCAAGCCGTTGTTCAAAGGACGCATATTCTGCAAGACCGGCACACTCACCACCATAGGGGTGTCTTCCCTTACGGGCTACACCATCAACGAAAATGGAAGATGGTTCGCGTTCAGCATCATCAACGGCAACTCGCCTGTAGCCGAAAGCCGCATATTCCAGGATTCAGCATGCGCCGACCTCATATCACGTCCTTAGGAACGTCCCTGACGGCAGCCGTCGCAGCCGTGGCACGAACCGCAGCATGAAGATCCGTGTCCCTTTCGCCTTAACAATATATATAAGGCGGCGGCCACAGCCAACAGCACCACGCCGAGAAGCAATATACTCTGTATGTTCATGACAGCAGCGTATAAAAGATGAATGCGACGACCCACGCCAGACAGCACTGGCACACCGCTATGAAGACCGCCCACTTGGTGCCGAGCTCCCTGCGTATGGTGGCGATGGCAGCCACACACGGAGTATAAAGAAGGCAAAACACCAACATGCTGAACGCCGATGCTGTACCCAGCACCTCCACTATCGACGCACCGCTAAAAAGCGCGCCGAGCGTGCTTACAACCACTTCCTTGGCCAGCAAGCCGCTTATCAACGAAGTGACTATGCGCCAGTCGCCAAGTCCCAACGGGGCGAACAACGGTGCCAACTGGCTGGAAAGACTCGCCAAAATACTTTGGGACTCCATGCCCTCGTCCACCATTTGTCCATGGAAGTCAAATGTCTGCAGGAACCATACCACTATACTTGCAAGGAAGATGACAGTGAAAGCTCTCTGAAGGAAATCCCTCGCCTTTTCCCATATCAGGCGCGCCACATTGGAAGCCAACGGCATCCGGTAGTTGGGCAACTCCATCACAAACGGCACAGCTTCACCCCTAAACAACGTGTTCTTGAGCACCAGAGAAACCAATATCCCCACACATATTCCCAACAGGTACAGGAGCACCATCACCATGCCGGCTCTCTCCGAGAAGAAAGCGGCGGTGAAAAAGGCGTATATCGGTATCTTGGCGGTACAACTCATAAATGGCGTGAGCATGATGGTGAGCCTTCTGTCACGTTCGCTCGGCAATGTGCGGCTGGCCATCACGCTTGGCACGGAACATCCGAAACCTATCAGCAGAGGCACTATGCTTCTGCCGGACAGTCCCATCCTACGCAGTATCTTGTCCGTGACGAAAGCTATGCGCGCCATATAGCCGCTGTCTTCCAGCATACTCAAAAAGAAGAACAGGATAAGTATCAGCGGCAGGAATGACAACACGGTACCTACGCCGCTCAGCACACCGTTTACAACCAACGAGTGTATGGGCTTGGCAATGTCCCACGATGTCAGAGTCTGGTCGGCTACGGCCACGAACCATCCTATAGCATCTTCCAGCACGCCCTGACACCATGCGCCAAGGCTGTTGAAAGTGAGGTAAAACACCAGTCCCATGATGAGAAGAAACGAAGGAATGGCGGTGTACCGTCCAGTCAGCACCTTGTCTATTTTTTCGCTGCGCAGATGTTCCTTGCTGTCTTTGGGGTGAACCACAGCCTTGCCGCAGATGTCCTGTATGAAGTTGTACCTCATGTCGGCCATGGCTGCCAGACGATCCAAGCCTCTCTCCTCCTCCATCTGGCGGACGATGTGTTCCAGCGTTTCCTTCTCGTTGTCTGTCAGGCGAAGATCGTCCATCACGTGTTTGTCTCCTTCCACCACCTTCCCTGCGGCGAAACGTATAGGCAGTCCTGCCCTCTTGGCGTGGTCTTCTATGAAGTGCATGATACTGTGCAGACATCTGTGCACCGCACCTCCGTGGTCGTCGGGACTGCAGAAGTCCATCCTCCCAGGCGTTTCGTTGTACCTCGCCACGTGCAGAGCGTGCTCCACGACCTCCTCCACGCCTTCGTTCTTTATGGCGGAGATTGGCACAACGGGTATCCCTAGTTCATGCTCCATGACGTTTATCCTCACAGTACCGTCGTTGCCGTTCAACTCGTCCATCATGTTCAGGGCAAGTACCATCGGCTTACCCAGTTCCATCAGCTGCATGGTCAAGTACAGGTTTCGTTCTATATTCGTGGCGTCTACGATATTGATGATTCCGCTCGGGTTGTCTTCCAGCAGAAAGCGTCTGCTCACCATCTCTTCGCTGGTGTATGGCGAAAGGCTGTATATGCCCGGAAGGTCTGTCACCGTCACATGAGGATAGCCTTTCACCACGCCGTCTTTCCTGTCCACGGTCACCCCGGGGAAATTGCCTACGTGCTGATTGCCGCCCGTCAACTGGTTGAACAGCGTAGTCTTGCCGCAGTTGGGATTTCCTGTCAGCGCAAAACTGCCGTGCCACGAAACCGCAGAGCTTGCCTTTCCCTTGTTCTCACCATCTCCGGCAAAGGAGAAAGATGCGTCGTGGGAATGTCTCTCGTCTCCGTCTTCGCCGTACTTGGGATGGGGTATCTCCTCGTACTCGTCTTCTCTCGCCTTCTCGATTTCTCCGGGCTTGTCTGTCAGAGATACGTCTATCCTTTCAGCGTCAGCCAGTCGCAGGGTCAACTC
>CAVHNA010000087.1:0-10563 GCA_963637205.1 Bacteroidaceae bacterium
CCGCTCTTGGTGCTGTGTACGCTGGCTCCGCCGAGTTGCTCCTGTGTTACCACTTCTCCAAGCACGGCTTTCACGGGGCCTGGGCCTGTAAGGAACATATAGCTGGTGTTCTCTATCATGAGCGTGAAGTCGGTAAGTGCCGGGCTGTATACCGCACCGCCTGCGCACGGACCCATGATGGCACTTATCTGGGGAATCACGCCGCTTGCCATGATGTTGCGCTGGAATATCTCGCTGTATCCTGCCAATGCGTTGATGCCCTCCTGCAGACGTGCGCCGCCAGAGTCGTTGAGTCCGATGACCGGAGCACCCACCTTCATGGCGATGTCCATCACCTTGCATATCTTGCTGGCGAGCATTTCGCTCAGAGAGCCTGCGCTTACCGTGAAGTCTTGTGCGAACACGTACACCAGACGTCCGTTGATGGTACCGCTGCCGGTCACCACTCCATCGCCCAAATAGTGTTTCTTCTCCATGCCGAAATTGTAGCAACGGTGCTGGACGAACATGTCCATTTCTTCGAAGCTGCCTTCGTCCAACAGCATGGCTATGCGCTCACGTGCCGTGAACTTGCCTTTGTCATGCTGTTTCTCAATAGCTTTTTCGCCACCGCCTATGCGGGCTTTGGCACGGAGTTCCACCAACTCCTTGATTTTTTCTGCTTGAGTACTCATTTGTGTTAATATAAAAATATGTATGTTAGTTTTGAATTTTCCTTGCAAAGTTACAAAAAAATAACGACACAGCGTCTTTATGTTATTATTTTCATCCTCTGCCTTGAGAATTTTATTTTTGCGCTTTGCCGCCTTGGTAAGTTTGTGCGTGCGGCATAATTTCCTTTCCTGTAAGTGAAAGATTGTCGGTTGTAGAACTTTGCAAAATTTATCATCAATGGAAATAATTATTGCCCATTTTTTGCAAGATTGTGGATAATTCAATAACTTTGTGTCAGAAACTTCAAAAAAAAATATACTTCAACATGCAAAAAAGAACATATCGCTTTCGCTTGTTCATCATCCTCGTCGTGCTTGCCGTCATGTCCGTGCGTGCAGCGGAGAGGGATTTTGTGTCTCTGGACTCAAAACTCTTACATGGGGGGGCACAAGAGTGGAGGATGGAGAAGGCGGGAGATGCCGCAGCTTCGGGAGAACAAATATCGCTTCCCGGCTTCAAGTGCGACACATGGAGGGAAGCCGCCGTGCCTGGCACCGTGCTTACCAATCTAGTTGCACA
Organism: Bacteroidaceae bacterium; assembly: GCA_963637205.1. Taxonomy (GTDB): domain Bacteria; phylum Bacteroidota; class Bacteroidia; order Bacteroidales; family Bacteroidaceae; genus Physcousia. The sequence continues at coordinate 1,234 of CAVHNA010000087.1, forward strand.
GGGTGTTTACCCCGACCCTTATTATGGGCAGAACAACAAACTGAAGAACAACCTTATTCCTGACCTGTCCAAAACAGGCAGAGACTTTTATACATATTGGTTTCGTACGGAGTTTGACGTACCTTCGGAATATAAGGGGAGACGCATTTGGATAGAGCCTGAAGGAATCAACTACCGTGCCGAAGTCTGGGTGAACGGGTATCTGGTGGGATGTATGGCAGGAATGTTCAACAGCCAGAGCTTTGACGTTACGGACATGGTGAGCCCAGGCAAAAGGGCGGCCATAGCCATTAAGGTTTACCCTGTAGACACCCCGGGAACTACCATGCCAAAGAGCTGGGGTGCGGCAGGGGAGTGGCACAACGGTGGCGATGGATGGATAGGCCAGAATGTCTCACAACTGATGACCGTGGGATGGGACTTCACATTTGAAGATGGGGTGAGGGACAGGAATACCGGTATATGGAAGAGCATAAGGCTGTACTCGACGGGCAACGTACAGCTCAGACATCCCATGGTAACTTCCCGGCTGTCTCATCCCGACTACGACAAGGCCAGTGAAACTGTCAGCGTAGAGGTGTTCAATCCCAACACCAAGACATTTGAGTGTATCGTAAGAGGAAATGTCGCTGGTACTGACATCAAGTTGGAAAAGAAGGTAAAACTGCAGAGAGGGGAACACAAGACAGTGACGTTCACCCCTGAAGAGTATCCGCAGCTGGTTATAGACAAGCCGCGCCTCTGGTGGCCAAAGAACAAGGGCGAACAGAATCTTTATACACTGACCCTTACGCTCACCAATCTCTCCAACCAACTGTCAGACAGCATATCCACCCGTTTCGGTATACGCGAGGTGGTAGCAAGCCGGGAAACGCCGGACAAATCAAAGTTGTTGATAGTCAACGGACACAAAATGTTCGTGCGAGGAAGCAACTGGATACCTGAGGCGATGCTTCGTACCGACGACGAACGAATGGAGACGGAACTCGCCTATACCGACCAAAGCGGCATTAACCTGTTACGGTTGTGGGGAGGCGGCATAGCGGAAAGCGACCGCTTCTATGAGTTGTGCGACGAATATGGAATAATGGTCTGGCAAGAATTCTGGATGACAGGCGACACTCGTCATCCTCTGGACGAGTCTCTCTATCTCGCCAACGTAGAGAGCACGGTGAAGAGAATACGCAACCACCCCAGCATTGTCATTTACGTGAGCAGCAACGAGAGCACGGCGGTTACTGGAGCGGAGGAGCTGATAAAGTCTTTGGATGGCACACGCCCGTATCAGATGCAGTCTGAGTGTGACGGCGTGCACGACGGCAGTCCTTACAAGCAGGTGAACCCCATGCGTCATTACGAGAATACCGCATCAGACAGAGGTAGTCGTGTGGATGGATTTAATCCTGAATACGGAGCTCCGACCCTTCCTATCGCCGAGAGCTTGCACGAGATGATGCCAGCAGAAGACTTGTGGCCTATCAACAAAGAGACGTGGGACTACATGGACGGCAACGGGTTCCATCTGATGTCAACCTTGTACAAGCAGATGACCGACGAGTACGGCGAGTCAAACAACATAGAAGAGTTCGCACGGCGCGGACAGATGGTGGGAGCTATCAACAGCAGGAGTATTTGGGAGGTGTGGAACGAAAACAAACTCGGGTATGGCGACAGATGGTGTTCCGGCCTTCTTTTCTGGTATCACAACTGCCCCAATCAACAGGTGTGCGCGCGTATGTGGGACTGGATGCTGGAGCCGACAGCCTCGCTTTATCATACCATGCATGCTCTGGAACCTATACACGTACAGTACGACTATCTTACCGGCACTGTTTCTGTCTGCAACGATTTCCTTGTGGAACAGAAAGATGTCACTGTTTCGGCGGAAGTGTATAACATGGAAAGCAAGCGTCTTTCGGCAAACAGCGTCAGGACGGACATCCCTTCCGACGGAGTGGCCAACGACGTGATGAAGGTGGAGATTCCGTCAGGCATCACTCCTGTCTACTTCATCGCCTTAAAGGCCAAGGACAGCAATGGGAAGCTGCTTTCAAAAAACGTCTATTGGAGTTCCACGGACAAGTACGAGGGCAAGAATACCGTGACGGGGCCGTGTACTTCAGGCTTCGCTCCTCTTTCCGACATGAAACCGGCCAATCCTTCGGTAAAGGTAAAACGGATGCAAGACAAAGATGGCATGCACGTATGGGAGGCGAGTGTAAGGAATACCAGTAACAAGATTGCGTTCTTCTGTCAGTTGCTGCTTACCGATGGCGAAGGAAAGGCCGTCCACGCCACCCGTTATACGGACAATTTCTTCACGCTTCTTCCGGGTGAGAGGCAGACGGTGGTGATTAGCACTCCCGCCAAAGACGAAAGACAATATAAGATATTGTTCAACGAGAATATGCAACCAAAGAAGATGGTCTACTGACAACTTGTAGGCGCACATATACACTATATATATAATGTAGAGGTTGACTTAGTTTGATAATTGAATAAAACGATATGCATTGCGAGGATAAATTCAGGGAAATATACAAGCGTGAGCCAGAGGCGATGGCTTTTTGCCCTTATCGAGTATGTCCCATCGGCGCACATTCCGACGGTAACTTAGGCAAGATAACAGGTCTTGCCATTGACAAGGGAATCCATATCGCCTACAGTCCTAAACTCAATGGAGTGGTGGAACTGTGTTCCTTACAGTTTGAAAAGCGTGCGCAGTTCCATGTGCGCGACATTCCAAGGCACAAGTGCGACGATTGGGCGGACTATTTGCGTGGAGCTACGTTGAAGCTTTCGGAGAAGTATCCGCTTACGTATGGCATTAGCGGCGTTATAGAAGGAACGTTGCCCATTGGTGGGCTCTCCTCTTCCGCCGCTGTGGTATTGGCGTATCTCAAGGCACTTTGCCACGTCAATCTTATTTCCCCTTCACCGTTGGAGATGATAGGTTTCTCTGTGGCGGCTGAAAACGACTATGTGGGTGTCAACAGCGGTAAGCTAGACCAAAGCTGTGAGGTGTTTTCCAGAAAAGGCCACCTTCTCTATCTGGACACCTTTAATGACGAATACGAGTTGATACCGTCACTCCCCACCATGAAACCGTACAAGATAGCCGTCTTTTTCAGTGGGGTGGAGAGGACTCTGGCTGGCAGCAAGTTCAACATGAGGGTGGACGAGTCACGTTCCGCCGCATACGCCCTGATGGCGTACTCGGGTATGGAATATGGCAAATTCAAGGAAGCCAATCTGCGTTATGTGCCTCGTGAAGTGTTTGAGCGTTTCAAGGACCGTTTGCCTCTCAACTGGATGAAACGCGCTGAGCATTGGTACACGGAGTTCGAACGTGTGGAACAGGGAGCGGAGGCTTGGCGACGCGGCGACATAGAAGAATATGGAAGGCTCAGCACGCAAAGTGGATGGAGCAGCATCAACAACTGGGAGACTGGCTCTCCGGAGCTGAAGTGCCTCTACGACATAATGTCTCATACTGACGGCATATATGGAGGCAGATTCTCGGGAGCCGGATTTAAGGGATGCTGTATGGCTCTAATCGACCCCGCTTACGAACATTCAATAATACGCTCTGTTACGGAGGAATACCTCAAGGAGTTCCCCTTGCTTAAAGACAAATTCAGCGTGCATATCTGCAGCAGTGCGGACGGAGTGCTGCAGGCGAAGGAGGACATCTTCTAATAATCACTTTTATCAGAACTGTAATGAAATGCTTGATATTGGCGGCGGGGTACGCCACACGACTATACCCCCTTACGGAGAACTTCCCCAAACCACTGCTTAAGGTGGCGGACAAGCCTATACTTGACTGGCTCATAGACGACATAGACGGTGCTGGGGTGGTGGACGAGTACGTGGTAATCAGTAATCATAAGTTTGTGTCACACTTTAGGGACTGGGCAAAGGGAAAATCCCAAAAGATTACTGTAGTGGACGACGGAACCAGTACCAATGAGACACGCCTTGGGGCTGTATGCGATATACAATATGCGATAGACACATTGAAGATTGACGACGACATCCTTGCCATAGCAGGAGACAATGTCCTGGACTTTAGCTTGCAGAGATTTGTCCGCTACGCATGCGACAAGGGAACTACGTGTGTTATGCGTTTCTACGAGAAGGACGAGAAGAAGCTGTTGAAGTGCGGTGTCTTGACTGTGGCGGATGACGACTTGGTGATTCGCATGACGGAGAAATCCCCGTCGCCGGAGACGCACTGGGTATGCCCACCGTTCTATTTCTACCGTCGGGAGGACGTGCGTCTTGTCCGTAAGGCTATAGACGAAGGTTGCGGCACGGACGCTCCCGGCAGTTTCATAGCGTGGCTGTGCGCCCGGACTTTGGTATTTGCCATGGAGATGCCTGGTCAGAGATATGATATAGGAAACCTTGCCAGTTACGAGCAAGTGCAGCGAGACTACAAGGGAATCTTGAATTGTTGATTCGTCCGAGGTAGAGTGTGACGCTACGCTTGTTCTTTGTTGTAGAGAGACGCGGCCTTGTTGATTTCGTCGGAAATGGTCCGGCGCAGAGAGTCTGGGCTTATTACCTCCAATGAAGATCCGTGTGAGATTATTCGCTGTATGAAGTCAAAAGTGAGTCGTATGTCATAGTGGAAATACGACCATTCGGGGGTGATGTCGGTTTCATGTTGGGACGCATGAAGGGGCAGAGAACGTAAATAGTCGCGAAGGACACCTCTTACCTTCAGCGTTACGTGTTCCACGGGAAAATCGTTTCCTGCAAACACTCCGTAACTGTTTTGGAAGAACGCTTCACCGTCAAAATCCTTGGGCATGGTAAAGCTCATGTCTTCTTGGGTGACGGAGAGGATGCGGTCCAACGAGTAAACCGCAGGCTCCTTATGGTCGGGAGTGTCCAATACCACATACCACCTGCGTTCAGAAGCCTTCAGACACAGAGGTGCTCCTTCCACCTCCTTTTCCACAGAGTCTTTGAATTTCCTGTATCTGAGGCGTATGCGCATATTACTCTTCATGGCTCGTAGTATCTCCTGAAGAACGGAGCCTCCCACGGGTATCTTGTCCAGCAGTATGCGGTTGTGCAGTATTTGGCTGTCGGCGAGTAAGGTGCCTATAGACAATGTGTCCATGAGCCACCTCTGAAGGGAATTGCTCTTCAGGTCGCCCATGTTGCGTATGTAGTATGTGAAGTCCTTCTTGTGGCATTGTATCTCAATGCCGAAAATCTCCTCTATCGCTTCACGGTTGTAGTTGAAGGTGCTGCGCGGCATTTGGTGTCCCATGCTCAGACTGCTTCTCTCCCACAGAGAATTGAACTCGGAAAGTGTGAGCGGCCCGAAGCGTCTGATGGTGTCAATCATCCAAATGTATTGCCGGAAGATGAGACTTGTCTTCACTTTGCCTACGCATTTTTATCCCGGTGTCTGCCCTTGTTAAAAAGGCAGACACCGGGAATATGTCGGTTACAGAACTTTCTTGTACAGGGAAACGATGTCGTCCAAAGTGACGTCGCGCGGGTTGCCTGGCGTGCATACGTCCGCAAGGGCTTGTTTCGCCAAAGCGGGAATGTCTTTCTCCGTTATGCCGAGGTCTGACAGATGCTGGGGTATTCCCACCTTAACGCTCAGTGCTTTCACAGCGTCCACTGCGGCCTGCGCAGCTTGCTCGGCTGTCATGCCGGTGGTGTCTACGCCCATCTGCTTGGCTATCACGCCAAATTTCTCTATGCGCGTGGGCATGTTGAACTCCATTATCGTGGGGAGCAACAGTGCGTTTGCCACTCCGTGTGGGATGTCATGCAGAGAACCCATAGGATGCGCCATACCGTGTACCAGACCCAGTCCCACATTGGAGAATGCCTGTGCGGCGATGTATTGCGCCAGCGCCATTCCCTCACGGCCTACTGGGTTGCGCGGCTCTTCCACTGCCAATGGCAGGTTTTCCGCTATCATCTTGATGGCTTGCAGCTCGTACATGTCGCTCATCACCCATGCGCCCTTGGTGATGTACCCCTCTATGGCGTGCGTAAGGGCATCCATGCCAGTGGCGGCTGTCAGGCCTTTGGGCAGAGAGTACATCAGCTCGGGGTCTACGATGGCCACGGCGGGAATGTCGTTGGGGTCTACACATACCATCTTGGCTTGCCTCTCCTCGTCGATAATCACATAGTTGATGGTTACTTCGGCTCCTGTTCCAGCTGTGGTAGGCAATGCTATGATGGGCACACTCTTGTGTTTCGTGGGTGCGCATCCTTCCAGACTGACTATGTCCGCGAACTCGGGATTGTTGGATACTATGCCTATACCCTTCGCCGTGTCCATACTGGAACCGCCGCCGATGGCTATCAGGCAGTCAGCGCCGCTTGCCTTGAACGCTGCCACACCTTGCTTCACGTTGCTCACTGTGGGGTTGGGCTTTATCTCGCTGTATATCTCATAGGGGAAGGACGCGGAGTCGAGGATGTCCGTCACCATCTTTGTGGTGCCCACCTTTATCAACCCCTTGTCGCTGCAGACCAGAGCTTTCTTCAGTCCCATGCGGTTCAACACTTCAGGCAGCTCCTTGCGGGCGCCCGCTCCAAAATAAGATACTTCGTTCAGAATGAATCTCTGTGCCATAGTAATTTTCTTTTTAGGTTTGCTTATTTCTTCTTTCTCCTCACAAATTTACAGAAAAATATTCGGATTCAGACCATTTGTGTATTATTTCGCCTTTTCAGACATTTTTTTTGTAACTTTGTGCACTGATAATTGAACCAAACAATATGTAAACACAATGAAAAGAAACATTTTTGCCTTTTTGCTGACCTTCGCCGTCGGCACTCTCATGGCACAGCCTCGCGTGGTGGCGCACAGAGGCTATTGGCGCACTGACGGAAGTGCCCAGAACTCGCTGACTTCTCTGCGCAGAGCGGCTGAAATAAAGTGTTACGGTGCGGAGTTTGACGTATGGATGACGGCGGACGGAGTACCTGTCGTATTCCACGACGCCACGATAGACGGCATAAGGATAGAAGACACCACTTTTGCCACACTGATGAATCACAGGCTCGCCAACGGTGAGTTTCTGCCTACTCTGCAGCAGTACTTGTACGAGTCTCTCAAATATCCCGACTGCAAGTTGATATTTGAGCTTAAGGCACATCGTACACCGGAACGGGAGAACAGTGCCATCGACAAATCTCTAGCGTTGATAAAGATGCTTGGCTTGGAGGGTCGTACCGAGTTTATATCCTTCAGCAAACACGCCTGCGAATACTTTCACCAGCAATGGCCAAACGCCAAGGTGGCGTATCTTAACGGCGAACTTAGTCCTAAGGAGGTGAAGGCTTTGGGTCTGACGGGTATAGACTACAACCAGAAGGTCTTTGAGCAACATCCCGAGTGGCTTACCGAAGCCGCCAACGAAGGAATAGAGGTGAATGTTTGGACAGTGGACGGAGAGCAGGATCTGCGTCACCACGCCACACTAAAGGGTATAGACATTATAACCACCAACGACCCGGAGCTCCTGCAGCGTATCATGGAAAAGTGAGGAACTCCAGACGTGGACGAAAACATAAAAGGGAAGCAACTTTAGAACTTGCTTCCCTTTTATGTAGCGGGAGTGGGGCACGATCCCACGACCTCCGGATTATGAATCCGACGCTCTAACCAGCTGAGCTATCCCGCCAACTTTCGTTTGACGGATGCAAAGGTACGGCAATTTATCCGAACAGCCAAACGTTTTGCGAAAAAAAACAGGGAGAAAAAGGCCCTGTTCAGAGCAGTAGCATTTTATCGCAAAAGAAAAATTGAAAATTATTGCTGCACTATACGGGAAAAAAATGCTTTGAAGGAATAATTTATCGAATGTTTATTGTATCTTCGCAGGCAAAATGACAAAATAGAGAAAAAGCCTTAACCGTCTAAAGTTGTACTTGCAGAGAGTAATCTCTCAAACAAATGGAAGTCAGAACAACTTGGGGTTGGACAAGCAACTATTTCAAAATGAGTTACTAACACGACTCGGCCCAACTTGGGAATACTTCTGCGACTATCGGATTGTTTGAAGGTATCGCTGGATGGCCTCGTTGGAAGTGATGGTTTATAGTCAAAATAGACAAACAGCAAAAATGTCAAAAGATAAAGCAACATTTTCTTTGTTTGACTTTTGCAAAAAAAAAGCAGACAGAGTGCAGATATATGGAGAAGAGGCACTTGATGAAAACGGCAATGTCATTCCGTTCATTGACCAAGCGGCTCTTATGACGCATTATCTGCAATTGAGAAATAAAAATATAGATATGCCTTATGTCTCCCAAGCAGAGCGCATACTGAACTTATGGTATGAGTTTGTAAAGGAAGAAAATGGGAAGAAAGACAGTAGCATGTTATCTGAGTCTGCGGCAGAAATGCAAGCCTATCTTTTCCCCGACTTGTTCCAGGTTCCGTTTCAGGCTCCAATCAATCCAAAGTTCACATTCATAGATTTGTTTGCTGGCATTGGTGGTTTCAGGATGGCATTCCAAAATCTCGGTGGAGAATGTGTGTTTTCGTCAGAGTGGGACGAACAGGCAAAAAAAACATACTATGCAAATTATGGCGATGTACCATTTGGAGACATAACAAAAGAAAGTACGAAGAGCAAAATTCCTAAGGGATTTGATGTTCTTTGTGCAGGTTTCCCATGCCAAGCTTTCTCTTTGGCCGGCAAGCGATTGGGGTTTGAGGAAACAAGAGGTACATTGTTCTTCGATGTAGCAGAAATACTGCGTCGCTACCAGCCTAAGGCGTTTTTCCTTGAAAATGTCAAAGGATTAATGATACATGACAAAGGAAAGACTTTCAAGACGATTCTCAATACTCTTGACGAGGTGGGTTATGTCGTTCCAGACCCACAGCTTGTCAATGCGATGTACTTTGGGGTACCCCAGCATCGTGAAAGAATATACATTGTGGGTTTTAGGAAAGATTTAGGCATCAAGAAAGAAGACTTTGCATATCCTGAACAAAAGGAAGTGACAAAGAAGTGGATTGATGTAAGGGAGGAGAATCCAGTTCCTGCCAAGTATTATCTTTCTACTACCTACATCGACACTCTGAAACGCCATAAGGCAAGACATGAAGCAAAAGGCAATGGTTTTGGATATGATATTATACCAGATGATGGCATTGCGCATGCCATCGTTGTAGGGGGAATGGGGCGGGAAAGCAATCTCGTTATAGATTTCCGCCAAAAGGATTTGACGCCGATGACACGTATAAAAGGTGAGGTAAACAAAATGGGATGGCGCAAGATGACACCACGTGAATGGGCACGCTTGCAAGGTTATCCAGATAATTTC
>CAVHNA010000088.1:0-10403 GCA_963637205.1 Bacteroidaceae bacterium
AAACATTTTTTTCTCGCTAATACAATTTTTATCCACACCGATTTTCTACTGAGCCGACTTTTCGGAGCAGTCTATGCACTTGCAGTACTACTACGGGGTCAAACCACACTTTTATGACAAACAAAAAAAAGTCTGAGAGACTATCTCAGACTTAAGAGGTGCCTGGCGGATTCGAACCGCCGTGGACGGTTTTGCAGACCGTTGACTAAGCCACTCATCCAAGGCACCAAACATTTCAGGATTTTGTAGACAAAAGAAACTCAGCCACCAAAGGCTTACTTTTGAATGTGCCCAGAACAGGACTCGAACCTGCACGCCTCTCGACACACGCACCTGAAACGTGCGCGTCTACCATTCCGCCACCTGGGCAATATATTATGAAAAAACAATGAGATTCAACTTGTGAAACGTCGTCAGACGTGCGAGCGGAAAACGAGACTCGAACTCGCGACCCCAACCTTGGCAAGGTTGTGCTCTACCAACTGAGCTATTTCCGCATCGACCTAAATGTGAAGAGGAGGAGACTCGAACTCCCACGCCTCGCGGCACTACCACCTCAAAGTAGCGCGTCTACCATTCCGCCACCTCTCCATTTATCATTAACGCCCCTACACTTAAACCAAGAACGAATGTCGTCTTTTCATAACCTCAATAAATGTTCCTCTGTCCTGCAACACTTAAGCGTTGAGCAATCCCCCTGAATTGCGGTTGCAAAGGTATACCGATTTTTTGAAACAGCCAAACAAATGGTTGTCTTTTTTTAATCCATCCTTGAAAAATAGTCCAAAAAGGAGTATTCTCTCAGTTTTTCGACAGTCCCGTCAAGGTGTCTTATGCAAATTGAAGGATGCGTGATGCCGTTGAACATGGTTGTCTTTACCGTGGTATAATGGATCATATCCTCGAAGATTACCTCCTGCCCTATCCGCAACGGACTGTCAAAACGCCAACTGCCCATATAGTCCCCACTGAGACAACTGTTGCCGCCAAGCCTGTATATATATTGTCCGTCTGGGCAATGGGAAGCGGCCTCAAAAGGCAGAGACTCCGCCCCGCATACCGTCGGCTGGTACGGCATCTCCAAACAATCCGGCATGTGACAAGTAAAGCTGACGTTGAGGATGGCCGTCTTTACGCCATGGTTGTCCACGATGTCAACCACTTGCGAGACGAGGCTACCTGTCTGCCATGCGAAGGCACTTCCAGGCTCCAGTATCAACGAAAGGTGAGGATACCTGCTGCGCAAAGCGCATAGTGTTCCCACAAGATGTTCCACATCATAGTCTTTACGCGTCATAAGATGACCGCCGCCAAGGTTTAGCCATTTGATTTGCCCGAACCACTTTCCGAAACGCGCCTCCAGATGTTCGAGGGTGCGTTCCAAAGCATAGGAAGAACTCTCGCAATGGCAATGACAATGAAAGCCCTCTATCCCTTCTGGCAACTGTTCGGACAAAGCAGAGTCCAACACGCCAAACCTGCTGCCCAGAGCGCATGGATTGTAGAGCTCGGTCTCTATTTCGCTATATTCCGGATTCACCCTTATGCCCACAGACACATGATGACCCTTGTAGGCTTTCACCTTAGGTATGAAACGTTCGTACTGTGAGAGCGAATTGAAAGTAAGGTGTCCGCTGCACTCCAGTATGTCGTCGAATTCGTCGTCAGTATACGCCGGACTGTACGTATGAGCCAACGAGCCGAATTTCTCTTTGCTGAGCATAGCTTCGCCGAGGCTACTCGCCGTGGTATGGCTGATGTATTCACGAAAGATGGGGAACGTCTTCCACAAAGCGAACGCCTTGTAAGCGAGAATCATCTCCGCGCCTGACCTTTCGGCCACATCACGGATGAGGGAAAGGTTTCTGCGCAGGAGAGACTCTTCTAGCAGATAGTACGGTTTCATTGCACTATGAGCGTATATATATATGTCATAATGTGGGGGAATCAGTACACCAGCTTCACGTTGTCCACCCAAAGAGTGTTGCCAACCGTGCCTATATACGCACCGCCATGACTACTGTCAAACTTAATGATGATGTGCGTGGGGTTCTCGTCGGCTGAAGCCCATCCTTCTTCCTGCAAAGGCACGTTCTCGCCATTGCTGTTCAGACAGTAATATGTGCGGTCACCTTGTACCAAGCCCATCCAGTCTTGATAAAAGCTTTCTTTCGTTATATCGCCGTAATGTATGGGGAAGGACTTGCCTTCCACCCATCCGTTCGTGTTCTTGTCGAAACGCATTCTCATAGTCCCCACGCGTTTGGCGTGCATATTGCCGTCCTTATCTTCCCACCGTTTCTGCAACAGGCATACACATTCGCCCATATCCTTACCGGAAATGGTCTTTCTCTTACTGAATCCCGTCTCGCGTATACGGTTTGCGGACCCGTCGTTGTAATACTTGTAATCGAATTTCAGAGCTTTGGGCTTGCGTGTACAGGGAATCCCCACGTTGATCTTGCTCATAGGGTTGGACGAACTGGTGATGGGTTCAACCATTGTTCCAGTGAATATACTGCCCGCCGCAAAGACGGAGATGTTTATAATGCCCACAGCCTTGCACTTGACAATATGCGAATACAACTTGACGCACTTGCCGCTTCCGTGCTCGTCGGGATACACACTCACGTTGGTCTTCACCACTCCGCACACCTTGGCGTAAACATTGCTATTAGCCCACGGGCAACCGCCTTGGTTGGTAAAAGCCCTGGCTCCGTTGAACGTTCCTGTGGGACCTACCTCATAAAGGGTCTGCTTCTTGCCGCCTACCAGCACGCTCTCCTTTATCTCCCTTGTTATCCATGTCTCAAAATCGCCGAACTTTACCAGTTCTTCCTCCGCGCTTGCCGTCACCGTCGTGAAGATGCACAACAGCAATGACATCAACTTACTATACGTACCCTTAATCATTACAACTTTGTTATTTTTTTGCAAAGTTACGGAAAATTAGCCATACCGACTTGCCCCTAACGTGAAAAAGGCATAATTTCGCGGCATATTGAAACGAGGCACAATGCAGGATTACGAAAGCAAAATAGAAGTCGACATGAGACTTCTGCACATTCTCTCCCAGTCTTTCCCTGACAGCGAGAGCGCAAGCACAGAGATAATAAACTTAGAGGCCATCCTCAATCTTCCCAAAGGCACAGAACACTTCGTGGCGGACATTCACGGCGAACACGAAGCGTTTCTGCACATATTGCGCAACGCAAGCGGCAACATAAAACGCAAGGTGACGGAGTTGTACGGAGAGACACTGCGGTCGAAGGAGATACGCGAACTGTGTACCATAATATATTACCCCGAGGAAAAACTGGAGATGATAAAAGAGACGGAGGAAGGGAAGCAGGAAGAGTTCTATTCCACCACCCTGTTCCGCCTGGTGGAAGTCTGCCGGTCGGTCTGCAGCAAGTACACGAGGAGCAAGGTGAGGAAGTCGCTGCCGCACCAGTTCGCTTACATCATAGAGGAGATGCTTCACGAAAGCCCGATAGACGACGACAAGGACGCATACTTCAAGCGCATCATAGAGACCATCATACAGACGGGGCAGGCGTCGAACTTCATCGTGGCCATCTGCAACGTGATACAGAAGTTGAGCATTGACCAGTTGCACATCCTCGGCGACATCTTCGACCGCGGCCCAGGCGCGCATATCATAATGGACTACCTGCTTTCGCGCGACAACTTCGACATACAATGGGGCAACCACGACGCTTTGTGGATGGGGGCGGCGGCAGGATGCAGCCCGTGCATAGCCACGGTGTTGCGACTCTCCCTCAGATACGCCAACGTGGCCACGCTGGAAGAAGGGTACGGCATAAACATGCTGCCACTGGCCACATTCGCCATGGAGACATACAGCGACGACCCTTGCCTGGAGTTTCTCCCCACCGTCAACGAAACGGAAAAAGCCATTGACCCGAAGACACGCAGACTGATAGCGCAGATGCACAAAGCCATCAGCATAGTGCAGTTCAAGTTGGAGGCACAGATGCGCGACAACCACCCCGAATGGCAACTGCGCGGTCCAGGCACGCTGGAGAACATAGACTTCACGCACGGAGTGTATGTCTTGGACGGCAAGGAATACGAGATGAAGGACTGCTCCTTCCCCACCGTGTCGCCTACGTCGCCATACGCCCTCACGGAAGCGGAAAAGGACTTGGTGATGAAGCTGCAGCACTCGTTCCGCATCTCGGAGAAACTGCAGAAGCACATAAGGTGTCTACTGAGCCACGGATGTATGTACTCCATCTGCAACGGCAACCTGCTGTTCCACGCTTCCATACCACTCAACGAGGACGGCGGCCTGAAGGAAGTGTCGCTCGGCGGCAAGAAGTACAAGGGCAAGGAACTGCTCTACCGCATAGGCATGACCATGAGGAGCGCGTTCCAGTCCGACACGCCATCTGAAGAAAAGCAAAACGCCATAGACTTCTTCTGGTACCTGTGGTGCGGCCCTGACAGTCCTCTCTTCGACAAGAGCCGCATGACCACATTCGAGAGGTACTTCCTCAAGGACAAGGAAACGTACAAGGAGGAGAAAGGATATTACTATCAGCTGAGGGAGAACCCCGACATCTGCGACCAGATACTTGACGCGTTCGGGGTAAAGGGCGAGTACAGGCATATCATAAACGGACACGTGCCAGTGCATGTGGCGCAGGGCGAGAACCCCATCAAGGCCGACGGCAAGATGATGGTGATAGACGGAGGTTTCGCCAAGGCTTACCACACCACCACCGGAATAGCGGGATACACGCTGGTCTACCACAGCCGCGGCTTCCAGCTTATCCAGCACGAGCCTTTCACCAGTACGAGGGAAGCCATACAGAACGAGACGGACATCAAGAGCAGCACCCAGATAGAAGTGATGACCGGCCACCGCATGAGGGTCTGCGACACTGACAGGGGGGCAAGGCTACAAGAGCAGATAGACGAGCTTCGCGAATTGCTCTACGCCTACCGCCACGGTATCATAAAAGAAAAGAAAGCCTGAATAGCGAAAGAGCTTTGGCGTGAAATCCGCCAAAGCTCTTTCGCTATCTACTTGTTATTTTCCACCGAAAAGGGAATCCACATAATCCCACAGGTCGTCGCCTCGCATCTTCTCCGCCACTATCTTGCCGGTAGCGCCGTCCACTATGAAGATGCTGGGTATGTACTGCACCTTGTACTCGTTGGTAGCCTGCCGCTTCACGTCAAGATAGTTGTTCCAAGGTTCATCCACTTCCGAAAGGCAGTCCGTCCAGTCATCCTCGTACTGGTCTACGCTGATGCCCACAATGTCCAGCCCTTGGGAGTGATACTTGGCGTAGAGGCGTTTCAGTCCGGGTATCTCCTTATGGCAGGGCTGACACCAGCTGGCCCAGAAATCTATGAGTATGTATTTCTTGCCCGTGGAAGCGAAGGAGAGAACCTTCTCGTTGCCCTCCACATCCTTCACCACCACCGTGGGAGCGTACTCGCCGTTGAGTGTGGGCGGGTCCACTTCATCCTTCACCTCGCGTCCGTAGTAGCTGTTTTTGGCCTCCGCGCTCATCTCGTCGTACAAGGGTTTGTACGAGCTGTCAAGCCTTCCGGTGAGCTTCAGCATCAGCAATGGGCCCAGGAATGTTTCCTTGTGGCTGCGTATGAGGGCTTTGGCGTAGTCTATGCGCTCCGTGAACGTACTCATGACACGCTCTATGTAGCTCTGGCCGTGCAGGGTCTGGTACATGTCGGCTATGGCCTGCTCCTCGTTGTTCTCCTTGGCTTTCTCCATCAGCCTGTGCACGTCCTTGTATTCCGAATAGACCTTGTTGTCTATGCTGTCCTGCCGTTTTCGGTACTCGTCTATCACCTTCTCGTACTGGCTCTGGTACGCCGCACCCACTGTCGACATCTTACGGAACCGCGCGTCCGTCTTCAGCGAAGTCTCTATCTTGCGCACCCTGCCCGTCACGGAGATGTCTTCTCCCGGAGCGGCGAGTATCTCGTACCTGGCGTCGGAATTCTTGAGCGTAAGCACCAGCAGACGAGGCTCGTTGAGAGGTATGGCGAAAGCAGAGTCCCCGACGGCACCTCTCTGCATGATGTAAGGTGACGCACTCTTGTTGCTCGCTCCCCACTGTAGTGTAAGCGTGTCTTCCTTGGCCACGCCCTTGATGTCGGCAGTGATGCGTGTCACGTTCTGTGCGGCGACGCTCCCACTCGCCAAGGCTGCCATCATACAAACCAGCGTCTTCTTCATGTCTTTCGTTTTTTACGGTTTACATGCTTGCGGCTCCGCCAGGTATCTCCTTCCTCACGAGTTCATGCTGAGGAGGAACTCCTCGTTGGTGCGGGTGTTTTCCAGTCTCGACTTTACCTCGTTCATGGCCTCTATGCTGTTCATGTCGCTGAGGAACTTCCTCAGTACCCACATCCTGTCGAGAGTCATCTTGTCCTGCAGGAGGTCGTCGCGGCGTGTCGAGCTTGCCACTATGTTCACGGCGGGGAAGATGCGCTTGTTGCTGAGCATACGGTCAAGCTGCAGTTCCATGTTGCCCGTTCCCTTGAACTCCTCAAATATCACCTCGTCCATCTTGCTGCCCGTGTCTATGAGTGCGGTGGCAATGATGGTAAGGCTACCGCCGTTCTCTATGTTACGCGCGGCTCCGAAGAAACGTTTGGGTTTGTGCAGCGCGTTGGCGTCCACGCCGCCGCTCAACACCTTGCCGCTGGCCGGCGACACCGTGTTGTAGGCTCGCGCCAGACGTGTGATGGAGTCAAGGAATATCACCACGTCGTGTCCGCATTCCACCATTCTCTTGGCTTTCTCCAACACGATACCGGCTATCTTGACGTGTCTTTCGGCAGGCTCGTCGAAGGTGCTCGCTATCACCTCCGCGTTTACGGTGCGCGCCATGTCGGTCACTTCCTCCGGACGTTCGTCTATGAGGAGCATCATGAGGTAAGCCTCCGGATGGTTGGCGGCTATGGCGTTGGCGATGTCCTTCATCAGCAGCGTCTTTCCCGTCTTGGGCTGCGCCACTATCAGAGCGCGCTGTCCCTTGCCTATGGGGGCGAACAAGTCTACCACGCGTGCCGAGAGGCTGTCGTTCTTGCCGTTGCAGAGTCTGAATTTCTCGTCGGGGAACAAAGGCGTGAGGTTCTCGAACGGACTGCGGTCACGCACCACCTCCGGGTTGCAACCGTTTATGGAAGTCACCTGTATGAGGGGGAAGTACTTCTCGCTCTCGCGCGGCGGACGCACCGGGCCTTCCACCACGTCGCCGGTCTTCAGTCCATACTGGCGTATCATCTGCACGCTCACGTATATGTCGTCAGGGCTGCTCAGATAGTTGTAGTCGCTGCTGCGCAGGAATCCGAAACCCTCGTTCATAACCTCCAGCACGCCCTCTCCGCGGATGTTCTGTCCGAAGTCGTATTTCGGGTCTTCGGGTTTAGCTTCCTCCTCGGTGTCTATCGCCGGCAATGTGTCTATCATCTGCGCGCCTTCCCTTCTGCGTTCCGTGCTGTCGTCCATAAGCATCTCGGCCTGCAGTTCGGCCTGCGGTATGTCTTGTATGATGATGAAGTCGTCGCCCTCCGACATGAAACGTTCCACCGAAGCGGGAGACATATCGTAGTTTCCCTTCTCGCGGACCGTCGTCGGTTCCGGGTTGCCGGGTGCGCTCACCTCTTCGGGTTCGAGTTCGGGTTCCGCCGTAGTCGCATCGGCCGTCGGAGTGTCTTCCTCTGGTTCAGCGTCTTGCTCGGCAGCCGCATCCTGCGCCTCCTCCTGCCTCATCTCCCCTATTCTCTTGCGTCTTTTACGCGTCGGGGCTTCCGTCTCCTCGCTGTCGGCGTTCACGGTGTCGGCAGCGGTCTCGGCGGCTGTTTCGGCTTCAGCGGCCGGGACAGCCTTCTTCCTCCCCGGACGCTTGCGTTCCTTAACCGGTTCTCCTTCCGCAGCAGTCGCCTCTGCACTTCTGTCTTTGGGCTTGCGTCCGCGTTTCTTCTTGGGAGCCTCACCAGTCTCCTTGGCGGCGGCCAGCGACTCAGCGTCTATTATGGTGTAAATGAGTTCTGACTGTCCTTCGGGATTCTCTACGCCAAGACTCAAAGCCAAGGCGTTGAGTTCCTCTGAGGACATTTTCTCCAATTCTTCCTTAGTGTGCATATTCTATATGATGTATGCTGTTTTGTTTGATAATAAATGATAGTGTCGGGAAAATACTCAAGCCGATACGTACGGCCATGGATGTCGGTTTTTTCGCAACGCAAAATTACAGCGATAATTCATAACAGCCAAATTTCGGCGGCTTTTTATCACCGTTTTTGATGTTTTTCCGTATTTTCGCGGAAAAATCAAACGATATGGTATCATATTTGCAAGTACAGAACCTCACGCGGAGCGTCGGCGACCGCACTCTCTTCAGGGACGTGTCCTTCGGCATAGGGCAAGGGCAGAAGGTGGGGCTGGTGGCCGACAACGGCACGGGCAAGAGCACCCTGCTAAACATACTCGGGGGCAAGGACGCGGCGGACAGCGGCGACGTGGTGTTCCACAACGGCGTCACGTTGGGGTATCTGGAGCAAAGTCCCTCGTACCCTCCGGAGCTGACGGTGCTGGAGGCGTGCTTCTGGCACGGCAACGAGACCACCAACCTCATACGGGCGTACGAG
The DNA here is from genome assembly GCA_963637205.1 of Bacteroidaceae bacterium. Taxonomy (GTDB): domain Bacteria; phylum Bacteroidota; class Bacteroidia; order Bacteroidales; family Bacteroidaceae; genus Physcousia. Next base: position 8,659 of record CAVHNA010000088.1, read on the forward strand.
CAGTGCCTGGCCACGCCGGGCAACCCCGGGCTGCAGGAGGCATTGGACATGATGGAGCAGCACAAGGCGTGGGACTACGAGAACCGCAGCAAGACTATCCTCAGCAAGCTCTCCATCACGGAGTTCAACAAGCCCGTGGGGCAGCTCTCCGGCGGACAGCTCAAACGCGTGGCACTGGCCAACGCGCTCATCATGGAGCCCGACTTCCTGATACTGGACGAGCCCACCAACCACCTCGACCTCGTGATGACGGAATGGCTGGAGGGATACCTCTCGCGCTCCAACATGACGCTGCTGATGGTGACACATGACCGTTTCTTCCTCGACCGCGTCTGCTCCGTGATAATGGAACTCGCCGACGAGACCGTCTACACCTACCACGGCAACTACAGCTATTTCCTGGAGAAGAAGCAGGAGCGTCTGGACGTCGAGCGAAGCGAGGTGGCCAAGGCCAACAACCTCTACCGCACGGAGCTGGAGTGGATGCGCAGACAGCCGCAGGCCCGCGGACACAAGGCCAGATACAGGGAGGATGCCTTCTACGAACTGGAGAAGGCGGCCAAACGCAAGATGGAAGAACGGCAGGTGAGGCTGGAGGTGAAATCCACGTACATAGGCTCGCGCATATTCGAGGCCGAGTACGTGAGCAAATGCTTCCACAGGGAGGGCAAAGACGACCTGGTGATACTGAAGGACTTCTACTACAACTTCGCCCGCTACGAGAAGATGGGCATCGTGGGCGGCAACGGCACCGGCAAGAGCACGTTCGTGAAGATGCTCATAGGGGAGGTCAAGCCCGACAGCGGACGCTTCGCGGTGGGCGACACGGTGAAGTTCGGCTACTTCAGCCAGAACGGCATGGCCTTCAACGAGCAGGAGAAGGTCATAGACGCGGTGCGCAAGGTGGCGGAGTACGTCGACCTCGGGGGCGGACGTCACCTCACGGCCATGCAGTTCCTGCAGCACTTCATGTTCACGCCGCTGCAGCAGCAGAACTACATCTACAAGCTCTCCGGAGGCGAGAAGCGGAGGCTCTACCTCTGCACCGTGCTGATGCGCAACCCCAACTTCCTGGTGCTGGACGAGCCTACCAACGACCTCGACATAGCCACGCTGCAGACGCTGGAGCAATACCTGCAGGACTTCCGCGGGTGTGTGATAGTGGTGAGCCACGACCGCTACTTCATGGACAAGGTGGTGAACCACCTGCTGGTCTTCAACGGCGGCGGCGACGTGAAGGACTTCCCGGGCAACTACACGCAGTACCGCGAATGGGAGAAGCTGGAGAACAAGAAGGCCGAGAGCGCGCCCAAGGCCGTCACAGCCGAGGCCAACGCAGCCAAGGCCAAACCGCGAGCGGAGCGCAAGCCCAAGCTAACCTTCAAGGAGAAGCAGGAGCTCGAGCGGCTGGAAAACGAGATAGAAGCCCTGGAGAAGGAGAAGGCCGACATAGTGGAACAGCTCAGCGGCGGCACAGCCTCCGTGGAGCGGATAACGGAGATGAGCAAACGCCTGCCGCTGCTGGAGAAGGAGCTCGACGAGAAGTCCATGCGCTGGCTTGAACTGAGCGAATAGGACGGCAAAACATTTGCGACACAATTTCGGGGGAGCCGGAGTCAAGGCTTCTCCGAAATTGTGGAACGGAGCAATGGCGGCGACAAACGACATGATAGGCGAAGATCGCGCGACGTAGGAGGCGCATTTGCGTCCGCTCGGCGACGAAGGAGACGCTTGCCAGAGCAAGA